>NZ_MIFU01000033.1:0-366 GCF_001855215.1 Pseudomonas sp. 06C 126 | reverse complement strand
CGTAGGGACATGTCCGTTATCTCTGCGAGTCATTTGGGCTTGATGGTGCCAGTTTATCGTCCTGGCTGGCAGCAGATTGTTGTGGCGAGCGGGCTTGCCCCGCGCTGGGCTGCGTAGCAGCCCCAATAAAAACGCCGAGTTCTTTCAGAAAGAACTCGGCGTCTGTTGAGGGGGGCTGCTACGCAGCCCAGCGCGGGGCAAGCCCGCTCGCCACGGCAGGGCCGCTCGCCAGCTCCCACAGGGGCCTACATTCCAAGTGTGGGAGCTGGCTTGCCTGCGATGGGAACGACTCGGACTCGGATCAGCCCTCGCGCTCCATATCAACATGAGGAATCCCGACTTCCAGGAATTCCCCGCTGACAATCT
>NZ_MIFU01000032.1:0-367 GCF_001855215.1 Pseudomonas sp. 06C 126 | reverse complement strand
TTGCTCCGTGGGCCCGCCGCGATCGGCCATCCATGGCCGTGTCGCGGCTACCCCGGCATCCTGCCGGGGTGCCCACTGCGCAATACCTGCCTGCGGCCAGCGTGGTTTGACGGGGCGCCCAAGATCAAAAGCAGAGCAACAGCAACAACAAAGCCAGAGCGCGGAGCTGCATTCCCCTGTGGGAGCTGGCTTGCCTGCGATGACGGCAGGTCTGCCAACAGATTCATCGACTGATACACCGCTATCGCAGGCAAGCCAGCTCCCACAAGGGGACGCGCACGCTTCGACGATCAGGTCGGCTGTCAGGCCGCCTCGCTCTGCTTGTGATTTTGATCTTAGGCGCCCCGTTAAACCACGCTGGCCGTAA
>NZ_MIFU01000031.1:0-370 GCF_001855215.1 Pseudomonas sp. 06C 126 | reverse complement strand
GCTGGGCTGCGGAGCAGCCCCACTCCAGGCACCGCAGTTGTTTCAGACATACCGAGCCAGCAGGTTTTGGGGCGGCTTCGCCACCCAGCGCGGGGCAAGCCCGCTCGCCACAGGGAGGGCGGCGGCAGGTCGGGAGTTTGGGGGGCTGCAGCACAGTAGTTTTCTTGGACTGTAGATTTCTTGCGGCCAGCGCGCTTGTGGTGGCGAGCGGGCTTGCCCCGCGCTGGGCTGCGGAGCAGCCCCACTCCAGGCACCGCAGTTGTTTCAGATGTACCGAGCCAGCAGGTTTTGGGGCGGCTTCGCCACCCAGCGCGGGGCAAGTCCGCTCGCCACGACAAGCCCGCTCGCCACTGGGAGGGCGGCGGCAGGT
>NZ_MIFU01000030.1:0-370 GCF_001855215.1 Pseudomonas sp. 06C 126 | reverse complement strand
ACTTTTGAACAGCGCAAAAGTAAGCAAAACGCTCTTGCCCCACCACTCGGCACCTCGCCTAGGCTCGGTGTGCCCGTAATCCGACATTGATTTGGGGGGGCGCCGCGATGGGCCATCCATGGCCCAGCGCGGCTAAACCGGCGTCCTGCCGGTTTACCCCCCAAATCAATATCGGATTACGGCCAGCGTGGTTCAACGGGGCGCTAAGATCAAAATCACAAGCAGAGCGAGGCGGCCTGACAGCCGACCTGATCGTCGAATCGTGCGCGTGCCCCTTGTGGGAGCGGGCTTGCTCGCGAATGCGGTGGGTCAGTGATGGATATATTGACTGATACACCGCATTCGCGAGCAAGTCGCACCGCCGCTCCCA
>NZ_MIFU01000029.1:0-378 GCF_001855215.1 Pseudomonas sp. 06C 126 | reverse complement strand
AACTGCTTTCGCAATTGGGGTTTCGGAATTTAATCTTGACGATGACCTACTCTCACATGGGGAAACCCCACACTACCATCGGCGATGCATCGTTTCACTACTGAGTTCGGGATGGGATCAGGTGGTTCCAATGCTCTATGGTCGTCAAGAAATTCGGGTACTGAGTCGTGGCCAGCTGGCCTCGCTTCAGCAAATTGGGTATGTAATAGAAGTCGGTGTTTGCAAGAATCGAACTTTCGGTTCGTTTCGTCTTCACACACCGCAATCTGATGCCCTTTCGAGTAGTCAAATTGCTTGGGTGTTATATGGTCAAGCCTCACGGGCAATTAGTATTGGTTAGCTCAACGCCTCACAGCGCTTACACACCCAACCTATCAA
>NZ_MIFU01000028.1:0-384 GCF_001855215.1 Pseudomonas sp. 06C 126 | reverse complement strand
TCCTATGAGCGCATGCTCAAGGGCGATGTGAAATACCGCTTCGTGATCGATATGGACAGCCTCAAGCGCGAGATCCAGGCGGCCTGAGAGCCCTCGCCAGGAACCTCATTGTGATGATGGGGCCTCTGTCGTGGCGAGGGGGCTTGCCGGACCGCCGTATCGCCCCCGTTGGGCTGCGCAGCAGCCCCAATATAAGCCCCACCGAGGAGTGTCAGGCACACCGAGGTGGATGGTTTTGGGGCTGCTGCGCAGCCCAGCGGGGGCGATACGGCGTTCCGGCAAGCCCCCTCGCCACATATGACTACAACAACCGGCCAGCCGCCACTCAGCGGGCGCTATAGGGCAACAGAAACGCCACGCTAAGCCCCGCCAGCGAAATCAAGC
>NZ_MIFU01000027.1:0-385 GCF_001855215.1 Pseudomonas sp. 06C 126 | reverse complement strand
TGTGAACGAGTCGAGCGGTACTGTTTCGGCTGTAGCGCCAGACGACGTATACAAAGGCGACCAGACTGTTACGACCGGCATCGAAAAAGTCACCGGTGGCGAGCACTTCGAGAACTTGGTTCCAGGTACCGATAAAGTCACCACCGTCGTAACTGACACACCGGGCACCGATAACACCACTACCGTCACCTTGACCGCGCCAGACGCCGTCAACGAAGGCGGGAAAATCACTTACACCGCTACGCTTTCTAATAAAGCGGATACCGACGTCACCCTGACCCTCGACAACAAACAAACCATCACCATCAAGGCCGGCGAAACCGTTGGTACTGTGATTGTTGATGCCCCTGGCGATGACGTGTTCATCGACAAGAGCACCCAGACC
>NZ_MIFU01000026.1:0-385 GCF_001855215.1 Pseudomonas sp. 06C 126 | reverse complement strand
GGGCCCGCCGCGATCGGCCATCCATGGCCGTGTCGCGGCTACCCCGGCATCCTGCCGGGGTGCCCACTGCGCAATACCTGCCTGCGGCCATCGTGGTTTGACGGGGCGCCTAAGATCAAAAGCCAGATCAAAAGCAACAGCAACAGCAGCGCCAGAGCGCGGAGCTGCATTCTCCTGTGGGAGCTGGCTTGCCTGCGATAGCGGTGTATCAGCCGATAAATATATTGACTGATCGACCGCTATCGCAGGCAAGCCAGCTCCCACAAGGGGTACGCGCACGCTTCGACGATCAGGTCGGCTGTCAGGCCGCCTCGCTCTGCTTGTGATTTTGATCTTAGGCGCCCCGTTAAACCACGCTGGCCGTCATCCGATATTGATTTGGGGG
>NZ_MIFU01000025.1:0-385 GCF_001855215.1 Pseudomonas sp. 06C 126 | reverse complement strand
CAGAGCCATGAACTGCGGATCGGTCTTGTCCAGGGTGTAGACATAGCTGCCATCGGCAAACAATTGCAGTGTGCCGTAGGTACCAACAATCGTATTTGGTGTGACGGGGCCGGTGGCGACCCGATCAGCACCTTGCACATCGTTACCCAGCACGCTGCCGGTCAGGGTGAGCTGGCTTTCAGAGGCGACGCCGCCGGGGTTGTCGTCGAAGGCTTTTGGCACATCGTCGACCACATTGACGTCCAACGTGCCCGTAGCGCCGCTGTTGTTGCTGTCGGTGGCAGTTACCGTGAACGACTCGCTGATGCTGTTAGTGCCTGCGCCGGTTGGGTGGCTGTCAGTGCCGTTGAGGGTGTAGCTGTAGCTGATCACGCCGGTGCTGGCG
>NZ_MIFU01000024.1:0-154679 GCF_001855215.1 Pseudomonas sp. 06C 126 | reverse complement strand
TGTGGGGTTTCCCCATGTGAGAGTAGGTCATCGTCAAGATTAAATTCCGAAACCCCAATTGCGAAAGCAGTTGGGGTTTTGTTTTGGGCGGTAGAAAAGCGCTGATGGGATTTTGCGCTTAGTCCAACACCGCCCATAACGCCCTTCAATGCTAAAGTCGCTGCCTCGATTTTGCTTTTCCCAAGGAAGCCGTTATGCCGGATGCAACGTCCCTCAGTGCTGGATTCATGGTCGTCCACGGCAATCGCCTGGATGAGCTGCGCAGCCTAGTCGTCAGTTGGATGCGTCGCTATCCACTGGCTCCCCTGGAAAACGAAATCGCCCTGGTGCAAAGCAACGGCATCGCACAATGGCTCAAACTGGCGCTTGCTGAAGATCCAGAAGATGACGACACGGGCGGCTGTGGCATCGCCGCTGCAATCGACGTGCAGTTGCCCGGCAGTTTCATGTGGCAGCTTTATCGCATGGTCCTGGGCCGCGACGAAATCCCGGTCAAGTCCCTTCTGGACAAAGCCCCGCTGACCTGGCGTCTCATGCGCCTCCTGCCCGAGCTGATCGACCGGCCGCACTTCGAGCCCCTGCAACGCTTCCTTACCCAGGACACCGACCTGCGTAAACGCTACCAACTGGCGGAGCGCCTGGCCGACTTGTTCGACCAATACCAGGTCTATCGTGCGGACTGGCTGGAAGACTGGGCCGCCGGTCGACACCAACTGCGCAACGGCCGAGGCGAGGCCAAACCCCTGAGCCCGGCCAACTGCTGGCAGGCCGAGTTATGGCGAGCATTGCTGCTGGATGTCGGCGAGGAGGGTATGGCGCAGAGCCGTGCCGGGGTCCACCAACGCTTTATCGAGCGCATCAACAAGCTGGACACCGCCCCCCAAGGCCTGCCGTCTCGGGTCATTGTGTTTGGCATCTCTTCCTTGCCCGCCCAGGCGCTTGAAGCGCTGGCCGGCCTGGCCCGTTTCAGCCAGGTCCTGCTTTGCGTGCACAACCCTTGCCGCCACCATTGGTCTGACATCGTTGCCGACAAAGACCTACTGCGAAACGAATACAAGCGCCAAGCGCGCAAGACCGGGATGCCCGTCACCATCGACCCGCAAACCCTGCACCAGCACGCCCATCCACTGTTGGCCGCCTGGGGCAAGCAAGGTCGCGACTACATCAACCTGCTGGACAGCTACGACGATCCCAACAGCTACCGATCTGCTTTCCGTGATGGACGCATCGACCTGTTCAGCGATAGCGAACCGACCACAATCCTCAACCAACTGCAGGATGACATCCTCGAACTGCGCCCCCTCCCCGAAACGCGAGAGCGCTGGCCCGCCGTCGATCTGCAGCACGACACCTCGATCCGCTTCCACATCGCCCACAGCGCCCAGCGGGAAGTGGAAATCCTCCACGACCAACTGCTACAGCGCTTCAGCGAAAACCCCGCACTGCGGCCTCGCGACATTATCGTGATGGTCCCGGATGTGGACAGCTACGCGCCGCATATCCGTGCGGTATTCGGCCAACTGGACAAAAAAGACCCGCGCTTCATCCCCTTCACCCTCACTGACCAGGGTCAACGGGGCCGCGATCCACTGTTGATCGCCGTCGAGCACCTGCTGAAACTTCCCGACAGCCGTTTTCCGGTCAGCGAAATCCTCGACTTGCTGGACGTTCCCGCCCTGCGTGAACGCTTCGCCATCCAGGAGCGCGACCTGCCCACTCTGCACCGTTGGATAGAAGGGGCCGGCATCCGCTGGGGCCTGAACGCCGAGCAGCGTGCAGGTCTTGGCCTGCCCAATGAGCTGGAGCAAAACAGCTGGCGGTTCGGCCTGCGCCGTATGCTGCTGGGCTACGCCGTTGGCAGTGGTGCCGCCTGCGCCGGCATTGAGCCCTACGATGAAATCGGCGGCCTTGATGCTGCGCTGATCGGCCCATTGGTAGCCTTGCTAGACGCATTGCACGATGCACACCAAGCCCTGTCACAACCGGCGACACCGCAAGCCTGGGGTGTACGCTTGCAAGACCTGATGCAGCGCTTTTTCCTGGCCAGCAATGAACACGATGACTATCTGCTGGGCCAGTTGGAGCAACTGCGGGAAGACTGGCTGGAAACCTGCGAATCCGTCGGCCTGTACGACGAGTTACCGCTGACGGTGGTCCGTGAGGCTTGGCTGGCCGGTCTCGACCAGGGCCGTCTGTCCCAACGCTTCCTCGCCGGCGCGGTGAACTTCTGCACCCTGATGCCGATGCGTGCGATCCCGTTCAAGCTGGTGTGCCTACTGGGCATGAACGATGGCGACTATCCACGCGCCCAACCGCCACTGGATTTCGACCTGATGGGCAGCGACTACCGCCCCGGCGACCGTTCTCGTCGCGAAGACGACCGCTACCTGTTGCTGGAAGCTTTGCTCTCAGCACGCGACCAACTCTACATAAGCTGGATCGGCCGCAGCATCCGTGACAACAGCGAGCGCCCGGCGTCCGTGCTGATCGGCCAACTGCGCGATCACCTCGCCAGCGGCTGGCAACATGCCCAAGAGCAATCGCTGCTGGAGGCAATGACCCAGGAACACCCTTTGCAACCCTTCAGCGCGCGCTATTTCCACGAGGGTGATCCGCTGTTCAGCTACGCCCGCGAATGGCAGTTGTTGCACGAAGCCCAAGACCTGCCCCTCGAAACAACCTGCCTGTCAGCCTACGTCCAGGAAGACCCCCTGAGCCTGGGCCAGTTGCAGGACTTCCTGCGTAACCCCGTCAGGCATTTCTTCAGCCAGCGCCTCAAGGTGTTTTTCGAAGCCGCCGAGGTACCCCTGGCCGATGAAGAGCCCTTTGTCCTCGACGCCCTGCAGCGCTACACCTTGAGCGACAGCCTGCTTGCCGCTGCACTGAGCGATCCGGATCATCTGGAGCAGGCCCTGGATGCCCAGGCCCAGCGTCTGCAAGGCAGCGGCCTGCTGCCCATGGTTGGCTTTGGCGAATGCCTGCGCAACGAACTGATCGAGCCTTTGCCTGACCTGTTGCAGCGCTACCAGCAGCTCCTGGCACTCTGGCCTACGCCGCACAACACCGCAGAACCCGTCAGCTACGCACACCAGGGGATTGAACTCGAAGGCTGGGTCAGCGGCCTGCACCGACGCAGCGATGGCGGCTTGCTCAGCGTGACCACCATTCCCAACAGCATCGGCTCGATCAAGACCCGCAAGTGGCATCGCCTGATCCGCCCATGGGTCAATCACCTGGTGGCCTGCGCCTGTGGCCTTCCGTTGAGCACGGGCCTGGTGGCCAGCGACGACACACTCTTGCTGGCTCCCCTGGAGCAAAACCTTGCCCAGGATATCCTCGGCAACCTGCTCCTGGCTTGGCAGGCTGGCATGAGTGAACCTCTGCCGGTCGCGGTCAAGACTGCGTTTGCCTGGCTCGGCCAGACCGATCCGGACAAAGCCCAGGCTGCGGCCCTTAAAGCCTACGAAGGCGATGGCATCAACAGTGACGGCGAGCGCCGCGAAAGCCCGGCCCTTACCCGGCAGTTTCCCGATTATGCAGCGCTGGTCGCCAGCGAGGATTTCGAAGGCTGGTGCGAAACCCTCTATCGACCCTTGATAACCGCCCCCTGGCGATCACTGACCAGCGAGGAGGCCCGCCCATGAGCGCCATCAAACCCCTGGCCCTGGCCTTTCCCCTGCGCGGCAGCCAACTGATCGAGGCCAGCGCCGGCACCGGCAAGACCTTCACCATCTCTGCGTTGTACCTGCGCCTGGTGCTCGGCCACGGCGGCGAGCAGGAAGGCTTTGGCCGTGAATTGCTGCCGCCGCAGATCCTTGTGGTGACCTTCACCGATGCTGCCACCAAAGAGTTGCGCGAGCGTATCCGCACCCGCCTGGCACAAGCGGCGCGCTACTTTCGTGATGAAATCGAGCAGCCCGACACCTTGATCGCCGAGTTGCGCGACGAATACAGCGCCGAGCAATGGCCAGGTTGCGCCAATCGCCTCGACATTGCCGCGCAATGGATGGACGAAGCCGCCGTCTCGACCATTCACAGTTGGTGCCAGCGCATGCTGCGCGAACACGCCTTCGACAGTGGCAGCCTGTTTACCCAGACCCTGGAAACGGACCACAGCGACCTGCTCGGCGAAGTGTTGCGCGACTACTGGCGGCTGTTCTGCTACCCGATGCACGGCGATGCTCTGAACTGGGTGCGCAACCACTGGGGCGGGCCTGCGGCGCTGATGCCGCGAGTGCGCGCCTTGTTCGGCAGTGAGCGCCCCAGTGACGAACCACGGGAGCCTGCCGAACTGATCGAGGCCTGCCTGCACGAGCGCCGCGAGGCCCTGGTGGCGCTCAAGGCGCCCTGGCAGCAGTGGGCCGCCGAGTTGCGGGAGATCTGCCTGCAGGCCGTCGCCGCCAAGGCTGTTGATGGCCGCAAGATGCAGGCCCGTTATTTCGAGCCCTGGTTCGAGAAAATCAGCGCCTGGGCCGCGGACGAAACCCTGGAGCAACTGGATATCGGCACCGGCTTCAGCCGCCTGACGCCAGAGGGTATGGCCGAAGCCTGGAAGGGCGACGCGCCGCATCATCCGGGCCTGGATGCCATGGTGGGCCTCAAAGCCAGCCTGGACACCTTGCCCACGCCCGACGCCGCGGTGCTGCAACACGCGGCGGCCTGGGTCGGTAAACGTTTTGAAGATGAGAAGCGCCGGCGTGCCGAGATGGGCTTCGACGACATGCTCATCCGCTTGGACGCGGCCCTGCAAGCCGAGGGCGGCGAGCGCCTGGCCAGTGTGATCCGCGAGCAATTCCCGGTGGCCCTGATCGATGAATTCCAGGACACCGACCCGGTGCAGTACCGGATCTTCGAAAGCATCTACCGCATTGAAGACAACAGCCCGCTCAGTGGCCTGTTCCTGATCGGCGACCCCAAGCAAGCGATCTACGCCTTTCGCGGTGCCGATATCTACACCTACCTGCGTGCTCGCCAGGCCACTGCCGGGCGCTTGCACACCCTGGGCACCAACTTCCGCTCCAGCCATGCGATGGTCGCGGCGGTCAACCACGTGTTCGAACGTGCAGAAACCGGGCGTGGGGCATTTCTGTTTCGCCAGCCGGATGGCGAGAACCCGGTGCCGTTCCAGCCGGTATCGTCCCAAGGCCGCAAGGAGCACTTACAGGTCGATGGCCACACAGTGCCAGCCCTGAATATCTGGCACCTGCCCACCGACCAGCCGATCTCCAACGTGCTTTATCGCCAACAATTGGCCGGTGCCTGTGCCAGCCAGATCGTCGCGTTGCTCAATGGCGGCCAGCAAGGCAGTGCAGGGTTCGTCAAGGATGGCGACTTCTCCCCCGTGCAACCGTCGAACATCGCCATCCTTGTGCGTGACGGCAAGGAGGCCCAGGCCGTACGCGGTGAGCTGGCCGCGCGCGGTGTGCGCAGCGTGTACCTGTCCGATAAGGATTCGGTGTTTGCCTCCCAGGAAGCCCACGACGTACTCGCCTGGCTCAAGGCCTGCGCCGAGCCGGACGTGGAGCGCCCGCTGCGCGCGGCCCTGGCCTGCGTCACCCTCAACCTGTCGCTGGCGCAACTGGAGCAACTGAACCAGGACGAACTGGCCTGGGAACAGCGGGTCATGCAGTTTCGCGATTACCGCGTGATCTGGCGGACCCAGGGCGTGTTGCCGATGCTGCGACGCCTGCTACATGACTTCAAGTTGCCGCAAACCCTGATCGCCCGCAGCGATGGCGAAAGGGTGCTGACCAATCTGTTGCACCTGTGCGAATTGCTGCAACAAGCCGCCGCTGAGCTAGATGGCGAACAGGCATTGATCCGCCATCTGGCGGAGCACCTGGCGCTGTCGGGCCAGGCCGGCGAAGAGCAGATCCTGCGCCTGGAAAGTGATGAGCAACTGGTCAAGGTGGTGACCATCCACAAATCCAAGGGCCTGGAATACGATCTGGTGTTCCTGCCGTTCATCTGCTCGGCCAAGCCCGTCGACGGCAGTCGCCTGCCGCTGC
Source organism: Pseudomonas sp. 06C 126 (assembly GCF_001855215.1). Classification (NCBI taxonomy): domain Bacteria; kingdom Pseudomonadati; phylum Pseudomonadota; class Gammaproteobacteria; order Pseudomonadales; family Pseudomonadaceae; genus Pseudomonas; species Pseudomonas sp. 06C 126. The sequence continues at coordinate 148,671 of NZ_MIFU01000024.1, read as the reverse complement.
ACTACCACGATGCCCACGGCAAGTCTCAGGTCAGCCTCAAACCCACCGCCGAACTGATCGCCCAGGCCGATGACGAACGCCTGGCCGAAGACCTGCGCCTGTTCTACGTGGCGCTGACGCGGGCCAAACATGCCTGTTGGCTCGGTGTGGCCGACCTCAAGCGGGGTAATACCAACAGCTCGGTGTTGCACCTGTCGGCGCTGGGTTATTTGTTGGGTGGTGGCGTGGCCCTGGGTGAATCCGCAGCCTTGGCCCGCTGGCTGATGGACTTGCAGGACGGCTGCGCGGCGATTGCCTACGGGCACATGCCAGAGGCCCAGAGCAGCACCTACCAGCCACCGCGCAATGACGCGACCTTACTCGCGCCGCTGCTGCCCAAACGCAAGGCTGCGGAAAACTGGTGGATTGCGTCCTACAGCGCCCTGCGCATTGGCGAAAGCATGAGCGCCGCCAGCCTGGAGGCTCCGGAAAGCCCACAAGCGCAGAAGTTGTTCGACGACGAACGCCTGGACCCGGATGCCCCGCGCGAAGTTGCCGCGTCTGGCGGCGACATTCATCGATTCCCACGGGGGCCCAATCCCGGGACCTTTCTCCACGGCCTGCTGGAATGGGCCGGCAACGATGGCTTCGACGTAACGCCCGAAGCCATCGAAGATGCTGTCGCACGGCGCTGCAACCGGCGCGGCTGGGAAGGCTGGATCGGCACCCTCAGCGGCTGGCTTGGGCACCTGTTGCAAGCGCCACTGAGCCTGGGCCAGGGGCCGGAATCGGTGACCCTGAGTGACTTGCAGCACTATCAGATCGAAATGGAGTTCTGGTTCGCCAGCCATAAAGTCGATGTGCTCGCCCTCGACCAACTGGTCTGCCAATACACCCACGACGGTGTGTCGCGGGTGGCTGCCGAACCGGTAATGCTCAACGGGATGTTCAAAGGCTTTATCGACCTGACCTTTGAACATGAAGGCCGCTATTACGTGGCCGACTATAAATCCAACTGGCTCGGCGCCGACGACGCGGCCTACACCCAACAGGCCATGGAACAGTCGATTCTCGACCATCGCTATGACCTGCAATACGTCCTCTACCTGCTGGCCCTGCACCGCCAGCTCAAGGCGCGTCTGCCCGATTACGATTACGACCGGCACGTGGGTGGCGCGCTCTACCTGTTCCTGCGCGGCAGCCAAGCCGTGAGCCAGGGGGCGTATTTCACCCGGCCACCACGTGAACTGATCGAGCGCCTGGACCTGTTGTTCCAAGGCAAGCCGCAACCGCCCAAGGTCGAACCCGCCTGGGAACAAGGAGTCCTGTTATGAGCCTCTCGACTGTGCCGCTGGAGGCACTGGCACCGCTGGAGCATGCCGACGACCTGGTGCACCTGCTGGAGCGCTGGGTCGAGCGCGGCTGGCTGCGCTCGCTGGACAAGGCGTTCGTCGGCTTTCTCCACGAACTCGACCCACAGGCCGATCCTCTGGTGCTGCTGGCTGCTGCCCTGACCAGTCACCAACTGGGCCACGGGCATGTGTGCCTGGATCTGTTCGAAACCCTGAATGCCCCGGATTTCGCCCTGTCGCTGCCCCCTGAAGGTGATCTTTCAAGTGGCGTGATGTTGTTGCCCTCGCAATTGCTCGACGGCCTGGACGGCGCCCATTGGTGCCATGCCCTGGCCGCAAGCCCGTTGGTGGCGCTGGCCGTGGATGGCAGTGCTGCGGCGCAGAGCCGACCCTTGGTGTTGTCGGGCAAGCGCCTGTATCTGCGGCGTTACTGGACCTATGAGCGACGCATCGACAGTGCCTTGCGTCAGCGTCTGGCCGTGCAGGAAACGGTCTCGGCGGACCTGCCCCAGCGCTTGAACGGTCTGTTCGACCTGCCACCTCCCAATGGTGTGGTCGATTGGCAGAAGCTCGCCTGCGCCCTGGCCACGCGGGGGGCGTTCAGCATCGTCACCGGCGGCCCCGGCACCGGCAAGACCACCACCGTGGTGCGCCTGTTGGCATTGCTGCAAGCGCCAGCGGTGGAGCAGGGCACGGCCTTGCGCATCCGCCTGGCGGCGCCCACCGGCAAGGCGGCGGCGCGGTTGACCGAGTCCATCAGCCAGCAAGTGCGCTCGCTGCAAGTGGCCGAAGCCGTGCGCGAAAAAATCCCCACCGAGGTCACCACCGTGCACCGCCTGTTGGGCAGCCGTCCCGGCACCCGGCATTTCCGCCATCACGCGGGCAACTTGTTGCCGCTGGATGTGCTGGTGGTCGATGAAGCCTCGATGATCGACCTGGAAATGATGGCCAACCTGCTGGATGCCTTGCCAGCCCATGCGCGCCTGGTGCTGCTGGGGGACAAGGACCAGTTGGCTTCGGTGGAAGCCGGTGCGGTGCTCGGCGATTTGTGCCGCGATGCCGAGGCAGGCTGGTACAGCCCCGGCACCCGCCAATGGCTGGAAAGTGTCAGCGGCGAAACGCTGGCGGGCAGCGGCCTGGAGCAAGACCTCGACGCCAGCCATCCCCTGGCGCAACAAGTGGTGATGCTGCGTTATTCCCGGCGCTTCGGCGAAGGCAGTGGCATCGGCCAACTGGCGCGTTGGGTCAACCAGCAAAACCCCGATCAGGCTCGCCAACTGCTGGACGCCGGCAGCCACGACCTGTTTTGCCTGCGCCTCAAGGGCGAGCATGACCGCGCCCTCGAGCGCCTGGTGCTGGACGGGCAGGGCGCCGACGCCCAGGGCTATCGCTACTACCTGAACCTGCTGCGCACCTCGCGGCCGGCAGCCGAGACACCCCGGGACGATCCGCGCTGGACCGACTGGGCGCGCCAGTTGTTGCAAACCTTTGATGCTTTCCAGTTGCTGTGCGCGGTGCGCAAGGGCCCCTGGGGCGTGGAAGGCCTCAACCAACGCATCACCGCCGCGCTGCTCAAGGCCCGGCTGATCGATAGCGACCAGCAATGGTACGAAGGCCGCCCGGTGCTGATGACCCGCAATGACTACGGCCTGGGCTTGATGAACGGGGACATCGGTATCGCCTTGAAGCTGCCCGAAACTGACGGCGGGCCGCAGGTGCTGCGCGTCGCTTTCCCGCGCAACGATGGCCAGGGCGGGGTGCGCTTTGTCTTGCCCAGCCGGCTCAACGATGTAGAAACCGTCTACGCCATGACCGTGCACAAGTCCCAGGGCTCGGAGTTCGCCCACACTGCCTTGATCCTGCCGGATGCGCTGAACCCGGTACTGACCAAAGAGCTGATCTACACCGGCATCACCCGCGCGAAAGACCGCTTCAGTTTGATCGAAACCCGTGGTGGGGTTTTCGAGGAAGCGGTACGGCGCAAGGTGAAACGTTTAAGCGGGCTGATGTTGGAACTGGGGACATGATGGCGTAGGAAAAACCTGACTGATGTGTCGGTTTTTTCGTGATAAATGGCGGAATCTACCTAGGCCCCGTCTCGATGGGGTTTCCGCCAATATGCTATCGTTGCGGCATCATCCCGAGAAGATCATAGAGAATCGCTGCATGAACGTGGCTGTCTCGCCCGCAGAGCGTAGTTGGAGCTGGAGACGATTGCTGCTATCGGCCGTTCTGTGCCTCGTCACGCCTCTGGCTTTTGCCCAGGCGTCTACCGCCAGTGCGGCCGACCAGCGGGCCCAGGCCGTCACCCAGGTGGTACTGGGGATTCTCAGCTACGCCCGATGGCCGGTTGAGCCCAGCCAACTGCGTTTGTGCATCGTTGGCCCGACCCAATACACCGATGACCTGGTCAAGGGCACCACCCAGGCTACGGGGCGGCCGGTGGTGGTCCAGCGTTTGCTGGCCGACAACCCCAATATCGTCAATGCCTGCGACGCGCTGTATATCGGCAAGCTCTCCCCTGACGAGCGCAGTCATTTGTTCACGGCCTTGATCGGGCGCCCGGTGCTGAGCATCAGCGAAGGCGGCGACCAGTGCACAGTGGGCAGCCTGTTCTGCCTGCGGGTCAGTGATGAGCAGGTGTCATTCGAGGTCAACCTCGACTCCGTGGCCCGCAGCGGAGTGCGTATTCATCCCAGCGTCCTGCAGTTGTCCCGTCGTCGAGCGCCGGAACCATGAGGCTGCGCAACGCCAAAACCCGCCCTACATTACGTTCGGTCCTTGGTCGCGGGCACCTGAGTGTGGCATTGGTGGCGGTCGCCATGGCCAGCGTATCCCTGACCCTGCTGGGCGTGCTGGCCCTGCGGGTCTATGCCGATCACAACCTGCACCTGATCGCCCGCTCGATCAACTACACCGTGGAAGCTGCGGTGGTGTTCAACGACCGCGTAGTGGCCACCGAAGCCCTGGCGTTGATTGCCTCCACTGAAGAAGTGGCCGAAGCCCGGGTGCTGGACCTCAATGGCAACACCCTGGCGCACTGGGTGCGCCCGGAAACGGGGGTGTTGTCCAAGGTGGAGCTGGAACTGGCCCACACACTGCTGGAAAAACCCATCAGCCAACCGATCCTGCATCAAGGCAAGAAAATCGGCACCGTCGAGTTGAGCGGTCACGGCGGTAGCCTGTTGCGCTTTTTGCTCAGCGGCCTGGCGGGGATCATCATCTGTACTGCCATCAGTGGCTGGGTCGCGATTTACCTGGCGCGGCGCATGTTGCGCGGCATCACCGGCCCGCTGCACAGCCTGGCCGACGTCGCCCACGCCGCGCGTAGCGAGCGGGCTTTCGACCGCCGTGTGCCGCCGGCGCAGATCGCCGAGCTCGACAGCCTGGGTAACGACTTCAATGCCCTGCTCGACGAACTCGAAGCCTGGCAAACCCATCTGCAAAGCGAAAACGAAACCCTCGCCCACCTGGCCAGCCATGACAGCCTCACCGGGCTGCCCAATCGCGCTTTCTTCGAGGGCCGGCTGATCCGTGCGCTGCGCAGTGCAGCCAAGCTCAACGAGCGGGTGGCGGTGCTGTTCCTCGACAGCGACCGCTTCAAAGATATCAACGATAACTTCGGGCATGCCGCCGGTGACGCCGTGCTGGTCGCCGTCGCCGCGCGTGTGCGGGCGCAACTGCGCGAGAGTGACCTGGTAGCGCGCCTGGGCGGCGATGAGTTCGCCATCCTGCTCTCGCCCCTGCACAAGCTCGAAGATGCCCAGCGCATCGCCGACAAAATCATCGCCAGCATGGACCAACCCATTCCGCTGCCGGGCAACACCGAAGTGTTGACCTCACTCAGTATCGGTATCGCGGTTTATCCCGATCATGGCGCCACTCCCGGCGCCTTGCTCAATGCCGCCGATGCGGCGATGTACCAGGCCAAACGCCTTTCCCAGGGCGGCCAGCACACGGCGGAGTCGGAGCACCCCGCTGCCAACGTTCAACACAGGAGTTGATCCCTTGTTTGCTAACACACGTGTTCTCTTTATCACCTTGTTTATCGCGCTGCTGGCACTGAGCGGCTGCCAGACCGCTCCGCCCAAGGGCCTGACACCGGCACAAGTGGCGGTGCTCAAACAACAAGGCTTCGAACTGACCGACGAAGGCTGGGCGTTTGGCCTGTCGGGCAAAGTGCTGTTTGGCAGCGACGTCGAAAAACTCAACAAGCCCAGCACTGAAATCGTCGAGCGCATCGGCAAGGCCCTCACCGGTGTAGGCATCGAACGCGTGCGCGTAGACGGCCATACCGACGCCTCGGGCAAGGAAGCGTACAACCAGCAACTGTCTTTGCGCCGGGCGAAAAGCGTGGGCAAGGTCCTGGTGGACGTGGGTATGAAGGAAGAAAATGTGCAACTGCGTGGCCTGGGCAGCAGCGAACCGGTGGCCTCCAACAGCACCTCCGCGGGCCGTACCGAAAACCGCCGGGTATCGATTGTGGTGATCGCCGACTGAGCCGACACCTCGGCCTACCTGTGCAACCAAACTGTGGGAGCGGGCCTGCCCGCGAAGGCGGTGGCTCAGCCGAGTATGTATCGATAGACCCACCGCCATCGCTGGCAAGCCAGCTCCTACAGTTGTTCGTGTCGCCCCAAAATTCTGCGCCCACCGCCACTCACCTGTGGGAGCGGGCTTGCCCGCGATAGCGGTTCAGTCGGCAAACACCATCTCCCGCGTCTCGCCCATCAAAAGCCCCTGGTTCTGCTCCGTCACCTCACGGATGTAATCCCACAACAATGTAATCCGCTTCAACTTGCGCAAATCCTCCCGGCAATACATCCAGAACTGCCGCGTAATAGTGATTTCCTCACCTAATACCGGCAGCAATCGTGAGTCCTGTGCGGCCAGGAAGCACGGCAGGATCGCCAGTGAACGCCCCTGCTGCGCCGCCACGTACTGCGCAATTACGCTGGTGCTGCGTAGGCTGGCGCTGGCGCCCGGTACGACATTGGCCAGGTACAGCAGCTCCGAGCTGAACGCCAGGTCATCCACATAGCTGATAAACGGATGCTCGGCCAGGTCGGCCGGGCGGCGGATGGGTGGGTGTTGGTCGAGGTAGTCCTGGGTCGCGTACAGCTGCAGTTTGTAGTCGCACAGTTTGCAGCACACGTAGGGCCCGTGTTCCGGGCGTTCCAGGGCGATGACGATATCGGCCTCACGCTTGGACAGGCTGATGAAGTGGGGCAGGGGCAGGATATCCACTGAGATCGCCGGGTAGGTGTCGACGAAGTGGCTCAGTTGCGGGGTGACGAAAAAGCTACCGAAACCCTCGGTGCAGCCCATGCGCACATGCCCCGACAGCGCCACGCCGGAGCCGGACACTTGTTCGCAGGCCATGTGCAGGGTGCTTTCGATGGACTCGGCATAACCCAGCAAGCGCTGGCCTTCGTTGGTCAGGACGAAGCCGCTGGTCCGGGATTTTTCGAACAGCAGGGTGCCCAACGAACCTTCCAACGAACTGATACGCCGCGACACCGTGGTGTAGTCCACCGCCAGGCGCTTGGCGGCGACGCTGGCCTTGCGGGTGCGCGCCACTTCGAGGAAAAACTTCAGGTCATCCCAGTTCAGCGACCCTAAAGACGTGATGTTTTTTTGCATGTTGGACCGGCTTTTATGTGGGTTCTTATTGGAAGTTTGCACATCTATACTCCAAAAATCGTCCGAACGCCTCATCCTCAAGGCGCTTCACGCCTTGGCTCTCTGCATAACTACAAGATCTGGAGACCACAATGAACGCATCGCTTACGTCTGCCGATACCACCGTGAAACAGGCCAAACTGTTGATCAACGGTGAATGGGTCGAGTCCAAGACCACCGAGTGGCAAGACATCGTCAACCCGGCGACCCAACAAGTCCTGGCCCGTGTGCCCTTTGCCACAGCCGATGAAGTCAACGCGGCCATCGACGCTGCCCAGCGCGCCTTCCAGACCTGGAAGCTGACGCCGATCGGCGCGCGCATGCGCATCATGCTCAAGCTGCAAGCGCTGATCCGCGAGCACTCCAAGCGCATTGCCGCAGTACTCAGTGCCGAGCAGGGCAAGACCATTGCCGACGCTGAAGGCGATATTTTCCGTGGACTGGAAGTGGTCGAGCACGCCTGTTCCATCGGCACCCTGCAAATGGGCGAGTTTGCCGAGAACGTGGCCGGCGGTGTCGACACCTACACCCTGCGCCAACCGATCGGCGTGTGCGCCGGCATCACCCCGTTCAACTTCCCGGCAATGATCCCGCTGTGGATGTTCCCGATGGCCATCGCCTGCGGTAACACCTTCGTGCTCAAGCCTTCGGAACAGGATCCATTGTCGACCCTGATGCTGGTGGAACTGGCGCTGGAGGCTGGCGTGCCAGCGGGCGTGCTGAACGTGGTCCACGGTGGCAAGGATGTGGTGGATGCACTTTGCACTCACAAAGATATCAAGGCCGTGTCCTTCGTTGGCTCGACCGCCGTCGGCACCCACGTCTACGACCTGGCGGGCAAGCACGGCAAGCGCGTGCAGTCGATGATGGGCGCGAAAAACCATGCGGTAGTGCTGCCAGATGCCAACCGCGAACAAACCCTCAATGCCCTGGTCGGCGCCGGTTTCGGTGCCGCCGGCCAGCGCTGCATGGCCACCTCGGTGGTGGTCTTGGTTGGCGCGGCCAAGCAATGGCTGCCGGACCTCAAGGCCCTGGCGCAGAAGCTTAAAGTCAACGCCGGCAGCGAAGCGGGTACCGACGTGGGCCCAGTGATCTCCAAGCGTGCCAAGGCACGTATCCTCGACCTGATCGAGAGCGGCGTGAAAGAAGGCGCCAAGCTGGAACTGGACGGCCGTGGCATCCAGGTGCCGGGCTTCGAGCAAGGCAACTTCGTCGGCCCGACCCTGTTCTCGGGCGTGACCACCGACATGCAGATCTACACCCAGGAAATCTTCGGCCCGGTGCTGGTGGTGCTGGAAGTCGATACCCTCGATGAGGCGATCGCCCTGGTCAACGCCAACCCGTTCGGTAATGGCACCGGCCTGTTCACCCAAAGCGGTGCGGCGGCGCGCAAGTTCCAGAGCGAAATCGACGTCGGTCAGGTGGGCATCAACATCCCGATCCCCGTGCCAGTCCCGATCTTCAGCTTCACCGGTTCCCGTGGTTCGAAACTCGGCGACCTGGGCCCGTACGGCAAGCAAGTGGTGCAGTTCTACACCCAGACCAAAACCGTCACCAGCCGCTGGTTCGACGACGACAGCGTCAATGATGGCGTCAACACCACCATCAACCTGCGTTGATCAAGGAGACGACCATGAAGATTGCATTTATCGGCCTGGGCAACATGGGCGCGCCCATGGCCCGCAACCTGATCAAGGCTGGCCATGCGCTGAACCTGTTCGACCTGAACCAGACGGTGCTCAACGAACTGGCCGCATTGGGCGGCACCATCAGCGCTTCGCCGCGTGATGCGGCCCAGGGCGCGGAGCTGGTATTGACCATGCTGCCCGCCGCCGCCCATGTGCGTAGCGTATGGCTCAACGAAGACGGCGTGCTGGCCGGCATCGGCAAAGGCGTGCCGGCGGTGGATTGCAGCACCATCGACCCACAGACCGCGCGCGACGTAGCGGCGGCTGCGGCCAAGCATGGCGTGGCGATGGCCGATGCCCCGGTTTCCGGTGGCACCGGTGGCGCCCAGGCCGGGACGTTGACCTTTATGGTCGGCGCCAACCCGGAACTGTTCGCCACCCTGCAGCCGGTGCTGGCGCAGATGGGCCGCAACATCGTGCATTGCGGTGATGTGGGCACCGGGCAAATCGCCAAGATCTGCAACAACCTGCTGCTGGGGATCAGTATGGTGGGCGTCAGCGAGGCCATGGCCCTGGGCGATGCCCTGGGTATCGACACGCAAGTGCTGGCCGGCATCATCAACAGCTCCACCGGGCGTTGCTGGAGTTCCGACACCTACAACCCTTGGCCGGGTGTGATTGAAACTGCGCCGTCATCCCGAGGCTATACCGGTGGGTTTGGCGCCGACCTGATGCTCAAGGACCTGGGCCTGGCAACCGAAGCCGCGCGCCAGGCGCACCAGCCGGTGATCCTGGGGGCGGTGGCGCAGCAGTTGTATCAATCGATGAGCCAGCGTGGGGAAGGGGGCAAGGACTTCTCGGCGATCATCAACAGCTATCGCAAGCCTCAATAGGTCAGAGGGCTCGAGATCAAGAGGCGGCTTGTTGTGATGAGGCTTGTTGTGGCGAGGGGGCTTGTCCCCGTTGGGTGGCGAAGCCACCCCAGTAGGCCTGCGAGGCGGTAGGTTTTGGGGCGGCTTCGCCACCCAGCGGGGGACAAGCCCCCTCGCCACAGAGTCTGTATCAGGCAAATACGAAATATTTACGCACCGTCTCGACCACTTCCCACGTGCCCTTCATCCCGGGCTCCACCACAAAGATATCCCCAGCGCGCAAATGGATCGGCTCCAGGCCGTCCGGGGTGATCACGCAGTAGCCTTCCTGGAAATGGCAGTATTCCCACTTCACATATTCCACCCGCCATTTGCCAGGGGTGCAGATCCAGGTGCCCATGATCTTGCTGCCGTCTTCGCTGGTGTAGGCGTTGAGGTTGACGGTGTGCGGGTCGCCCTCGAGCTTCTCCCATTTGCAGGCATCCAGGACCGGCAGGGGGTGGGTGTCGCGCAATACGGTGATGGGCTGGGACATGATGGCTCCAAGGCAGGAAAGACAAAGGTGAACCCTATAGCGCCGGGGCGAATGCCTGTGGTCTGAACTCGACATCGGGATGCCCAGAAGCGCATTGGCATACGATCTGCAAACCTGCACAGCCCCCTGTGGGAGCGGGCTTGCCCGCGATGGCGCCGGATCAGTGAAAAATGCCTCAACTGACACGCCGCCATCGCGGGCAAGCCCGCTCCCACATTTTTATCTGTGGGGCTGAAGGATCCATTCACTAATCAGACGTTTCTTCGCAGTAAGTGCGAAAGAAATCCTGCCTGGCGCTGGAAATCGCAAGAATATTTACCGCTGGCCCTCGTATCATTCACTTTAGAAACAACCGAGAGCCTCGTATGAATCCAATAAAAACGTGGTGGGATATCAGCCCACCCTTGAGCACCGCCACCCCGACGTGGCCGGGCGATACGCCGTTCCAGGAAGAACGCGTCTGGCAGTTCGGCCCCGAATGCCCGGTCAACGTCGGGCGTATCACCCTGTCGCCCCACACCGGTGCCCATGTCGATGCGCCGTTGCACTACAGCGCTGACGGTGCGCCTATCGGCGAAGTCTCGCTGGACGTGTATATGGGCCCGTGTCGGGTGCTGTACTGCCTGGACAGCGGCGCGCTGGTACAGCCGGAGCAGTTGCAGGGCCACCTGGATAACCTGCCGGAACGGGTCCTGCTGCGTACTTATCACAAGGCGCCCCTGAGCAATTGGGATTCGAACTTCACCGCCGTCGCCAAGGAAACCGTCGAGCTGCTGGCCAGCCTGGGTGTGCGCCTGATCGGTATCGACACTCCGTCCCTGGACCCGCAACAGTCCAAGACCATGGATGCCCACAACGCCGTCGCCCGCCATGGCATGGCGATTCTCGAAGGCATCGTGCTCGACGATGTACCGCAAGGCGATTATGAGTTGATCGCCCTGCCGCTACGTTTTGCCAACCTCGATGCCAGCCCGGTACGAGCAATCCTGCGCCCGCTCAAGGAGCCCACGCGATGAGCCAGTGTCCTTTCTCCCCTGATTACCAGCCGCCGGAAGAATGGCATAACGCTGAGCTGAATTTTTCCGAGTCCATGAGTTACGGCGACTACCTGGACCTGGGCAAAGTGCTCACGGCCCAACACCCGTTGTCGCCGGACCATAACGAAATGCTGTTTATCATCCAGCACCAGACTTCCGAGCTGTGGATGAAGCTGATGCTCCACGAACTCAAGGCCGCCCGTGAGCACGTGCGCCTGGGTGAGCTGGCGCCGGCGTTCAAGATGCTGGCGCGGGTCTCGCGGATCTTCGACCAACTGGTGCACGCCTGGGCGGTACTGGCGACCATGACGCCGTCGGAATACAAGTCGATCCGGCCGTACCTGGGGCAGTCGTCGGGCTTCCAGTCGTTCCAGTATCGGGAAATCGAGTTCATCCTCGGCAATAAAAGCGCGGCGCTGTTGCGGCCCCATGCCCACCGTCCGGAGTTGCTCAAGGAGCTGCAAGTGGCGATTGCCACGCCGTCGCTGTATGACGAGGCGATCAACCTGATGATCAAGGCGGGCCTGGCGATTGACCCGCAGCGCGCGCAACGCGATCCAACGGCGCCTACGGTGCATGACGAATCCGTGGAAGCGGCGTGGCGCGAGGTGTACCGCGATCCGAACCGGTACTGGGACCTGTACCAGTTGGCCGAGAAGTTTATCGACCTGGAAGACTCGTTCCGCCAATGGCGCTTCCGCCATGTGACCACGGTGGAGCGGATCATCGGCTTCCAGCCGGGCACCGGCGGCACCGAGGGCGTGGGTTACCTGCGCAAGATGCTCGACACCGTACTGTTCCCCGAGCTGTGGCGAGTGCGTTCAACGCTCTGATTGAAACCCAACAAAAAGCCCCGGCACTCATCGAGTACCGGGGCTTTTTGTTGGTATGCATTCCTGTTGTGGCCCTGTTCATGTGGGAGCCGGGCTTGCCTTAAACGAACGCAATGGTCAAAGCAGCGAAGATCAAATGTGGGAGCGGGCTTGCTCGCGAAGACTTCGGCTCAGCAAACATTGATGTTGACTGACCCACTGCTTTCGCGAGCAAGCCCGCTCCCACACAAGCCCGCTCCCAGATGAGCGGGCCCCTACACAGGTTACTGCGTGACAGCCACGGCCTTGGTCTTCTTGGAGCGCAACCAGTACGCCAGGAAGAGAACCCCTACCCACACCGGCATCGCATACACCGACGGGCGCATGTCCGGAATCGCCAGCATCACGCCCACGATCACCAGCATGAACGCCAGGCACAGGTAGTTGCTGAACGGGAACCAGAAGGTCTTGAACGACGGCACCACGCCTTGTTCGCCCATGGCCTTGCGGAACTTGATATGGGTCAGGCTGATCAGCGCCCAGTTGATCATCAGCGAGGCAACCACCAGCGCAAACAACAGCACCAGGGCATCCTTGGGCGCCACGTAGTTGATCACCACGCACAGCAGCGTCACCAGGGCCGAAATGCCCAGGGCACGCAGTGGCACGCCTTGCTTGTTGAGCTTCATCAGCGCCTTGGGCGCGTCGCCTTGCTCGGCCAGGCCGAACAGCATGCGGCTGTTGCAGTACACGCCGCTGTTGTACACCGACAGCGCCGCGGTCAGCACCACGAAGTTGAGGATGTGCGCCGCGGTGTCGTTACCGATCAGCGAGAAGATCTGCACGAACGGGCTGGCGCTGTAGGCATCGCCCGAGGCGCCGAGGGTTTGCAGCAGTTGATCCCATGGATACAGCGACAGCAGCACGGTGAGTGCGCCGACGTAGAAAATCAGGATCCGGTACACCACCTGGTTGATCGCCTTGGGGATCACTTTACGTGGCTCGCTGGCTTCGGCTGCGGTAATACCCACCAGCTCCAGGCCACCGAACGAGAACATGATGAAGGCCATGGCCATCAGCAGGCCCATGCCGCCATTGGGGAAGAAACCGCCGTGGTCCCACAGGTTGCTGATCGACGCCTGCGGGCCGCCGGTGCCGCTGAACAACAGGTAGCAGCCGAGCACGATCATGCCGATGATCGCTACCACCTTGATGATCGCGAACCAGAACTCGGTCTCACCGAAGAACTTCACGTTCAGGGTGTTGATCAGGTTCACCGCAATGAAGAACACCACGGCACTGACCCAGGTCGGTATTTCCGGCCACCAGAACTGGATGTACTTGCCCACCGCCGTCAATTCGGCCATGCCCACCAGCACATACAGCACCCAGTAGTTCCAGCCGGCGAGGAAGCCTGCGTAGCCGCCCCAGTATTTGTGGGCGAAGTGGCTGAAGGAGCCGGCGACCGGTTCCTCGACGATCATCTCGCCCAGCTGGCGCATGATCAGGAACGCGATAAACCCGGCTATCGCATAGCCCAGGATCATCGACGGCCCTGCCGACTTCAGCACCCCGGCCGAACCGAGGAACAAGCCCGTACCAATCGCCCCACCCAGGGCAATCAGCTGAATATGCCGGTTTTTCAGGCCACGCTTGAGGCCCACCGGGTTAACCATGTCATCCGCCATTAACATTCCCTTCTACTTGTTTTTTTCAGGGTTGATCCTGCACGCCAGACCCGCCCCTCACTGCTGAGGGGTCAGATATTACTCTCGGTAAACTTTTCGTAATACAGCTGAACGCCATCAAGTGCCTGTTCTTGCAGCCAGTTCTTGATGGATTCGACCATCGGAGGGGGGCCGCATACGTACATATCGGCCGATCTATCCCGCAATTCGGCCAGGTCGAAATGCTCGGTCAAATACCCGCGCTTGCCCAACCACTGCGGCGATGGGTCGCTGAGCACTTCGGTGTAGCGAAATCCCGGGATTGATTCGGCATAGGCCTGGATGCGCTGCGCTTCGCACAAGTCTTCAGCACCACGCACGCCGTAATACAAATGCACCGGTTGCTCGCAGCCGCGCTCGGCCAGTTCGTCCAGCATCCCCAGCAGCGCCGACAATCCGGTGCCGCCGGCAACCAGCACCAGTGGCTGGGTGACGTGGCGCAGATAAAACGCGCCCAGAGGTGCCTCCAGTTGCAGTTCATCGCCGACCTGGCAGCGTTCGCGGATGTAATTGCTCATCACCCCGTCCGGCAGCAGGCGGATCAGAAACTGCAAACGGTCGCCCGGACGGTTGGCGAAGGAGTACGAGCGCTGGCTATCGGTACCGGGAATCGACAGCCGGGCGTACTGGCCCGGCAGGAAATCCAGGCCCTGCTCAAGCTGCACCGACAAGATCGCCGTGCTGGCCGACACCTGTTGTACCTCGCACACCGTGGCGCGGACCTGCACCGGCCCCGGCGCATTGCACAGGCTTGAATCGAAATCGAAGTAAAACGCCGCGTCGGATTGCACCCGGGTCTGGCAACTGAGCATTTTGCGCTGTTGCAGGTCGAGGCTGGAAAGCGCCTCGTCGTCCACGTAATCCTGGCTGTAGTCGCCGGACTCGCAACGCCCCTGGCAAGTGCCACAGACACCTTCGCGGCAATCAAGGGGGATCTTGATCCCGTTGCGCAGCGCCGCGTCCAGCAAGATCTCGTTGGCGCCCACCGGGAAGAACAAGGTCTTGCCGTCGGCAAAACTGAAGGCCACTTTGTGATTCATCCACCGTTCTCCATGGATTGGGTAATACCTGTAGGAGCGAGCTTGCTCGCGAAAAAAGTTAACGATGGCGCGGGCATCCTGAATGCACGCGCAGCCCTTGGTTTTTTCGCGAGCAAGCTCGCTCCTACAGTTGAAGGGGGGACGTCAACGTCAGAGGTGGTAGAAATCCAGCACCGAGTTGATGGTGTCGTTGAGCAGCAGCGCATGCTTGCGCGTGATCAGCCAGCTGTCGCCATGGGGCTTGAGGCTATAGGTGGCGTGGCCATAGAACTGCTCCGACATCGCCAACCGATAAAACAGCGTGTGCCAGTTCAAGCGCACCTCCAGGCAGCCGTCTGCCAGCTCGGTAACCCGCACGTTGTTGATCAGGTGCAAGGTGCGCGGCATCGGTGTGGCGGACGCAGCCTTGCCGGTGCGCAGGCGGAACACCCGGTCTTCCAGGCCCGAACGGTTGGCGTAGTAGATCAGCGACATCTCGCGCTTGGGGTCGCGGGTATAGACGTGTTCCGAATCCCACTGCGGCAAATGGAACTCACTCTGCGGGTCAAACAACTGCACATAGGCATCCCAGTCCTGGGCGTCGCACAGCTCGGATTTGCGGTAGAAAAACTGCTCGATCTGGTACTGCAATTGCGCGTTCATCATTTCACCTCGTGCAGTTTCAGGGCTTGTGCGTCGAGACCGTCCAGCAGGAATGACTGCCAGTTGCGGTGCTGGTTGACGTACAGCCCTTCGTGGGTGAATTCGGTGCCGGTCATTGCAGGCTGGATTCCAATGGCTTCGCTGTTGGGCGTCGACCCGGTTTCCCAGCGGTGGCTGCCCCGGGAGATATCGCTCCAGCGTTCCAGGCGACCCTGGAAACCACGTTGGGCTTCGCGAAACTCCACCAGGTCATCCGGGGTGCCCATGCCGGACACGTTGAAGAAGTCTTCAAACTGGCGGATCCGGTTTTCGCGGTCGGCGTCGGACTCGTGCTTCACCCCCAGGCACTGGCTGATGATCTCGGTCTTGTTCCACGCCACCGGGCGGATGATGCGCAGTTGCGAGCTGATCTGGTCGAGGAAGAACAGGCTCGGGTAGACGTTCAGGTTGCGCAAGCGGTGCATCATCCACTCGGCCTTCTGCTGGCCGTGTTCTGCCACCAGGCGCGGCATGATGGTGGCGTAGCCGGAGCGCACACTGGGGTTGGGCATGTCGCTGAACAACACGCTGTGGCCGTTGTTGAAGGCAAACCAGCCGTCATCGGTGTTGGCATCGCCAGCGCCGAGCTTGCTGTAGTCCAGTGTGGTGCCCGAACCGGTGCCATTCTCGGTATTCACCTGCTGGCGATGCTGCACCGTGGCCACGTAGTTATAGTGCACGGTGCTGACGTGGTAGCCGTCCAGGCCGTTTTCGTTTTGCAGCTTCCAGTTGCCGTCGTAGGTATAGGCCGACTTGCCCGGCAGCACTTCCAGCTCACCGGTGGCGGACTGCGCGACCATCATGTCGAAGAACACTTTGGCGTCGCCGAGGAAGTCTTGCAGGCTGTCGGTGCCCTGCACGTCGAGGCTGATAAACACAAAACCCTTGTAGCTTTCGATGCGCGCCTTCTTCAGGCCGCGGGTGGCCTTGTCGAAACCTTCCGGGTATTCCCCCGGCGCCTTGACCTTCACCAGGCGGCCATCGCTCTTGTAGCACCAGGCGTGGAACGGGCAGGTGAAGGTGGACTGGTTGCCCTTGCCGACGCGGGTCAGGGTGGTGCCGCGATGCTGGCAGGCGTTGATCAGCGCATTGAGCTGGCCTTCACCGTCGCGGGTGATGATCATCGGCTGGCGCCCGGCGCGCATGGTCACGAAGTCATGGTTGTTGGCCAGTTCGCTTTCGTGGCAGGCGTAGATCCAGTTCTTTTCGAAGATCAGTTCCATCTCCAGGTCGAACAGCTCGGGCTCGGTAAACATGTCCCGGGCGATGCGGAACACGCCCTCGGCCGGACGAAAGTCCAGGCAGCTTTCGATAAATGTTTTCCACTGCTCGACGCTTCTTGCACCACTCATGGGAGGCACCTTTTATTGGGTAGCTAATCGGTGGTTCATTAGAGGCGGGCAGGGGGGCGGCCAGCTATCCGCTTAGTGGGGGAAGATGGGCCGCATAGTTGGGGCGCAAATACCCACTTCAGTGCAAGGGCATGCGGCAATGGGCTACTGTCTTGCCAGGCAATGGTCGCAAAAGCGGGCTTCTTATCCACTTAGTCGGCGGTCGTTATCCATTGAGTGGGTAAACCGCCTTCGTGGCGCAGAACTTGCCTTGATCCACCGGACGCGCCGTCAGAGCGCGCTGGCCACAACCGCCGTGAGTGCAACCTGATGAGTAGCCATACACGCGATATCCGTATTGAACGTTTCGACCTTGAAGGCGCCCGCAGTTGGATGTCGGGCATCTGCGGGCCCCATCGGCTGGAAACCACCACCCCGGAACGCCTGCGATTCCACCACAGTGCCAATGTGTTCAAGTCCCGCGCCACTACGCTGGGGGTAATTGAGTACGGCACCGACGTGACCATCGATATCGAAGACGCCGAACACTTCAGCAGCTACAGCCTGAGCCTGCCGCTGGTGGGCGAGCAGGAGCTGAGCAAGGGTGGCCAGCGCCTGATCTCCAACCGCGACCAGGGTGTGATCATTTCGCCCAATGAACACCAGGTGCTGGCGATCTCCGGCGATTGCCGCAAGCTGCAAGTGGTGATTACCCGCGCAGCAATGAGCGAAACCCTGGAGGGCCTGTTGCAGCGCCCGGTCGATGCGCCGCTGCGCTTTGAGTCGGTGATGGACGCGGTGCAGGGCGCCCCCGCAGCGTGGTGGCGCATGGCGCGGCACTTCATCGCGGAGCTGGAACACAGCAGCGAACTGTATGACCAGGCCGCCTTCACCCGTGACCTGGAAAGCTCGCTGATCAAGGGCCTGATCCTGGCCCAGCCGAACAACTACTCCGAAGAGCTGCGCGACGTGCTGGGGGTCAAGTTGCCCCATTATCTGCTCCGTGCCCGCCAGTACATTCACGCCAACGCCCGCGAAGCGCTGCACCTGGAAGACCTGGAGGCGGCCACCGGCGTGTCGCGGTTCAAGCTGTTTGATGCCTTTCGCAAATACTTTGCCCTGTCGCCCATGGCGTATTTGAAAAAGTACCGCCTGAGCGCGGTGCGCCAGGAAATTCTCGAACACGGGGCCACCCGCACCATTTCCGAGATTGCCCTGG
The DNA here is from genome assembly GCF_001855215.1 of Pseudomonas sp. 06C 126. Classification (NCBI taxonomy): domain Bacteria; kingdom Pseudomonadati; phylum Pseudomonadota; class Gammaproteobacteria; order Pseudomonadales; family Pseudomonadaceae; genus Pseudomonas; species Pseudomonas sp. 06C 126. Next base: position 130,776 of record NZ_MIFU01000024.1, on the reverse strand, counting down.
GCTGGGGCTTTACCCACCTGGGAAGGTTTTCGGCGGAGTACCGCAAACTGTTCGACGAGTCCCCCAGCCAGACCTTGCAGCGCAACGATGCCCGACGCATGCGCGGTGCCTGAACACACCGCAAATCAAAATGTGGGAGCTGGCTTGCCTGCGATAGCGGTGGGTCAGCTAGTACATGCAGTGGCTGACCCACCGCTATCGCAGGCAAGCCAGCTCCTACATTGGATCAGTGGTGTTTGGGCGATTTCAGATCAGCTCTTCAACCAATTGCAGGCAATGACCCAACCCCGGCGATTGATCATTAATCCGCCGGCTGAGAATGATCGGCGACGTCGCGGTGGCCTCGACAATCGGCGTATAGCCGATATCCGCCCGATGCAGCATCTGCACCGAGGCCGGCACCAGCGTCACGCCCATGCCCGCGCCGACCAGGCCGATGGCGGTCTGCAATTCATTGGTCCATTGCGCCACCTTGATCGCCAAACCATGGGTGTCGAACAGTGCGATCACATGGTCGGCATAGCTGGGGCGCGGGTTGCCGGGGTAGAGCACCAGTGGCTCGGCGGCCAGTTGCGCGAGCGTTACCGGCGCGCCCAGCAGCGGGTGCCCGGCGGGCAACACTGCCACCAGCCGATCCTCCACCAGCACGCGCTGGACGATGGCTGGGTCATCAATGCGAATCCGCCCGAAGCCCACATCGATGCGTCCGGCCTTGAGCGCTTCGACCTGTTGCAGGGTCGTCATCTCCGCCAGCCCCAACTCCAGCTCCAGCGCGTCATGGCTGCGCAGGCGGCGAATCAGCTCTGGCAGCACGCCATACAGGGTCGAGGGGGCAAAACCGATGCCCAGCCAGGTCTTCTGCCCCAGGCCAATGCGCCGCGTGTTATCGCAGGTCTTGGCCAGTTGTTCCAACAGCACATTGGCGTGTTCATAGAAGTAGCGCCCGGCTTCGGTCAGCCGCAGTGGCCGGCCACGCTCCAACAGGACCACGCCCAACTCATCCTCCAATTGCTGGATCTGTCGGCTCAACGGCGGCTGGGCGATGTGCAGGCGTTCGGCGGCGCGGGTGAAATTCAGGGTTTCCCCCAGCACCTGGAAGTAACGCAAGTGGCGCAGTTCCATACGGGTTCCTCTCATACCTTGAGGGTATTGTTCGAGACCAATTCTATATTGGAAGCCAACAACAATGGGCGACAGAATCAGGCCAGACCTATAAAGAACCCAACGGGTATTGCCATGCCGATTTGCGCCATCGAGTCGATCGAAACCATCATCGTCGATCTCCCCACCATTCGCCCGCACAAGCTGGCGATGCACACCATGCAAAACCAGACCCTGGTGATCATTCGTGTGCGTTGCGCCGACGGCATCGAAGGCATTGGCGAGTCCACCACCATCGGTGGCCTGAGCTACGGCAACGAAAGCCCCGACAGCATCAAGACCAATATCGACCACCACTTCGCGCCGCTCTTGATCGGCCAGGACGCCAGCAATATCAACGCGGCGATGTTGCGCCTGGAGCGCAGCATCCGTGGCAACACCTTTGCCAAGTCCGGTATCGAAAGCGCCTTGCTCGATGCCCTCGGCAAGCGCCTGGGTTTGCCCGTCAGCGAACTGCTCGGCGGCCGCGTGCGCGATGCCTTGCCGGTGGCGTGGACCCTGGCCAGCGGCAACACCGCAAAAGACATCGAAGAGGCCGAGAAGATGCTCGACCTGCGCCGCCACCGCATCTTCAAGTTGAAGATCGGCGCCGGTGAAGTCAGCCAGGACCTGGCCCACGTGATCGCGATCAAAAAGGCCCTGGGCGAGCGCGCCAGCGTGCGGGTCGACGTCAACCAGGCCTGGGACGAAGCCGTGGCCCTGCGTGCCTGCAAGGTGCTGGGCGACAACGGTATCGACCTGATCGAACAGCCGATCTCGCGCAACAACCGTGGCGGCATGGCCCGGCTCAACCTGTCGAGCCCGGCGCCGATCATGGCGGACGAATCCATCGAATGTGTCGAAGATGCCTTCAACCTGGCCCGCGAAGGTGCGGCCTCGGTGTTCGCGCTGAAGATCGCGAAAAACGGCGGCCCGCGCGCAGTGTTGCGCACGGCGGCGATTGCCGAGGCGGCGGGGATCGGCCTGTATGGCGGCACCATGCTCGAAGGCGGGATCGGCACCCTGGCCTCGGCCCATGCGTTTCTCACCCTGAATAAACTGGCCTGGGACACTGAGTTGTTCGGGCCGTTGCTGCTCACCGAGGACATCCTCAGCGAGCCGCTGGTGTATCGCGATTTCCACCTGCATGTCTCGACCGCCCCGGGCCTGGGCCTGGCCATCGATGAGGAACGCCTGGCGTTCTTCCGTCGCGACAAACATTAAGAGGACGCCTGGGATGTTGTTTCACGTAAAAATGACCGTAAACCTGCCCGTCGACATGAACCCCGAGCGCGCGGCGGCCCTCAAGGCCGACGAAAAAGCCCTGGCCCAACGCCTGCAAGCGCAGGGCAAGTGGCGCCACCTGTGGCGTATCGCCGGGTTGTACGCCAACTACAGCGTGTTCGATGTCGACAGCGTGCAGGAACTGCATGACCTGCTGATGCAACTGCCGCTCTATCCCTACATGGCCATCGAAGTGAATGCCCTGTGCCGGCATCCGTCGTCGATCCATGAGGATGACCGCTGAGTCTGTCTAGCCACCTAATAATTACAAGATGAGGATTGCACCATGTCCATTCGACTGTCCCAGACTGCCCACGCCCAGCGCTTCCTCGAAGAAGCCAGCGGCAACCTCAATGACGCCGGCAACCCACGGGCCAAGGCACTGATCTACCGGATCCTGCGCGATACGGTGAATATCATCGAAGACCTGGAAGTGACCCCGGAAGAGTTCTGGAAGGCGGTCAACTACCTCAATGAGCTGGGCAAGAACCAGGAAGCCGGGTTGCTTGCCGCAGGCCTGGGCCTGGAGCATTACCTGGATATGTTGATGGACGCGGCCGACGAGGAAGCCGGCAAGTCCGGCGGTACCCCGCGCACCATCGAAGGGCCGCTGTACGTGGCCGGCGCGCCGCTGTCCAAGTACGAAGCGCGGCTGGACGACGGCCTGGATGCGGCGGTGCCGCTGTTCATGCGCGGGCAGGTGCGCGATGTCGACGGCAAGCCATTGGCCGGGGCGATTGTGGACGTGTGGCAGGCCAATACCGGCGGCACTTACTCCTGGTTCGACCCGACGCAATCGGAGTTCAACCTGCGTCGCCGGATCGAGACCGATGCCCAGGGCAACTACCGCTTTCGCAGCATCGTCCCGTCCGGCTACGGCTGCCCGCCGACCGGCCCGACCCAGCAGTTGCTCGACCAACTGGGCCGCCACGGCCAGCGGCCGGCGCATATCCACTTCTTCATCTCGGCACCGGGGCATCGGCACCTGACCACGCAGATCAACCTGTCGGATGATCCGTATCTGCACGATGACTTTGCCTATGCCACCCGGGATGAACTGATTGCCGAGATTCGTTTCAGCGAGGATCAGCAGCTGGCGCGTGAATTTGGCGTGGAGGGCAAGTTTGCGCAGATCGATTTTGACTTCGAACTACAGCCGGCGGCCGCGCCCGTAGAGCAAACACGCATGCAACGCGTGCGCGCCCTCGAAGACTGAATGCGGTAAAAATGTGGGAGCGGGCTTTTGTGGGAGCTGGCTTGCCTGCGATGAAGTCGCCTCGGTTTTACAGATAAACCGAGGTGTCCGTATCGCGGGCAAGCCCGGCTCCCACAAAGGCCCGCTCCCACATTGGTTTTGTGGTGGGGCTGGTTATTTGCGTACGACCAGGTCCAGCACCTCATCCCGATCCTTGATCTTCTGCAGCACGATCTCCGAGCGGATATCCATCACCCCCGCCGTGCGGTTCAGGTGGTTCACGATAAAGTCGGAGAAGTGCTTGAGGTTGCGCGCCTGCACCCGCAGCACATAGTTGCTGGCGCCGGTGATCACGTAGGCGCTGGCCACTTCCGGCCAGCCCTGGACCTTCTTGATAAAGGTCTCGTGCCAATCCTCCATATCCTGGCGCAATGACAGGTGGACGATGGCTTCCAGCTCGATCCCCAACTGCTCGGCATTGAGCACCGCGCGATAACCACTGATCACGCCCTCACTTTCCAGCAGGCGCAAACGGCGCAGGCAGGCGGATGGCGACAGGGCGACTTTCTCCGCCAGTTCCTGGTTGCTGATACGGCCATCCTGTTGCAGGAAATGCAGGAGGCGCAGGTCGGTGGCGTCGAGAATCATGCTTAGAATTAATCCGCGTATTTGGAGGTTAAATTCGAATTTCCTACGGCTTATTAAGCCAGTTGTAGCGCACTTTGCACGAAAATTCTGCAAATCTTCGTTCATTATTTGGTCCATCGTCACCTATAAAAACAGGACTTTCCATGACCAGCCGAAACCATTGCCAGACCCTCGACGCCCAGGACCCGCTGGCGCCACTGCGCGATCAATTCGCCCTGCCCGAAGGCGTGATCTACCTCGATGGCAACTCCCTCGGCGCGCGTCCGGTGGCAGCGCTGGAACGGGCGCAAGCGGTCATCGCCGAGGAGTGGGGCAACGGTTTGATCCGCAGCTGGAACAGCGCCGGCTGGGCCGACCTGTCCCAGCGCCTGGGCAATCGCCTGGCACCGCTGATCGGCGCGGGCGAGGCTGAAGTGGTGATTACCGATACCACCTCGATCAACCTGTTCAAAGTGCTCAGCGCAGCCTTGACCGTGCAGCGCCAACGCCAGCCGCAACGCAAAGTGATTGTCAGTGAAGCGAGCAACTTCCCCACCGACCTGTACATCGCCGAAGGCCTGGCCGCGCTGTTGCAACAGGGCTACTCCCTGCGCCTGGTGAACAGCCCCGAGGAACTGCCGCAAGCCATCGACCAGGACACGGCGGTGGTGATGATCACCCACGTCAACTACAAGACCGGCTACATGCACGACATGCAAGCGCTGACCGCGCTGAGCCATGAGTGCGGTGCGCTGGCGATCTGGGACCTGGCGCATTCGGCGGGCGCGGTGCCGATCGACCTGCACCAGGCCGGCGCCGACTACGCCATTGGCTGCACCTACAAATACCTCAACGGCGGCCCGGGTTCCCAGGCGTTTGTGTGGGTCAACCCAGCGCTGGTGGAGTTGGTGACACAGCCGCTGTCGGGCTGGTTCGGCCATAGCCGCCAGTTCGCCATGGAGTCCAACTACGTCGCAGGCAAGGGCATCACCCGCTACCTGTGCGGCACCCAGCCGATCACCTCGCTGGCGATGGTCGAGTGCGGCCTGGATATCTTCGCCCAGACCGACATGGCCAGCCTGCGCCGCAAATCCCTGGCGCTGACCGACCTGTTTATCGAGCTGGTGCAAAGCCGCTGCGCCGCCCATGAATTGACCCTGATTACCCCGCTCGAGCATGCCAAGCGCGGCAGTCATGTCAGCTTTGAACACCCGCAAGGCTACGCCATCGTCCAGGCGCTGATCGCCCGTGGCGTGATCGGTGATTACCGTGAGCCGAAAATCATGCGTTTTGGCTTTACCCCGCTGTACACCAGCTTTACCGAGGTGTGGGATGCGGTGGAAATCCTCGGCGAAATCCTCGACGGCAAAACCTGGGACCAGCCACAATTCAAAGTGCGCCACAGCGTCACCTGAGAACACCACAAAACCCATGTAGGAGCTTGGTCAGCGATGAAATCGCCTCGGTCTGACTCAATACCGAGGTGCCTGCATCGCAGGCAAGCCAGCTCCCACAGCCAGCTCCTACAGGTGCTTGGTCAGCAGTAACCATCACAATAATAAAGGGGCACGCCACGTGACCACGCCAGACAACGGCTTTGCAGCAATCACCAATCGCGAACTGGGCCTGCGGCGCCAGCTCACTTCCGGGCAGATGAGCATGATCGCCATCGGTGGCGCCATCGGTACCGGGTTGTTCATGGGCAGTGCCTACGCCATCGGTTATGCCGGGCCCAGCGTGCTGGTCAGCTACGCCATCGGTGCGTTGATCACCTTGTTGTTGATGGGCTGCCTGGCGGAGATGACGGTGGCCCATTCCACCTCCGGCTCCTTTGGCGCCTACGCCGAGTTCTATATCAGCCCATTGGCCGGCTTCCTGGTGCGCTACGCCTACTGGGCGGCGATTGTGCTGGCGGTGGGCGCCGAGGTCACGGCGGTGGCGATGTACATGAAGTACTGGTTCGCCAACGTGCCGGAATGGGTGTGGATCGTCTCGTTCTCCAGCGTGTTGATCGTGCTCAACGCCATCAGTGTGAAGACGTTCGGTAACTTCGAGTACTGGTTCTCGACGATCAAGATCAGCGCCATCGTCGGCTTCATCATCCTCGCGGTGTACGTGGTGTTCGGCTCTGGCAACCCGGATTACGGGGTGCAGAACTACACGGCCCACGGCGGGTTTTTCCCCAATGGCCTGAGCGGTATGTGGATTGCGGTGATTGTGTCGATCTTCAGCTACCTGAGCGTGGAGATGATCGCAGTGGCAGCGGGTGAAGCGGCTGATCCGGAGCAGGCGGTGAAAAAAGCCTTCCGCGCCACGATTGTGCGGCTGGTGGTGTTCTACCTGCTGACCCTGGCGTTGATGCTCGCCATCGTGCCGTGGAACCAGTCCGGGCAGAGCCAGAGCCCGTTTGTCACGGTGATGCAGACCATCGGCATTCCCGGCGCCACCGGGGTGATGAACTTTGTGATTTTGATTGCCGCGTTGTCGGCGATGAACAGCCAGCTCTACATCACCACGCGCATGATGTTCAGCCTGTCCCGTGGCGGCTTTGCGCCAAAATCCATGGGTGCCCTGAGCAAAAGCGGGATCCCGCTCAACGCCCTGTTGCTGTCCAGTTCGGGCATTGCCCTGGCGACCTTGTTGAACGTGGTGTACCCAGAAAGCTCCTTCACCCTGATGATGGCCATCTCGATGTTTGGTGCGATCTTCACCTGGTTCATGATCTTCCTCACGCACCTGTTCTTCCGCCGCTACCGCAAGCGTCACGGCGGGCCGAAGTTGTCCTTCCAACTGCGGTTGTTCCCCTACAGCACGCTGCTGGGGCTGGTGCTGATGGGCGCGGTGATGATCACCACGTTCTTCACCGAGGCGTTCAAGATGACCCTGGTGTTTGGCGTGCCGTTCCTGTTGATCCTGTCGGCGGTGTATTACGTGTTCTTCCGCAAGCGCCACGCAACCCCTGTAGGAGCGAGCGTGCTCGCGAAAAACCCGAGTACGCCACGTTAAACCTGCAAGCCCGCGTTATCGTTGACGACCTTCGCGGGCAAGCCCGCTCCTACCGTGAGTGCGTTCAGCAGGGCAGTGGCATAACCCGGCAACTGCTCGAACGAACGTGTGCACAACAGCAGTTTGCGACAGGCCCAGTCCTCTGTCAGGGGCTGGGCCTGCAATTGCTCGGCGTGGGGCCAGCGCAGCAACGCCGCCCGCGGCACAATCCCCAGCCCTGCGCCACGGGCGACCATGCGCATCACCCCATCAAAGCCGTCGGCGCGCACCCGGGTCTGCAAGCGAAAACCTGCGTGCAGTGCCTGTTCTTCCAGGTACACCGCCAACGCGCTGTTGGCCGCCAATCCCACATAGTCGTGGAACAGACTGTCGATAAAACTCACCGGCCCTGCCGTCAGCGGATGACCTATGGGCATGATCAGCACCAGCGGATCATCGCGAAATGCCCGGGTCTGTAAGCCGTGGGTGTCCACCGCGTCGGAAATTATCCCCAGGTCTGCCGCGCCCTGGCGCAAGGCGTGGGTGATGCGCAGGCTGGGCAGTTCCTGCAGGTCGATATCAAGGTTGGGGTGGGCGCAGAGAAAGTCCGCCAGCAACTCCGGCAGGTACTCACTGAGGGCGGTGGTGTTGCACAGCAGGCGCACCTGGCCTTTGACGCCGTTGGCGTACTCCGTTAGCTCTTGTTGCAGGCGCTCGGCCTGTTGCAACAACAGCCGAGCATGACGAGCCAGGGCGTTGCCAGCGGCGGTCGGGGTCACGCCGCGCCGGCCGCGCAGTAGGAAGGCGACGCCTGATGAGGCTTCCATCGCCCGGATGCGCGCACTGGCGGCGGCCAGGGACAAATGGCTGCGGGCGGCACCGGCTGTGATGTTGCCGGTGTCGAGGATGTGCAGGTAGAGGCGCAGGTCGGTCAGGTCAAAGTGCATGGCTGGAAATCCCGGGTGCCTGGAAGGGCCTCATCGCAGGCAAGCCAGCTCCCACATTTGAATGTGTTCACAAATCCAAATGTGGGAGCTGGCTTGCCTGCGATAGCGTTCTGAGCCTCACGCAAAACAAGAGGCTGCCTCAGTATATGGCGAATTTCCAACCTCTCGCCAAACCCGCACAATTCCCGCCATGACCACCTTCCTCGCGTTCTACCAAAACCTCGGCCCAGCCTTGACGCTGCTGGTGATCGGTACCTTCCTGCTGGCCGGCACCGTCAAGGGTGTGATCGGCCTTGGCCTGCCCACCGTCGCCATGGGCCTGCTCGGCCTGGCTATGCTGCCGGCGCAGGCTGCAGCCCTGCTGATCATCCCGTCTACCATCACCAACCTCTGGCAACTGGCCTTCGGTGGGCACTTGGGCGCCTTGAGCAAGCGCCTGTGGCCCATGCTCCTGCTGATTTTTCTCGGCACCGGGCTCGGTTCGCTGTGGCTGGGCATGGACGGTGGTGCATGGGTGGTGCGGGCATTGGGCGGGGCATTGCTGGTGTATGCGCTGTGCGGGTTGTTCCTGCCGGCGTTCAGCGTGCCGATCGGCACCGAACGCTGGCTGGGCCCGGTGTGTGGCCTGTTGACGGGGATCATCACCTCGGCCACTGGCGTGTTCGTGATCCCGGCCGTGCCGTACCTGCAGGCGCTGGGCTTGAACCGTGACCAACTGGTGCAGGCGCTGGGCCTGTCTTTCACTGTGTCTACCCTGGCCCTGGCGGCCGGGCTGTTCTGGCGCGACAACCTCGGTGCCGGCGAGTTGAATGCCTCGCTGCTGGCGCTGGTGCCGGCGCTGCTGGGCATGTGGCTGGGGCAAAAGCTGCGCCAGCGCATCAGTGGCGTGCTGTTCAAGCGTGTGTTTTTTATCGGCATGGCGGCACTGGGCGGGCACTTGCTGATTGGCGGCTAGCGCAATAATCAAATGATTACTCGTGCTTGAAGGTCAAAAGTGTTTTGCCGATCCGTGGCTTACTCACCCGAGGGGTTGCCCGTAGCCTGCGCTCATACATTTTCAACCTTCAGGTAACCCCCATGAAAAAAGTTCTGTTGCTCAACGGTGGTAAAAAATTCGCCCACTCGGACGGTCGCTACAACGACACCTTGCACGACGCCGCCCTGGCCGTGCTGGACCGTGGTGGTATCGACGTGAAAGTCACCCACATCGATGCCGGCTACGACGTTGCGCAAGAAGTTGCCAAGTTTCTCTGGGCCGACGTGATCATCTACCAGATGCCCGGCTGGTGGATGGGCGCGCCGTGGATCGTCAAGAAGTACATCGACGAAGTCTTCACCGAAGGCCACGGCAGCCTGTACGCCAGCGATGGCCGCACCCGTTCCGACGCGTCGCAGAAATACGGCAGTGGCGGCCTGATCCAGGGCAAGCAGTACATGTTGTCGCTGACCTGGAACGCGCCGCAGGCGGCCTTCGACGATCCGAGCGACTTCTTCGAAGCCAAGGGTGTGGATGCGGTGTATTTCCCGTTCCACAAGGCCAATCAGTTCCTTGGCATGAGTGGCCTGCCGACGTTCCTCTGTGTGGACGTGATGAAGCGCCCCTCCATCGAGGCTGATGTGCTGCGTTACGAGCAGCATCTGGCTCAGGTGTTTAACCTGCCCCGGTAATACGGCTAGTATCCACGCAGCCGTATTCACGAGGATTCACGTTGAAAGCCCGATCCGATGAGCTACAGATCTTCGTCTGCGTGATTGAATGCGGGTCGATTTCCGCCGCTGCCGAACAGGTCGGGCAGACGCCCTCGGCGGTCAGCCGCACCTTGTCACGGCTTGAAGCCAAGCTCGACACCACCCTGATCAACCGCACCACGCGGCGCATGGACCTGACCGAAGAGGGCAAGTATTTCTTCGAGCAGGCCAAGCTGATCCTGGCGCAGATGGAGGAGTTGGAAGAGCGCCTGTCGTCGCGGCAGAAAACCCCGTCCGGGCGCCTGCGGATCAACGCGGCGTCGCCGTTCATGCTGCATGCCATCGTGCCGTACGTCGCGGAGTTTCGCCGCCTGTACCCGGATATCCAGTTGGAGCTCAACAGCAACGACTTGATCATCGACCTGCTGGAGCAGAGCACCGATATTGCGATTCGCATCGGCACCCTGGCGGACTCGACCCTGCATGCCCGCTCCCTGGGCTGCAGCCCGCTGCATATCCTCGCCAGCCCCGCGTACCTTGCGCAACACGGTACGCCGAGCACGGTGGCCGAGTTGGCGGATCACACGTTGCTGGGCTTCACCCAGACCGAAACCCTCAACCACTGGCCGCTGCGCCATGTGCAGGGTGATCGTTGGCAGATCGAGCCGGGCATTGCCGCGTCCAGCGGTGAAACCCTGCGCCAGTTGGCGCTGGAAGGGCAGGGGATCGCCTGCCTGTCGCACTTCATGACCATCGAAGACATCAACGCCGGCCGCTTGCAGACGGTGCTCGCCCCGTTCAACAGTGGTTATCGCCAGCCGATCAATGCGGTGTACTACCGCAACTCGCAACTGGCCCTGCGTATCCAGTGCTTCCTCGACTTTATCCAGGAAAAACTGGCGCGCTACGCTTGTTGACCCGACTGTTCACCGGTGGCAAGCCCGCTCGCCACGGTGGTCCCCACTCATGTATTTGCGTACCATCGCCACCTCATTTCCCGCAATTCCCCCGGTAAACCCATGAAGCTCTCTCGTCTGCGTGCCGACGCCCTGGCCGGACTCACCACGTCTTTTGCCTTGCTGCCCGAATGCATCGCCTTTGCCCTGGTGGCCCACCTCAACCCGCTGATGGGGCTGTATGGCGCCTTTATCATCTGCACCTTGACCGCCTTGTTCGGCGGCCGGCCGGGGATGGTCTCGGGGGCGGCGGGGTCGATGGCGGTGGTGATCGTCGCGCTGGTGGTGCAGCACGGGGTGCAGTACTTGCTGGCGACAGTGCTGCTCGGCGGTTTGATCATGATTGCCTTCGGCCTGCTGCGCCTGGGCAAACTGGTGCGCATGGTGCCGCACCCGGTGATGCTCGGCTTCGTCAACGGCCTGGCGATCATCATTGCCCTGGCGCAACTGGAGCATTTCAAGAGCGGTGAGACCTGGCTCAGCGGCACGCCGTTGTACGTGATGAGCGGGCTGGTGGCCGCGACCATGGCCATCGTCTACCTGTTGCCGCGCCTGACCCGCGCGGTGCCGCCGGCGCTGGTGGCGATTCTCGGCGTGGGGCTGGCGGTGTACCTGCTGGGCTTGCCCACGCGCACCCTGGGCGACATGGCCCATATCGCCGGCGGCCTGCCGACCTTCGCGCTGCCGCAGATTCCCTGGACCCTGGAAACCCTCGGCATCATCGCGCCCTACGCGTTTTTGATGGCGATGGTGGGGCTGCTGGAAACCCTGCTGACCTTGAACCTCACCGATGAAATCACCGAGACCCGCGGCTACCCCGACCGTGAAAGCGTGGCCCTGGGCGCGGCGAATATGGTCAGTGGGGTGTTTGGCGGCATGGGCGGTTGCGCAATGATCGGGCAGACCGTGATCAACCTCAGCTCGGGCGGGCGCGGGCGCTTCTCCGGGGTGTTTGCCGGGGTGATGATCCTGCTGTTTATTTTGTTCCTGTCGCCGCTGATCGAGCGCATTCCCCTGGCGGCGCTGGTGGGGGTGATGTTCGTGGTGTCCCAGCAGACGTTTGCCTGGGCGTCGCTGCGGGTGATCAACAAAGTGCCGCTCAATGATGTGTTGGTGATCATGGCGGTGACGGTGATTACCGTCTTTACCGACCTGGCCACCGCGGTGCTGTGCGGGATTGTGATTGCCGCGCTCAACTTTGCCTGGCAGCAGGCCCGCGAGCTGTACGCCGATGAACACCTGGAGGCGGATGGCAGCAAGCTCTACCGGCTGCACGGTACGTTGTTTTTTGCCTCGACCACGCCGTTCCTGAACCAGTTCGACCCGGCCAACGACCCGGTCCAGGTCACGCTGGACTGCCGGCACCTGAGCTTTGTCGACTACTCCGCCATCGCGGCGTTGATGACCTTGCGCGAGCGCTATAGCAAGGCTGGCAAGCACCTGCGGGTGCTGCACTTGTCCGAGCGCTGCAAGAAACTGCTCAAGCGCGCGCGAGTGCAACACGACTGACCCCCCACCCTGTAGGAGCGAGCTTGCTCGCGAAAAACGTCAACGATAACGCGGGCCTTCTGGATACACGCGGCGCTCTCAGGTTTCTCGCGAGCAAGCTCGCTCCTACAGGTGCTCACGGCTTGCCGGCGATGGGGCCAGGAGATCGACGCAGGCTTATGGGCCGACGAGGTTTTCCAGTTCCTCGGCGCGGGTGCAACACGATTGATCCTCATACCCTGTAGGAGCGAGCTTGCTCGCGAAAAACGTCAACGATAACGCGGGGCTTCTGGACGCACGCGGCGCTCTCAGGTTTTTCGCGGGCAAGCCCGCTCCCACAGAGATCAAGGGACGACGAGGTTTTCCAGTTCTTCGGCGCGGGTCTGGGTCATGTCCAGTACACAGCCAGAGCCATTGACCTGGTCAATACTGCCGCCGGTCGCGGAGCCGGCGAAGGCGCAATTGGCATCGCGGTACTTGATCCACAGGCGCTGCACATCCTGCAATTGTTGCTTGCGCGGGCCTTGCTGGGCCTGCAGCGCGGTTTTGTAGGCGCTGTTCAGGCGCTTGTCCTGGACCTTGGTTTCCTGGGCGTTGCAGCCGACCATCGCGGCTGTGGTGTTGGCGCTGTCCATGCATTTTTGCAGGGCAGGGCTGCTGTCGGCGGCCATCGTGGTGCCGGATGAGGCCAGCAGTATTGCGCTGATGGCGAGGGTTCTACGGTTCATGACGGCATTCCTGAAGATGATTCGGTGTGCAACTTGAGACCGGGCACGGGCAGTCGAGTTTCCCTTACCCCCTGCAGCGCGCATGTAAGAACTGTCCCCTGATTTTCATCCCGGGTCTGCGGGCATGTCCCAAAGCGACAGCGCTTATCTGTGGGCGAAAATTACTTTCATAAAATTTGAAAACGCTCCTCGGTAATGATTTATGAGTTTCACAACCAATTCGACGTGACCCTTTCCGAGGAGTACCGCATGGCCACATCACCTGGCGTCTGGCTGTTGGCATACGCTGCCATCGCCATCATTGCATTGATCGTGCTGATTGCACGTTACCGGCTCAACCCGTTTATCGTCATCACCCTCGTGTCCATCGGCCTGGCGCTGCTGGCCGGGATGCCGGCGGATACGATCATGGGCTCTTACGAAGCGGGTGTCGGCAAGACCCTGGGGCATATCGCGCTGGTGGTGGCCCTGGGCACCATGCTCGGCAAGATGATGGCCGAATCCGGCGGCGCCGAGCAGGTGGCGCGAACCCTGATCAACCGCTTTGGCGAACGCAATGCCCATTGGGCCATGGTGTGCATTGCCTTCCTGGTGGGGCTGCCGCTGTTTTTCGAAGTCGGTTTTGTATTGCTGGTGCCGATTGCATTTACCGTGGCCCGGCGCGTGGGGGTGTCGATCCTGATGGTCGGCCTGCCGATGGTCGCCGGTCTGTCGGTGGTGCATGCGCTGGTGCCGCCGCACCCGGCGGCGATGATGGCGGTACTGGCGTATAACGCCTCCGTCGGGCAAACCGTGTTGTACGCGATTTTGATCGGCATCCCGACCGCGATCATCGCCGGGCCGGTGTACGCCAAGTTCATCGTGCCGCGCATTCACTTGCCTGCCGAGAACCCACTGGAGCGCCAGTTCATCGAGCGCGAACCACGCACCCGCCTGCCAAGTTTCGGCCTGACCATGGGTACCATCCTGTTGCCGGTGGTGCTGATGATGATCGGCGGGTGGGCCAACCTGATCTCCACGCCCGGCAGCGGCTTCAACCAGTTCCTGTTGTTTATCGGCAACTCGGTGATCGCCTTGTTGGTCGCGACGCTGGTCAGCTTCTGGACCCTGGGCCTGGCCCAGGGCTTCAACCGCGAGTCGATCCTCAAGTTCACCAACGAATGCCTGGCGCCGACCGCCAGCATCACCTTGCTGGTGGGCGCGGGCGGTGGTTTGAACCGGATCCTGGTGGACGCCGGCGTGACCCACGAGATCCTCGGCATGGCCAATGCCTTCAACCTGTCGCCGCTGGTGATGGGCTGGTTGTTCGCCGCGCTGATGCGCATTGCCACCGGCTCGGCCACTGTGGCCATGACCACCGCGTCCGGCGTTGTTGCGCCTGTGGCCCTGGGCCTGGGTTATCCACACCCGGAATTGCTGGTGCTGGCGACCGGTGCCGGCTCGGTGATTTTTTCCCACGTCAATGACGGCGGCTTCTGGCTGATCAAGGAATACTTCAATATGACGGTAATCCAGACCTTCAAGACCTGGACCGTGCTGGAGACTTTGATTTCGGTGGTCGCCTTCGGCCTGACCTACGGCCTGTCTCTTGTTTTATGAGCCTGATCCTGTAACCCGGAGACCCCATGGACATCCTCTACCAGATCCGCGCCCGCCAGGATTCCTTCAGCGCTGGAGAAGGGCGAATCGCCCGGCTGATGCTTGATGATGTGGGCTTCGCCGCATCCGCCAGCCTGGAAGAGTTGTCCCTGCGGGCCGAGGTCAGCACCGCCACCTTGTCGCGCTTTGCCCGCAGTGTCGGTTGCCGGGACCTGCGCGACCTGCGCCTGCAACTGGCCCAGGCCAGCGGCGTGGGCAGTCGTTTCCTCGACCCGGCGGGGCTGCCCGAGCAGTCGGCGTTTCATCGGCAGATCCTCGGTGATATCGAAGCGACCCTGCGCCAGCATCTGTCGGGCTTCAACCAGGCCGCTTTTGCCGATGCGGTGCACCTGCTGGGCAAGGCGCGGATGATCCATGCGTTTGGCATGGGCGGCCCGTCGAGCCTGTGCAGCGAAGAATTACAGGTGCGCCTGGTACGCCTGGGCTACCCGATTGCCGCATGCCGCGACCCGGTGATGATGCGGGTCACGGCCGCCACATTGAGTGCCGAACACGCATTGATTGTCTGCTCCCTGACCGGCCTCACGCCCGAACTGCTGGGCGTGGTGGAGCTGGCGCGCAACTATGGGGCACGGGTCGTCGCCATCACCCTGGCCGACTCACCGCTGGCGCAGTTGGCCGATGTACTGCTGCCGTTGCAACCGGCCGAAACCAGTTTTATCTACAAACCCACTGCGGCGCGCTACGGAATGCTGCTGGCCATTGACGTGCTTGCCACTGAGCTGGCGCTGGCCAGGCCGGACGACAACCAGGAACGCCTGCGCCGGATCAAGCTGGCCCTGGACGACTATCGCGGCGGCCCTGACAGCCTGCCGCTTGGAGATTGAGATGAAGTACCACACGTTGATCCGCCAGGCGCTGATCATTGATGGCAGCAACACGCCGGGGTATATCGCTGACGTGGGGCTGCGCGACGGGCGTATCGAGACGATCGGCGACTTGGCGGGCGCCCAGGGTGAGCATGAGATCGAGGCGAGTGGCCGCGTATTGGCGCCGGGATTTATCGACGTGCACACCCACGACGACACCGTGGTGATCCGCCAGCCGCAGATGTTGCCCAAGCTCAGCCAGGGCGTGACTACGGTGATTGTCGGCAACTGTGGCATCAGCGCCTCGCCGGTCAGCCTGCGCGGTGATCCGCCGGATCCGATGAACCTGCTGGGCAAGGCCGAGGCGTTTGTCTATCCGCGGTTTACCGATTACCGCGCCGCCGTGGAAAACGCCGAGCCGGCGCTCAACGTCGCCGCATTGGTCGGCCATACGGCATTGCGCAGCAACCATATGGACGACCTGCAGCGCAGCGCCACACCCACCGAAATCGCGTTGATGCGCGTGCAATTGCACGAGAGTCTTGAAGCCGGCGCCCTGGGCTTATCCACAGGCCTGGCCTACGCCAGCGCGTTCAACGCCGACACCGACGAAGTGCTGCAACTGAGTGAAGAACTGACCGCGTTTGGCGCGGTATACACCACCCATTTGCGCAGTGAATTCGAACCGGTGCTGGAGGCCATGGACGAGGCGTTCCTGATCGGCCGCCACGCCAAGGCGCCGGTGATCATCTCCCACCTCAAGTGCGCCGGCGCGGGCAACTGGGGGCGCAGTCCGCAATTGCTGGCGTCCCTGGAACAGGCCGCCAAGACCCATCCGGTGGGCTGCGATTGTTACCCCTATGCCGCCAGCTCCTCGACCCTGGACCTCAAGCAAGTGACCGATGCCTTCCGTATCACTATCACCTGGTCGACACCGCACCCGGAAATGGGCGGACAGGATCTGCAGGCTATCGCAGGCACGTGGGGGGTATCGCTGATGGATGCCGCGCGGCGCCTGCAACCGGCCGGCGCGGTGTATTACGGAATGGACGAGAGCGATGTGCAACGGATCCTCGCCCATCCCCTGTCGATGGTGGGTTCAGATGGCCTGCCGGAAGACCCGTTCCCTCATCCGCGTTTGTGGGGCGCCTTCCCACGGGTGCTCGGGCATTTCAGCCGCGACCTGGGCCTGTTTCCGCTGCATACCGCAGTACACAAAATGACCGGCCTGTCGGCCGCGCGGTTTGGCCTGGCCGGGCGCGGTGCAATCCGCGAAGGGTACTGGGCCGACCTGGTGCTGTTCGACCCGGTGCGGGTGCGCGATGTGGCCGACTTCAAGGACCCGCAACGGGCTGCCGAAGGGATAGATGGGGTGTGGATCAATGGCGTGCTGAGCTACCGCGACGGGCAGGCGAATGGTCAGCGGGCGGGGCGGTTTCTGGCGCGCAGCGGTGATTTGCGTGGGGGGTTCTGATTTCAAGGCTTGGTTTGAAGCCCGCTCGCCAGGGGTGGGGTGTTTGCTTATAGTGGCTGCTTCAAAACAGGGAGCCGTCGCCATGCAGTTAGGAACAGTCACCCCCATCTTGCGGACCTTCGACGAGGCCAAGACTGAGGAGTTTTATATCGGTTTCCTTGGCTTCAAGGTCGATTGGCAGCACCGCTTTGAAGATAATTTCCCGTTGTATCTGCAAGTGTCGTTCGGTGCCTGTGTACTGCACCTGTCCGAGCACCATGGTGATGCCTCACCGGGCGCCGCAGTGCGGATCCAGGCCGCGGGCCTGGACGCTTACCAGCAGCAATTGCAGGCCAAGGACTATCGCTTTGCCAAGCCACAAATCGAAGAAACACCCTGGGGCACGCGGGAGATGAGCATCAAGGATCCATTCGGCAATCGGCTGGTATTTGTCGAGGAAGGCCAGGCCTGATCGACAAATGGCAGGCAATAAAAAACCGCCTTTGCAGGGCGGTTTTTTATTGCAATCCCAGTTAGTGGCTGGGGTTGCTATCTCAAAAGGCGCAATCGACTCGCCGGGATATTAGCGCTGTTCATATCGGCCTGCAAGATTGAGCGATGATCGGTGCTGACGATTTCTGGAGCTTTTTTCGCGTCAATTCCAGCTGCAAAAGGCTGCAATAAATCTCCCGTCCAACACTGGATATTTGACCACTGTTGGTCACACCTTCGACCCAAATGTTGGTTAGGATCTCCTCCGTTCTGCGTTTGTCGCTTTTGAGTGAGTCGGGTGCGCGCGCGAATTCTGGACCGGCCGCCACGGGCTAGTAATCCGTGCCGGATTCATGCGGAAGGACCATTAGCCCGGCCACCTCAAGAGGCGCGATCGACTAGCGTCCAAAGGCTCACGTGTTCCGGTAAGTGCGCTGGAGGTAAGGCCCAACTTCAGGAGGGCCGAGTATGTCCAAGTTTGCACGACGTACGTGGGACCTCGTAGTGAATTGCCTGCGTGTTTATCACGTCTGGAAATTCCTGCGAGACAGCTTCGATGACCGTTAAGGCCTGAGAAGCGCAGCCGCCCCGGTTTTGGCCGGGGCGGTTTTTTGTTTACACCCGGAAATGGCTGACCATCTGCTGCAGCTGGCTGCCCAAGCGTGCCAACTCGACACTGGACTTGGCGGTCTCGTCGCTGGCGGTAGCGGTTTGCTCCGACACATCGCGCACATTGACGATGCTGCGGCTGATTTCTTCGGCCACGGCGCTTTGCTGTTCGGCGGCGGCGGCGATCTGCTGGTTCATCGACTGGATGTTCGACACCGTGCGGGTGATGTTCTCCAGGGAGACGCCAGCCTTGCGGGTCAATTCGACGCTGCTGTCGGTCAGGCTGCGGCTGTTGTTCATCACGTTGGCCACTTGCTGGGTACCGTTCTGCAAGCCGGCGACCAGGCCTTCGATCTCCTCGGTGGATTTCTGCGTGCGCTGGGCCAGGCCACGGACCTCGTCGGCCACCACGGCAAACCCACGCCCGGCTTCACCGGCACGGGCGGCTTCGATGGCGGCGTTGAGCGCCAGCAGGTTGGTCTGTTCGGCCACGGCCTTGATCACGTCCATCACGCTGCCGATCTTGTTGCTCTCTTGTTGCAGGTGCGCCATGGCGTCGGTGGAGCGCGCCACTTCATCGGCCAGGCGTTCGATCTGGGCGATGGCTTCGGCCACCACCTTGTCGCCTTCACGGGCCTGGCCATCGGCGGCGGAGGCGGCCTGGGACGCTTGTTCGGCGTTGCGCGCGACTTCCTGCACGGTGGCCGTCATCTCATGCATGGCCGTAGCCACTTGATCGGTCTCGATCTTCTGGCTGTTGACCCCGGCGCTGGTCTGTTCGGTCACGGCCGACAACTCTTCGGCGGCGCTGGCGATCTGGGTGACGCCGTCGCGAATACCGGAAATCAGCTCGCGCAAGGTAGTGCCCATGCGCTGGATGCCTTGTTGCAGCACGCCCAGTTCGTCACGGCGGGTTACCTGGATGTTGTGGCTCAGGTCGCCGGACGCGATGCGCTCGACCACGGCCAGGGTTTCCTGCAGTGGGCGGGTGATCTGTCGGGTGATGAGCAGCGCGGCGATAATCCCCACCAACAGGGCCAGCACGGTGCTGATCAGTTGCAGGCTGCGGGCCTGGGCGCTTTCTGCATCGCGGCGTTGCAGTTGGATGTCATACAGGGCTTCGCTGCGCGACACGATATCGGCGCCTTGCACGGTCATTTCCTGGCGGGCGAGGACGATATTGGCATTGGCTGCCTTGTAGGCCTGCACCGCGCTGCGATAGGCGCCAAAGGCGTTTTCCAGGGCGGTCAGTTCGGTTTGCTGGGATTGACCGAATACGTCCTTCAAGCCCTTGAGGCCATTGATCGCCGACTCGATTTGCGCGGCTGCGCGGGCTTCGGTTTGCGGGTTGACGTTGCCGGTATAGCCGCGCACTTCATAGCGGGCGATCTGGAACTCTTCCTTGGCGTGGTTGATCGCTTCGTACTGGGCGAAGCGCTCGCTGCTTTCGGGCATCTGGCGCACGCTGCGGTCCAGGGCGGCAATCACCAGGCCTGCGGCGTCGGCACGCTCACCCATGGTTTGGCGCGCTGCATTACCGTTGCGGTAGGCCTCGCGCATTTTGTTCAGCGACTGCCGGTAGGCGGTGATGGTGTCTTTCTGCTCGTTGAGCAGCTTGAGGTTTTCCGGGCTTTTGAAGCTGTTGATCAGCTGTTGTTGCTGCGCGGCAAAACTGTCGAGGCTGGCCTGGACATTCTGTGCCACTTCCTCGTCGCCGTTGGCCAGCATGTATTGCAGGCGCACGATGCGCAGCTTGGTCAGCGAAGCGTTGAGCTGGGTGATGTCGCTCATCCAGTTGCTGCGGTCGATCAGGTTGCCCAGGCTGGTCCAGCCCGTGAGCGCGAGGATCGAGGTGAGCACCAGCACCAGGCCGAAGCCCAGGCCCAGTTTCAAGTTGACGCTGATGTTGCCAAACCATGTATTCATCGAATTCCTCCAGGAACAGATTGCGTGTACATCAGTTGCTGGAAGGTCGCCCAGCCGATGGATAGACAGGGGATATCGGCAGCCAGGGCGAGAGCTGAAACGGTTTTTTAATGAATGTGGGGTTGGCGGATGAGTGGTCACTGATACCGCGTGGGAATCGGCGTGTCGGCGAAAGTCATCAACGATAACGCGGGGTGCCTGGTGCCCCGTGTTGCCCTCAGGTTCTTCGCCGGCAAGCCGGCTCCTACAGGGAAGGGTGGCGGTCGTTAGGGATTGGCCTGCCCGGTGGCCTGGAAGTGGTCGGTTTGCCGCCGCCTCGGGAACCTACCATTGCCAGGTCCCGATCCACACCGGAACGGGTTCCCCTACAGGAGAAAGCGATGAGTAACGATCCACAGGCCATCGTGGTCAGAGCCGTGCAAGCCGAGGACTATGAGCAATGGCTGCAACTGTGGCTGGCCTACCAGGACTTTTATCAAGTGACCCTGGATGAAACCACGACCCGCACCGCCTTCAGCCGCTTGCTCGATGCCGATGAAGCCATGGCCTGTGCGGTCGCGGTGCAGGGCGATGAGGTGGTGGGGCTGGTGCATGCGCTGTTGCATCGTTCGACCTGGGCGGTGGCTGACTTTTGCTACCTCGAAGACCTGTACGTGGCCCCCACGGTACGCGGTGGCGGTACCGGCAAGTTGCTGATCGAATGGGTCCAGCGCTATGCGCAGTATCACGGCTGTGCACGTTTGTACTGGCATACCCAGCAGACCAATAAACGCGCGCAAAAACTCTACAACTGGATCGCCGAAGACTCAGGTTGCATCGAGTACCGGATGGCCCTGTAAAGCCCCGCCCATATGGCTCGCCGATATTGGTCGTGGACATATCGGCGGCTTCGCACAAAGATGCATGGTTTTTTAGCCCTTGGCCAAGTCAATGACCCACAACCTGGAACTGGACACGCTGAAGATCCGCCTGACGGACCCCAAGCTGGCCTCGCTGGATTTGCGGGTGCGGGTGCAACGCGTGCTGCGCCAATTGATCCTCGAGGGCGTCCTCGCGCCAGGCAGCCGCTTGCCTGCGACCCGCACACTGTGCAAGTCACTGGGCATTTCCCGGGATACCGTAGAAATGGCCTATGTCCAACTGCAACTGGACGGTTACCTGAGCCGGCGCGAAGGCTCGGGCAGTTTCGTCTCCGAGAAGATCGGGCCGAGCCTGCGGGGTGCGCGCAAACGCCAGCCGCTGGTGCCGAACCAGGCCCCGGCGCTGAGTGCCAGGGGCGCGCAGATCCTCGCCAGCGGCGGCGTCAGCGACCAGCAAGTGGTCAAGGCGTTTGCCACGGGGCTGCCGGAAACGCGCACCTTCCCCGTGGGCATCTGGGAGCGCCTGCACCGCCAGGCATTGAAGGACTACCGCCCGAACCTGCTGTTGCACGGCGACCCGCAAGGTGCTGAACCCCTGCGCCAGGCCATCGCCGACTACCTGAACCTGGAGCGCGGTGCGCGGGTCACGCCGGATCAGGTGCTGGTGCTGTCCAGTACGCGTCAGGCCCTGTACTTGTGCGCGCAGGTGCTGGTCGACAGCGGCCAGCCGGTCCTGATGGAAGACCCCGGTTACTTCGGCGCCCGCAAGGCGTTTGAAATGGCCCAGCTCAAGGTGGTACCGGTGGCGGTGGACGCCAAAGGCCTGTGCATCGACGCCTTGCGCGCCGACCGCAGCGGCGCCAACGCGGTCTATGTCACGCCGTCCCATCAATACCCCACAGGCGCGACCCTGGCGTTGGAACGGCGCCTGGACCTGATCGCCTGGGCCGAGCAACGCCAAGGCTGGATCATCGAGGACGACTACGACAGCCAGTTTCATTACGAAGGCTTGCCGACCGCCTGTGTGCAGGGCCTGGACAACTACCAGCGCACGCTCTACCTCGGCACTTTCAGTAAGTCGCTGTACCCCGGCTTGCGCATGGGCTTTATGGTGCTGCCCCGGGAGTTGGTCAAACCCATGACTTACGCCCGCAGCATCCTCGACGGCCACACCCCGCAAATCGCCCAGTTGACCCTGGCGCGCTTCATGAACGATGGGCATTTCGGCAGCCATATACGCGCGATGCGCAAAATCTACGGCGAGCGCCGGGATGCGATGGCCGAAGCGGTTGAGCGTCACTTGAGCCATGTGGTCACCGCCAGCTTGCCGCCCGGGGGCTTGCAGTTACCGTGTGTGTTGCATGAGGGGTGGTCGGAGCTGGAGACCATTCGCCAGGCGGCGCGGGTGGGCATCCAATTGCCAGGCCTGACTCGGCTCTACGCCCAGCCGCCGGCGAGGGGCGGTTGGCTGCTGGGGTTCTCGGCGCTGACGCCCGGTGAAATCGACAGCGCCAGCCGGCAGTTGGCCAAGGCGCTCAAGGGTGGTCTGGTGCAAGGTGGCGAAGTGGACTGAAAGGACGGTCCGGTGCTTGTTAGCCTTTGCGGCCTTAACAAAAGGAATGCGCCATGAACCGACCCGCCCCACGCCTGCGCCTCGCCGATTACCTGTCACCGAGCATCAGTGCGCTGATTTCCGTCATCGTCAATTACGCCGGCACTTTTGTCCTGGTGTTCCAGGCCGCGCACCTGGCGCAGTTGAGTGCGGCGCAAACGGCTTCATGGGTGTGGTCGGTGAGTATCGGCGTGGGCGTGACCGGTGCGTGGTTGAGCTACCGCTACCGCGAGCCAATCATCACGGCGTGGTCGACGCCGGGTGTGGCTTTTCTGGCGACGGTCATGCCGTTTACTCCCTATGCCGAGGTGATTGGCGCCTATGTGATGTGCGCCATCGGTTTTATCGTCCTGGGCCTGAGCGGTGCGTTTGAGCGCTTGGTGCGGCTGATCCCCGGCGGCATTGCCGCGGGTTTGCTGGCGGGGATTCTCCTGCAGTTTGGTGTGGCGGCGTTTGGTGGGGCCAGTGCAGACCCGCTGTTGGTGATCGTGCTGGTGGTGGCCTACGCGGTGCTGCGCCGCTTTACCTCACGTTATGCGATGGTCGGGATTCTGTTGATTGGCCTGGGGCTGCTGCTCGCCCAGCAGCGGCTCGACTTGCACAGCCTTGAGCTGCAACTGGCGGCACCGGTGTTTGAAATGCCGCATTTTTCCATCGCGGCGTTTTTTGGCGTGGCCTTGCCGTTGTTCGTGATCACCCTGACCGGGCAATACATCCCCGGCATGCTGGTGCTGCGCAACGACGGGTTCAAGACCAGCGCCAATCCGATCATCACCGTCACGGGCCTCGGCTCTTTGCTGATGGCGCCGTTCGGGGCTCATGCGTTCAACGTCGCGGCAATCACGGCGGCGATCTGCACCGGGCGCGATACCCATCAGGACCCGTCCAAACGCTACATCGCCGGGTTGGTGTGTGGGGCGCTGTATATCCTCGTCGGGGTGTTTGGCGTGACGTTGGCGACCTTGTTCATGGTCCTGCCGCGCGCATTCATCACCACCTTGGCGGGCCTGGCGCTGCTCGGCGCCATTGGTTCAAGCCTGGCCAATGCAATGGCCGATACCCGCACCCGGGAAACGGCGTTGATCACATTTTTGGCGACGGCGGCCAATGTCACGTTACTGGGGATTGGCGGCGCGTTCTGGGGGCTGGTGGCGGGGTTGCTGGTGCATGGGGTAATTCATGGTGGGCGCCGGGCGCTGGCCTAGCCCCATAAATCCCAACTGATAGGGCTTTTGTGGCGAGCGGGCTTGCCCCGCGTTGGGCTGCGAAGCAGCCCCAATAAACCGAATGCGCCGTAACAGACACACCGCGGAGGCTGGTTTTGGGGCCGCTTCGCAGCCCAGCGCGGGGCAAGCCCGCTCGCCACAGGGGACTTTGTCAGAGGAGATGCCCTTGTTGCACGACGATCCCCATTGGGCCGCTGAGTTTTTCGACCCGTATTTCACCGCCCTCCCTGAGCGCGCCGGGATGGCAAACCCTGACGTTCTTCGCCACGTCTTGATCGTAGACCGTTGCACCTGTGCAACTGCGTTTGCCGTGGGCGGCATATTCGTAGGTGGCGACATAGCTGGTCGGGAGGGTGCTCGACCAGTAAGTCAGATAGGACAACACCACCACGCCCAGCAGCAACGACAGGACCCACGTGCCGCCCGCGACCTTCAGCCAGTGGAGCGGGGTGTATTTGAGGCGAGGGTTCCTGCGCCACACCATCAACGCAAACCCCGCCACGGCCAACGCGGTCGAGCTCACTTGGTAGATCTTTACGGTCAGCGCATTGAAGTACACCACCAGGTCGATATGGAACAGCCAGTTCACAATCGTGACCGCAAAAAGTAGCAGAGCAGTGCCGACGAGCAGCTGCGAGAGGATAGGTTTTTTACTCAATTCAAATGGCTTCCCTGCATAAAAACGGTGTGCAAGCGTGGTCCATCGTCCCCTGGCTTGCCTTTTGGTTAGATAAAACAGCGGGGAGTATAAACTTCTACTTGTCTCTAATGAGAAGTATTACCATGTGCGACTCCCGTCAGTTGTCAATCTGGATATCTCGCCGATGGCCGCATCCTCTTCCACCCACCGTGCTGTGGGTGAACTCTACGCCCAGCACCACGGCTGGGTGGTGCAGTTGCTGCGGCGCAAGCTAGGCGGGCAGGAGCAGGCGCTGGACCTGGCACAGGATACCTTCGTGCGCATTCTCAGCAGTGGGCCATTGCCGCTGTTGCGTGAGCCGCGGGCCTATCTGAACACGGTGGCCAGCCGTTTGTGCGGCCAGTATTTTCGCCGGCAGGCCCTGGAGCGGGCGTACGAACAATCCCTGGCGATCCTTGAGCCGGAACACGCGCCATCCCCGGAAACCCGCTTGCTGGTGCTTGAAGCGCTGGATGCGGTAGGGCAGGTGTTGGACGGGCTGGGGAGCCGGGTGCGGGAGATTTTCCTGCTGTCGCAGTTGGACGGCCTGACTTATCCACAGATCGCCGAGCAACTGGGCCTGACCGTGAATGTTGTGCAAAAGGCCATGCTCAAGGCCTATCGGCATTGCTACCTGGCGGTGTACCAGGCATGACGATGTTCCAGCCCGCCGACGATCAGTTGTTGGATGAATACGTGCTGGATCAGGCACTGATGTGGATGGTCACCCTGCAATCGGGTGTCAGTGGCGCGGCAGAGCAGCGGGCATGTGCCGCCTGGCGCAATGCCAACCCCCAGCATGAACTGGCCTGGCAGCGCTTGGCCGGCTTGAGCCGAGACCTGCGCAGCAGCACCAGCGCGTTGCCCGCCCCCAGTGCCCGGCAGTTGTTGCGGGCCCGCAGCCTGACGTCGCGGCGCACGTTGCTCAAGGGCTTCGCCGGCCTGGGGATTGCCGCGGCCATGGGGTTGAGCGTGCGTGAACGGGTACTGCTGCCCCAGTTGTTCAGTGACTATCGCACCACCACGGGCGAGCGGCGGCCAGTGCGGTTGGCCGGTGCCGGTGAAGTGCAACTCGATACCCAGACCGCCGTGGATGTACGCGGCCCGCAATTGACCCTGAACCAGGGGCGCCTGCTGTTGGCGACGGCGGCGGATACCTTCGTCGGCATCAAGACCGCCCATGGCTGGGTACGGCCGGCGGCGCTGTCGCGGCTGATCATCAGCCAGGACCTGGCGGGCCAGCACGGGACCCAGGTGCAAATGCTGGCCGGCAGTGTAGTGGTCGAACCGTTGCAGGGCGCCCGACTCGCGATCGGTACCGGCCAGCAGTTGACGTTTGACCGTCACCAAAGCAGCCCGGCGCAACCGCTCTTGCCCGCCGCCGATGCCTGGACCCGTGGCCTGCTGATTGCCGAGCGCATGCCCCTGGCCCAGGTGATCGAGCAACTCAACCGCTACCGGCGCGGTGTGCTGCGCTGTGACCCGGCCGTCGCCGGCCTGCAAGTCTCGGGTTCGTTCTCCCTCGACCGGCCGGACGCCAGTCTGGATTTACTGGCCAAGGTATTGCCGGTCCGCGTGCAGCGGGTCTTCGGCTACCTGGCGACAGTGGTCCCCGCCTAGGTTAAAAAAATCCCATGGGGCCGGCAGTATTTGCCATCTCGTGCATCAAGACAGGGAAGACGCTGAATAAAAGCGCCCTCCAACCTTTCACCACAGGACAGTCTTTATGCACAGCCGCGTCACTCCGCTTGCCAGCGCCCTGCGCGCCATAATCGTCGGTTTAACCGTGGCAACGGCCAGCCACGCCGCCATGGCCGCCACCTCGCAGCCTGCCACCGAACAAGCCCCGCGCCAGTCCTACGACATTGCTGCCGGTAGCCTGGACCGTGTGCTGGGGGCTTTCGGCAATCAGGCTGGGGTGATGATCGCCATCGACTCGGCGCTGGCCAAGGGTGTGCAAAGCCAGGGCTTGCACGGCAGTTTTGCCGTAGCCGAGGGGCTTGAGCGCCTGCTGGCACCGCTGGGCATGCAGGCCGAGTACGAGCAGGGCAGTTATCGCGTGGTGGCGCGGGCCGCCGACGGGCAAGTGCAATTGCAGGCCACGCAGATCAGCGCCAACCAGTTGGGCTCGATCACCGAAGGCACTGGCTCCTACACCCCGGGCACGATTGCCACGGCCACGCGCATGGTGCTCACCCCACGGGAAACGCCGCAATCGATCTCGGTGGTCACGCGCCAGGTGATGGACGACTTCGGCCTCAATGCCATCGACGACGTGATGCGCCACACCCCCGGCATCACCGTGTCGACCTACGACACCGAACGTACCAACTACTACTCCCGTGGTTTTTCCATCGTCAACTTCCAGTACGACGGCATTCCCACCCTGCGCGACGCCCAGTACTCGGCGGGGCAGACCCTGACCGATATGGCCCTGTATGACCGCGTTGAAGTGCTCAAGGGCGCCACCGGCCTGCTGACCGGCGCGGGTGGGCCGGGCGGCACCATCAACCTGATTCGCAAGAAGCCCACTTCCGAGTTCAAGAGCAGCATCGAACTGGGCGCTGGCTCCTGGGACAACTACCGCTCGCAGATCGACGTCAGCGGCCCGTTGACCGAAACCGGCAACGTGCGCGGCCGGGCCGTGGCGGCCTACCAGGACAAAAAATCATTCCTCGACCACTATTCGCGCAAGACTGGCGTCTACTACGGCATCCTCGAAGTCGATCTCGACCCCGACACCTTGCTGACCCTGGGCGCCGACTATCAGGACAGCGATCCCAAAGGCTCCAGCTGGACCGGTACGCGCACCATCTTCGATCCGGCCGGTAATAAACTGGACCTGCCGCGCTCGTTCAACAACGGGCCGAAGTGGAGCAGTTGGGAGCAGTACAGCCGCACCCTGTTTGCCACCCTGGAGCACAACTTCGACAATGGTTGGGTCACCAAGGGCCAGTACAACCATCAGATCAATGGCTACGACGCGCCGTTGGGCTATATCTCCCAGGACACCCTGAGCGCCAGCTCGATCTTCGCGCGTAAATACACCGGCGAGACCACCAGTGACAGCCTCGATGTGTACGCATCCGGGCCCTTTGAACTGTTCGGTCGTGAGCACCAACTGGTGGTGGGCCAGTCGTTGTCCATCTCCAAATGGAAAGGCAAGGACTACGGCAGCGCGACTTATTTCGACAATTCCTACGACTTCTACAAGTGGCACGGCGAAGCCATCAAGCCGCTGTGGAACCAGCCGACCAAGATCAATGACGAAACCACGCGCCAGACCGGCAGCTACATCACCGGCCGTTTCAGCCTGATGGATGACCTGCATTTGCTGTTGGGGACGCGCATCGCCAACTACCAGGTCACCGGCACCAGCGACACCCAGGAAAGCGGCAAAGTCGTGCCCTACGCCGGCCTGACCTACGACCTCAACGACAACTTCACGGCCTACGCCAGCTACACCGAAATCTTCCAGCCGCAAACCCAATATCGCGACCGTACGCGCACCATGCTTGATCCCAACGAAGGCAAGAACTACGAACTGGGCCTCAAGGGCGAATTCTTCGACGGGCGCCTGAACGCCAGCCTGGCCTACTTCGAGGTCCATGAGGAGAATCGCCCGATTGCCGATACTGCCTACAACTCCCAGCCGGGCGTGGACTACTCCTACATCGGCACGAAAACCCAAACCAAGGGCTACGAAGCGGAAATCTCCGGTGAACTCAGCCCCGGCTGGCAGCTGCAGGCCGGCTACACCCACAAGATTGCCCGTGATGACGACAAGAAAAAGGTCGCCACCTGGGAGCCGGAAGATCAACTGAGCTTCTACACCAGCTACAAACTCCAAGGCCGCCTGGACAAACTCACCCTGGGTGGTGGCGCGCGTTGGCAGGCTGCTGGCTGGCAAAACGTCAACAACCCTGGCACGCGTCAGAGCGAGAAATTCACCCAGGACCCTTACTGGTTGGTGGACGTGATGGCTCGCTACCAATTGACGGAAAACCTGTCGGCCACGTTGAACGTCAACAACCTGTTCGACAAGGCGTACTACACCAACATCGGCTTCTACGACTCGGCGTATTACGGCGACCCACGCAATGTGATGGTGACCACGCGCTGGGATTTCTGACGGCCTGATCGTGGTGATAGGGCAGTGGAGGGGGCTTTAGTGGTGAGGGGTTTTGTGGGGAAGGGACAAGCCCCCTCTCCACAAAAGCCCGCGCACACCCCTTGAGCCATTTAGAGGCTGCGATCAGCTCTGGGCTTGCTCCACCAACCAGTCGATCAGCGCCTTGAGGCGTTTTGGCAGGTTTTCGTGGGCGGGATGCACCAGGTAGTAACCGTAGTTGACCGCCTGCCTGAAACCACCGAAGGGCAGCACCAACTCGCCATCCTGCACGCGCTTGCGCACCAGTTGTTCACGACCGATGGCCACGCCCGCATGGTTGATCGCCGCAAGG
The DNA here is from genome assembly GCF_001855215.1 of Pseudomonas sp. 06C 126. Taxonomy (NCBI): domain Bacteria; kingdom Pseudomonadati; phylum Pseudomonadota; class Gammaproteobacteria; order Pseudomonadales; family Pseudomonadaceae; genus Pseudomonas; species Pseudomonas sp. 06C 126. The sequence continues at coordinate 101,949 of NZ_MIFU01000024.1, read as the reverse complement.
GTGCTCAAGTCGGAGCGGTCAAAGGTCATGAAGCGGTCTGGCAATGGGCTGCTGTCGCCCACCGCATCCAGCCATAAACGCCATTCTGCATCGAATGAGATGTTGTCCCACGCCGCCACATCGTGCAGCACCGTGCACTGTGCCAAGCGTTCCGGGCGGCCCATCAGGCCATGGGCCTGGGCATATTGCGCGCTGCACACCGGGGCAATCCGCTCGGGCATCAGGCGGATACTTTCCAGGCCCGGATGCTCGCCGTTGGAGTAGCACAGCACTAGGTCGATGCGGCGGGTGCGATAGTCGATGGGTTCGTTGCCGACCCGCACATCCAGTTGAATCCCGGGATAGCGTGCGGTGAAGTCGGCCAGCCTGGGCACCAGCCAGCATTGCGCGACGGAAGGCCTTGCGTAGAAGCACAGCTGGCCTTCGATCTGGCTGTCGGAGCGTTCTTGCACGGCCTCGGACAGGGTGTCCATGGTGTGCTGCATGACCTTGAAAATCCGCTCGCCGTCATCGGTCAGGTCGACCTTGCGGGGCAGGCGATGGAACAGCTTGAGCGACAGATCCTCCTCAAGGCGGGCGATCCGGTGGCTGACCGCGCTGGCGGTCAGGCACAGCTCGTCAGCGGCGCGGGCAAAGCTTAAGTGGCGGGCGGCGACCAGGAACGTATGCAGGTTGGACAGGTGGGCGCCGTTAAGTTTGGGCGCTTTGCTCAGGCCAGGTACTGCCATGTGTTTATCCCTCTTCGCGTCGACCGCCGGCGATCAACGATGGGTTGTGGTTTGCAGCGCACGCCCCTTGTCTAGGTAAGTGGCGTACTCCTCGGTAGGGACCATGCTGCCGCCGGTTCCCCAGATCAAGTGGGTGGCATTGGCCAACCGCGCTGGCGTGACACCAATGCGCTGCAAATACTGCGCGTCCTTGAGTACCCGCACAATGCCAGGTGCGCCGGCCAGGGCCGAAGGTTCGAGTTTTACCCCTTCAAGCTCGTGGGCGAGGAACATCAGGCGGTAGAGTTCCTCATCGGTGACGGTGTAGTAACCATCGATCAGGCGCTGCATCGCCCGCCCGACGAAACCCGAGGGTCGGCCCACGGCCAGGCCGTCAGCGGCGGTGACATTGTCGATGCCGAAGTCCTGCACACTCACCTGGTCGTGCAGCCCGGTATACACACCGAGCAGCATGCACGGCGAGTGGGTGGGTTCGGCAAACACACAATGTACGGCATCGCCAAACGCCAGCTTCAAACCAAACGCAACGCCGCCAGGGCCGCCGCCAACACCGCAGGGCAGGTACACGAACAGCGGATGCTCGGTGTCCACCGGCACGCCTGCCACTTCAAATTGCCGGGCCAGGCGCTCGGCGGCCACGGCATAGCCGAGGAACAGGTGGGGCGAGTTTTCATCGTCGATGAAATAGCAGGCGGGATCGTTTTGCGCCTGCAGGCGACCGTTTTCGACGGCAACGCTGTAGTCGGATGGGTACTCGACCACGGTCACGCCGCTGGCGCGCAGTTTGTCCTTCTTCCATTGGCGGGCATCCGATGACATATGCACCGTGGCCTGGAAGCCCAGCATGGCGCTCATGATGCCGATGGACAGGCCAAGGTTGCCGGTGGAACCCACGGCGATTTTGTACTGGCTGAAAAACCCCAGTGCGCGTTCGCTGGCCAAGGTCTCGTAGTTGTCGTCGAGCGTGATCAAACCAGCCTGCAGGGCCAGGTCTTCGGCATGTTTGAGCACCTCATGGATACCGCCACGGGCCTTGATCGAACCCGAGATCGGCAAGTCGTTGTCTTTTTTCAGCCACAGCGCGCCGCTGTCGGGCAGGGCGGCCTCGCTCAAAAGCGCTTGCTGCAAGGTCTTCAGCGGCTGGATCGCCGACTCGATAATGCCGCCCGCCGCTGCAGTTTGCGGGAACACCTTGGCCAGATAGGGCGCGAAGCGCAGCAGGCGGGCGCTGGCGTCTTTTAAATCGGCCAGGGTCAGGCCCACATCCCCAAGCGCCACAGCGGCTGGGGCGATCGCGGGGTTGAACCAGCTGACCTGCTCCAGTGCGACCAATGGCTGGATAACGGGATGGCTTGCGTACCAGGCGTCTAGGGTTTTGCCTTGAATCATGGGAACTGCCTTTGAGGTGGGGTTCATCATACAAACCGCGAAAGAATCAGGGTAAAGACCAGGGCCGCCACCGAGGCGAGCACAGTGGCGCCAGTGAACTTCTTGAGGGCTTCGGAGAGGGAGATCCCCAGGTACTCTTTTACGACCCAGAACGCCGAGTCCGTCACGTGGGTCCAGCCGATGGCGCCGGCGCCGATGGCGATCACCAGAATCTCGGGGCTGTATTGCGGGTTCTGTCCGAGGATCGGCAGCACCATGCCGGCGGTGCTGATCATGGCGACGGTGGCCGAGCCGACGGCGAAGTGCATCAAGCCGGCGATCAACCACGCGAGGATGATCGGGTTGATGTTGGACTGGCCCAGCACGTCCGCCAGCACCTTGCCGATGCCGCTGCCGACCAGCATGTCGTTGAACGCGCCACCGGCACCGATCACCAGCAAAATGCCGGCCAACGGCGGGAAGCAGCGGTGGGTCAGGTTAAGCAGGTCGCCCATGCCCAGCCCACGGCGCAGGCCCAGGGACCAGTAGGCAAAGCAAATCGACAGTACGAGCGCAATCAGCGGGTTGCCTATAAAGGACACCCACTCAAACGCCATCGAGCCTTTGCTCAGCAACGGGGTGGTCAGGGTTTTGCCCACCATCAGGGCCAAGGGCAACAGCACGGTGATCATCGCAACCGCGAAGCTGGGCGTTTGGCTGTCGTCGATATTCCCTTCGCCACGCTCGGCCAGAAACTGAGCCTGACTGGCAGGCGCCTGCCGCGCGCAGGTCAGCTTGACCCAAATCGGCCCGGCAATCACCGCCGTGGGCAGGCCGACGATCAAACCGTAGAGAATCACCTTGCCGATATCGGCATTGAGCATGCCGGTAATGGCCGTGGCGGCGGGGTGCGGCGGCAGGATGCAGTGCACCACCATCAGTGAGGTCGCCAGCGGCACGCCCAGATACAACAGGTTGATCCGGGTCTGACGGGCGACGACATAAATCAGCGGGATCAGCAGGACAAATCCCACCTCGAAGAACACCGGAATCCCGGCAATAAAGCCCACCAGCATCATCGCCCACGCGGCGTTCTTTTCGCCCAGGGCTCTCAAGAGCGTGGTTGCGATGCGCTTGGCACCGCCGGACTCCTCCAGCAGCTTGCCGAGGATGCTGCCCAACCCAATGATGCCGGCGAGGAACCCGAGCGTGCTGCCCATGCCCTTCTCAAAGGCCGAGACAATGGCGGTTGGCGTCATTCCCGTACCGACGCCCACCAGCAGGCTGGCGGCGATCAGGGCCAGGAACGGATGGACACGGCATTTACCGATCAGCACGACAATCAACAGGATTGACGCGCCAAGAACCAATAGAGAAAAGGTAGGGGACATGGGTGGGTCTGCTCCATCGCAGTTATTGTTAGTTGTTTGCGATGGATTAGATTTCAGGCCTATGGCGCGGACAAACGATGATTCGTCAGGGGGTGGCTGAAGCCTGTTCACTTATGGTCATGGGCTGCCGATTGCTCGACAATGCACGGCGCCTGCGCAATCGCCAGGTCCTTACAGGAGTTCGAACCCTTGAAAGCCGCACTGTTAACCGCATGCATTGCCCTGGTCTTGACGGGATGCACCTTCACCGGCGTCAACGAAATCGCCCCCGGCCAGTACATGATCACCAGCCACGGCAGCATCTTTAACTCCCGCGAAGGGTTGTTGGAGAACATCAACCAGAAGGCTGCCAAGGCCTGTGATGGCAAGCCTTACCATCTGGAGGGTGACGCTGGGGCCAATATGGTGGTTGCCACGCAGTCGCATCTTGGTAGTACGCCGACCACTGTTTTGGGGTTGAAGGCTGTGTGTGACTAGGCTGGCTGAACCACTGGAACCTGACGTTCATCCAGTGGAGCTCTGCGCTGTGCAACTCATAATGGCGTGGTGATTGAAAACGGAATACGCAGCGCTTCGACAGGCCCTGTATCCCGGCCGCACATTTCGTCGTGCACGCATTGCTGCACCAGCACGCAAGGAAATGCCGGCACGGTCTGCAGCAAGTCACGCAGGTGGGTGATCGAACGCAGGTGCATCGGCTTGGCCGCATCATCAAGCAAGGTGAACTGGCCGTGATCAAGGCGGATCCGTGCCAGGTAAAAACCACCTTCGAGTGACAGCAGTTCCAGCTCGCGTATTGCGCTGTTGGCCGCATGTTCGGTGAGGGTATGCAGGTTCATGCGTCACTCCTTGCCTACCAGGGCAGGCGTTCTCCATCGTAGGAATAGAAATAGCCGCTGTCGGCCGGCGTCAACTGGTCAATCACGGTCAGCAATTGGGCCGCGGCGATGTCTGCGGGCCGGGCATTGGCGGCTCCACTGAACGGCTGCGACAACCCCGACACAACCGTGCCCGGGTGCAGGCTGAGCAAGCGGACCTGCGGGCGAGTGCGCGCCAGTTCGATGGCGGCGGTCTTGACCAGCATGTTCAGCGCAGCCTTGGAGGCGCGATAGGCGTACCAGCCGCCTAAACGGTTGTCGCCAATGCTCCCGACCTTTGCCGAAAGAATCGCCATCGCTCCCCGAGGTTCGAGCAGCGGCAGAAAGTGGCGCAACACCATTGCCGGCCCCAGTGCGTTCACCTGAAATACGGCCTGCAGCGCCTGCGGCTCGATCGTGTTGAGGCTTTTTTCTGGCTTGATCCGGTCGCGATGGAGCAGGCCGGCTGCGTGTACGATCAGTTGATACGGCGCTTCGGCTGCCAATTCGGCGGCGGCGCTGGCAATCGTTTCGGGCCGTTCAAGGTCCAGCGCGGGAACGGTATGGCGCCCCAGTGCGCGAACCCCGGCGCAGCGCGGGTCCTGTTTGAGCTGTTCGCAAAAAGCCGTGCCCAGGGCTCCACTGGCGCCGATCACCAGCGCGCGATAACCGTCGCCGAAGGAGGTCATGGTCCATGCGCGGCTCATTGGCCCGCTCCGGCGCCTTGGCGACGGAAGAACAACGTCACCTGGCCGACCTCGACCCCGAACTTGGACATACGGGTGCGGTTGATCAGCGTGTCCTCGTCCATCAAGTACATCCAGTCGTCCATGCTCATTTCGTAGGTCGAGTCGCCGACCGGCAGGTTCAGACGATAACGCCAGTGCAAGGTGTTGCCAGCGACTTGGCCGCTAGCCACGCCTACCACATCATCCGCACGCCCGATCCAGCCCCCTTGGCCCGTGGGCGTGAGGACCCAGACGCGGCGTTGGCGGGTGCCGTCGCTGTACAGGAAGCGCTCGTCGAGAATCAGGTTGTTGCCCTCGCGCCGGCTGACGATGTTGACCTCGAAACGCTTGGCAACCTCACCGCTACGCTTCTGAAACATCCCCCAGGCTTTGACGGGCTGGCTGAAAAAGCGCTCCAGGTCCAATGTCGGTTGCTGATCGGCATAACGGGCGACATCCACACTGCCGCAGCTCGCGATGCTGAGCGCCAGTACCAGTAACAACAGAAATCGGGTCATTGACTTACTCCCTGAAGGACACAGGTGATGAGGGGGAGGTTTCGAGCTATCGTCGTCCGATGAGCTGCAGGAACTCTTGCCGCGTCGTCGAACTATCACGGAACACGCCCAGCATCACGGACGAAGTCATGACCGAATTCTGCTTCTCCACGCCGCGCATCATCATGCACATGTGCTTGGCTTCAATGACCACCGCCACACCCGCGGCATCGGTGATCTGCTCGATGGCTTCAGCAATCTGCCGGGTGAGGTTTTCCTGGATCTGCAGGCGACGCGCAAACATATCAACCACTCGCGCGACCTTCGACAGCCCCAGCACCCTGCCGGTGGGTATGTACGCCACATGCACTTTGCCGATAAAGGGCAGCATGTGGTGCTCACACAAGGAATAAAGCTCGATGTCGCTGACGATCACCATTTCATCGCTCGGGGACTCGAACAAGGCACCGTTGGTGACGTCTTCCAGGCTCAACGTGTAGCCATTGCACAGATACTGCATCGCTTTGGCGGCACGCTCAGGCGTATCCAACAGCCCCTCGCGCTCGGGGTTCTCACCGACGCCAACGAGAATTTCACGGTAATGGCTGGCTAATAGTGGGTTCATTCAAATTGCTCGCGGCGATGCTGTGCGTGAGGGCCGATCCATAGCCAAGACTTGTACCTTGGTGCGTGTCTTGTATAGGTTTTAATCAAGATAGGCTGAAAAAAATCACCTGACAATGAGCCGGCAAACTTTTTGTGCCGATGCGAAAACCTCACACACGCCTCGCTTGAGGTTGCGCGGATCGCTTTCGACACGCGGCTATTTTTCGAGGGTTTCGGCCCCCATGGGGCCTCAACTGCAGCTACCTGAGGTTGACCGGCGCGGTGATGCCCGTTTGGAGGTGTTGGCTGTACAAAATAACTATTTGGTATAACTTTTAAGGACGCTTATTGAGTCACATAGAGGGCTTTGCATGTCCAGGCAGACGAGCCGTTTAATCCGCCAGGCTATCTGTTTTGTTCTGATGCTCCAGAGCGCAGAACTACTTGCTGATTGGCGCGAGGCTGTTCCCAACGCTCGTCGGCTGGGCTACGGGGAGATGCGCGTATTCGGGTTTGCCGTTTACAACGCACAATTCTGGAGCTCACGCCTCACTGCCGATGGAACGCTGGATGCCGATGCGCCTTTTGCACTGGAGCTGACCTACAGTCGCGCTATCAGTCGCGATGACCTGGTTAAAGCCAGCATCAAGGAAATCCGTCGCCTGTCGCCCAACACCCAGAATTCAGAACTGATGGCTCGCTGGGAGGCGGAGATGTTGCAAGCGTTTGTCGATGTGCGTGCGGGTGACCAGATCACCGGAGTTTATATGCCGGGAGAGGGCGCACGGTTTTATGTTGGGAAGAGACTTCAGCATGTGGTGAGGGATGTTGCGTTTGCTAAAGCGTTTTTTGCTATTTGGCTGGACCCTCGGACACGCAATCCGGAGTTGCGGGCGCGGTTGTTGGGGGTGGGGGAGCGGTGAGAAATGTAAACGATGTCCCCGGTTTGAACTGGGGGCTGTTTTGCGGTGGTCTTGCGAGTGTGGGGGGCACGCGCACTAGGGGATAGAGGTTTGTACTGGGGCTTGGCTTGCGGCAGTTGGGGGGGAGGGGGATTGGAGGGACGTCGCTTTGCTAGTGAGCGGGTGAGCGCTTTGTGTTCCTACCAACCGCGGGATGTCCTGGGATTAGGTGGGGAGACGCGGGTAAGAACAATGCCGTAGAGCGTTGATTTTTCTAGGCGTTACGGCTTTTTTGGGGCTTTCTGGGAAGGCTAAATGGGCCGGGGTAATTTGAATTCGAGCTGTAACGTGTTGTCTTTCCGCAAAAAACTAAGACTCAGTTTCTTTGTTGGAATACCTAATGGAATACTGTTTACTCCAGCCAATACATTAGTACGAAATACTAGGCTTGAAGCGCAAACTGAAACCTGGGTTACCATGCTGCTTCGAAAAACCAGAATACCGGTAGCGGAGCGTTATTTAACGGCTGTCAGTCGATTGGCGGACAGCCGTCTGGAAACCTACTACCGCAAGCTTGCAAAAAACTATGTCGAGATTCTCACATCGGGCCCCTCACGGCGTATATACAACAATCGTACATTGCCTAGAGTCCGTCTCGGAAGCCCCAGCAGCCCACTTCGCATGCGACCCGCTTGGACAAAAATGAGCTTTAGGGCGCTGAGGAAATCAATGTAAAACTAGCGGCTATTACAATAGTTACCGCCGTTTACGAAGTCAAAAAAGCCGATGACTACTTGATCCGCTCGACGCGGGGCGTCTATGCATTGAAGCATCTGTTGGGCTACTTGGGGAGGCAATAATCCCGCGGTGCGGAGAGTTTGCTCTTCAACGTAGCGAGGCCATACTGTGCCGTCGACAAGTTGGATCAAAAGTAGGAAGGTGCGATTTGTTGGAGTCGACGCGGGAATTAGATTAACCGCCAGGCATGGTTGCTCATGGACTCTAGTAATTCGTCCCTCTGACGGTCGGGCATCTGTAGGTGGTTCAAAGTAAGAGGTAGCGCTGAATGTCCTGCCAAGTTGGTCCACCCAGTGAAAAGTCCCTGAGTAGATCGTGGTGGGTACAACGACACTGTTTCGGCGTCTGTTCTCCTGGGTTTGGTTCGGAAACATCTGCTGTACGATGGCGGAAATGTTTGGATATGCGCCGAAGCGAAAATCGCGGGCCCCGCCTCCTGTATCAGCATCGTTGGATTCCGCGTTGATTTTGCGAAGATCGCCAGGAACTATCTCTTTGTACAGAATACGAGCAACCTGTCCTGCTGCGTTAGCCATAAAACTGAACTCCTTTTTCGTCTTTTTCGACCGACCCGGTCCCTAACTTCAAAAACACGTAGCGTTAGCTTCTAACGCGTGAGGGTATTTTTTTCGATCTGGCTACTCTATTTATATCCGTTTGCAAGGCGTTTTGCCATCACTGCGGGCACTGTTTCTTTCGTGATTTTTGACCTGCTCTGGTCGAGTCGCGGGATTTAGAGCAGCCCGTCATGGCTGTGCGCAGCGACAGCGATTCTTACGTCGGCGAGACGATGCGCCAGGTTTACGCACTTTGTGTTAATCAACGGCGGTAGGATCAATGCCCTCCGGCAGTCGATCAGGGAGGGTATTACCTTGGTCATTAATCTCATTGGCCGGCCCGCGACAACCGCATCATTTGATTGAAGAGATCAGGTCCTCTACTTTCTCAGTCACTTCGGTAAATATGAGAGTGGGCTTGGCCGAAATCGTCTTTCTGGTGAGTGCTAGATCTCCGCAAAAGCACCACGATGGCCATCCTCCTTTCATGGTAGGACGCCTTCGGCTTGATCCGTTGCGCCACTCCCCGGGACGCGATCCGGTATAACTATTTGATTTCTTTCAGGGGAGTGACAGACTGCTGGATGCATGTACAATAACGCAATTGCACAGACAGTTGCGAGGCGGCCGTATGCGATTTACTGACACCAAAAGCGAGACCTTGAACCTTCGAGTTTCCCCGGCCTTCAAAAAAGCATTAAAGGAGGCCGCAGCTCGCGAACAGCGCAGCATGGTTAACATGCTAGAAGTGCTACTTGGTGACTACTGCGGCCGCCAAGGCATCATCCTTACTGGCCAGAAAGTTAATTCTCCAGTTCCAAAACGAGGGCGCTCAGAAAGTAGAGCGCATGCGGGAGCCGTTGTATGACTTTCCGATACATCGGTTCCAAGTCCAGGCTCATCGATCAGATCAAGGCGCACATAGGCTACCCTAAACCGGGCGCGTTCTTTGTGGACGGCTTCTGTGGCACTGGTGTGGTGGCTGAGGCTGCTGCTGGCTTAGGATGGAACGTGCGTATCAATGACAATTTGCGTTCTGCGGTGATTTCCGCGGGAGCACGATTGATCAGTGGTGATCAAGCAACTTTTAAGAAGCTGGGTGGCTACACCAAGGCCATTGCCAGGCTCAATGCGATCAACGCTAAGCATGGTTTTATGTGGCGCGAGTACAGCCCCGCATCGGTCGAAACGTGCGGGTTTGAGCGGCGCTACTTTACCCAAGAAAACGCAGCACGAATCGACGCCATGCGCGCGCTGATCGCTGATTGGTTGGAGGCTGGGACCATCAATGAGGTAGAAGAGCGCCTGCTCATAGCAGATCTCTTTGGCGCTTTAAATCGAGTGGCTAACATCGCTGGTACCTTTGGCTGCTTCCTTTCCAAGTGGACCAGCCAATCGGAAGACAAAATTGCTATGCGCTGCCGTGACCTTAAAGATAGTAGCGTGCTTGTTGAGGCTACGGTGGGCGATGTGTTCGACGTGCCGAATGCTGCGCATGACCTAGTATATTTAGACCCCCCTTACACAAAGCGTCAGTACGCGAGCTATTACCACATCCTTGAAACAGTGGCCCTGGGTGATGAGCCTGAGGTCGAGGGTGTTGCGGGGCTTCGACCTTGGAAGAGCCTAGCTTCGGATTTTTGCTACAAGACCCGTGCACTTCAAACGCTCTCGCGCCTCGTGCATGGCTTGCGCGCTCAAAAGGTGCTGCTCTCATACAGCAGTGAAGGTCACATTGGCATGCTTGACATTAAGGCTGAGCTTTCGAAGATCGGCGTGTTCACTATGCATCCTCTTGGTGCCATTGGTCGATACCGTCCTAATAAGGTGGCTAGCAGCACTGCGTCCGACGTCAACGAATTTTTGGTTGCCGTTGAACGTACTACGGCCAAGCTTTCCGAAGCTCAACCTAAGGTTGTTACGGTCACCAAACCCATACTCTTGGAGAGCTTTGCATGAGTGCACCTCGTCCCGTTGAAGCAGAGTATCTAGCCCCAGTAGAAGCAGCTCTCACAGCGACTGTTGGCAGAGGTTGTGGTCCTGACAGCTTTGAGCTTCGGCTGCAAATTTTGGAGGCTGCTTCCGCGCGTTTTGGGGGGTTTGACCTAGCGGAGTTTCACGAGGCTTTTGGGGTTAAGAGTAAGCACTCAGCAGCAGAGCTCTTAGAGCTTGCGACACCTGTGGCAAATGCGATTGAGCGCTCGCCGATTCATCCTGCTATGGCACTGAGTGCCTTGGCACGTGAAGTCTTGCACGAACAAGATCGAAAGAACACGGGCGCATATCACACAGACTTTCGCCTGGCTACTCGCTTGGCTAAGCTTGCTGCTCCCAAGCTCACACACAAGAGCAAAGTGATTGACCCTGCGAGTGGTGCTGGAATTTTGCTGGCAGCACTGACCCATGCAGTGTGTGGGTTGGACCGAGCCAAGACGGCATATTGGCTGGCTCATGGTGTTTGTGCTGCGGATCTTTCGGAGAACTCTTTGCGTGCGGCATTGCTCGCGCTTGCGTCGTTCACTGATGACGTGTCGGCTCTTAAAGCTATGCGTGCACGTTGGTTCTGCGGCGACAGCTTGATGGCTGAGCGCAAGGTCTGGACCGATATGGCTCCTGAGGGGTTTGATGCGGTAATTGGCAACCCACCTTGGGAAAAGGTCAAACTATCACGGCATGAGTTCTTGAAGTCCTCTGGCACCAAGCGCCACTATGGGGCCCAAATTGATGGGTTCGATGAAAAGAAGTTTGCCCAGCAGCGTGATGAGATAGCGATCTACGCTAGACGCCTGTTGGTCCGCTACCCTAGCTTAGGTAATGGGGAGCCCGATCTTTACATTGCTTTCACTGACCTCTTCTTTCAACTCTGCAAAGGTCAGGGTGTGGTGGTTGCATTGATCCCTGGCGGGCTTATTCGCTCGCAAGGTACTCAAGCCATGCGCCAGAAGATTTTTGATGCGAGCCAAAGTGTGTCGTTGTCTATCATCGATAATCGTGCACGGTTCTTTGCCATCGATACGCGCTTTAAATTTTTGGCCGTGGCTCTCACGAAGGCGGGCTCTGAAAAAAGTAAGCGGGAACCCATCACCCTCTTGCACGAACGAGGCACCCCTACGGGCTTGGAAATCACGGGAACCGCTGCCATTGGTCGAACAGCACTGGCGAGGGTTCGAGACGATTTGAGCCTGCCTGAGGTTCGTAGCGTGTCCGAATGGAGGCTCTTCTCGAAGATTGGAGAAGCAGGTATCTCGTGGGAGGAGCCTGGCTATGGCTGGACCCCAAAGTTTTGCCGTGAAGTTGATATGACCAAGGAACGCCAAAAGTTCCTCGCTCGTCCAACACTTGGTGCTCTTCCACTCGTGGAGGGCCGCATGGTGCAAGCGCATCGTTTTGGCGTTAAGGGGCACGTGTCTGGCAGCGGTCGCAGTGCGTTGTGGGAGGCCTATTCCATTGGAGGCTCACTCCTCTCTCCCCAGTTTTGGATTCGCCCCTCCGATATGCCTCGTGCGAATCAGCACCGTGTGGACGTTGTGCGGGTTGGCTTTTGCGACATCGCGGGTCAGACCAATGAGCGCTCGCTAATGGCCTCATTAATTCCTGCCGGGGTGATCTGTGGCAACAAAGTGCCTACGATCCTGTTCCCTGAGGACCCTTCGGAAGAACGGTTGCTTGTATGGGTATCCATCGCCAACAGTTTTGCCTTTGATTGGATGCTTCGGCGCGTGCTTACTACTACCGTGAACTATTTTCTGCTGCAAAGCGTGCCCATGCCAAAACTTGCCAAAGACGGCTTACCTTGGAAGAGGCTGGTGAGTGCTGCACGCGAACTACGTAAACTGGATACTGCCGGTGCTAGCCGTGAAACCTACGAGCGTGTGGCGCATCTTCGTGGGGAGATTGATGCGGAGGTGGCTGTGGCTTATGCGCTATGTCTAGAGGACATGGAACTAGTGCTCCAAGACTTCCCGCTTCTGGATCGTGGACAGGTAAGATTGCCTGGCGAGGCTAAGTCCACAATTACCATAGATAGCGTTTTGGCTGCAATGGCAAAGCGCACAGGAAGCCAGTCTGCAGTTTGGTCGCAGCGCGTGATAGAGGCACGTGCATTGGGGGCTATGGCTTATGTGCCCTCAGAGCTCGCCCTAGGAGGCGAGGAAATCGAACAAGGAACGAAAAGTCATGGCTAGTGAGGCGGGGCACGTTGCTCGAATTCTCTACAAAGAGATTGTTGAGGGTGATCGAAGGAAAGCCGATGCAGAGTCGAATGACTCAGCTTCTGGAGGAGGAGCCCGAGATTTTCGGTTTCCCTATGAGTCGGTATTGCCAGCGGTAGAATTGATTTTTCCAGAGAAAATACTTCGGCGAGATAAAGTAGTGCATCAGGGGACCTTCTTTTGGCGAGATCCAGGCTCAACACAGGTTGTATCAAGAACAGCCGAATTTATGTCGCCTACGAGGTCTCGGCCGACTGAAGGCTGGATTTCTCAGGTGCCGAAATTCTCATGCTTTGATACAGATCGAATACCACGAGGTGGCGTGGGGAACCGCGTTTTGCTGCTGTTGATTCAGCTTCACGATCAATCTGTGTGGCCACACTTCGCAGAAGAATCGACTCTTCGAGTAAAGGGAGCTTGGGATCCTTCAGTGGCTCAAGAGCTACTGAGTTGTTTGGATGCACGGCGAGCTGCGAACCGGGCTGTGATTGGTTACATCGACTTCACAAAATCGCGTAGGTTTTGCAATGGCAAGTGAAGGCTGCAAGAAGGCATTAAAGCTACTGGCACGCTCGCGCAACGTACTGCTGTCGGGCGCTCCTGGCACAGGCAAATCGAAGCTTCTGGCAGAGGTCGCATTGGCCTTTGAAACGGCCTTCGGCCTTGCTCCCGCAGGTGGCGCTCCGAGGCTCAATCCTTTGGGTGGCATCCCAATCCCACCCGCTGCCGGAGCTGTTAAAGATATCCCCTCACCCACTAAGATGGATCGTAAGGTTTTTCGAACGGTCTTTCATCAGAACTCCAAGTATCGCGATTTTTTATCGGGTATAACGCCAGCAGTTAACAAGGTGGCAGGTGCCCCTGATTTCACCATCGTAAAAGGCACCCTCTACCGTGCCAGTGAGCATGCGAAGGGCGCCGCCGGGGCCGCGCTCTTGATTATCGATGAGATTAACCGGGGCCCTGCTGTGCAGGTGTTTGGTGGTGCCATCGTGGCCATTGAGTCCGACAAACGTTTGGCCTCTGATGGCGCCAAACGTGCCGAAACGCAATTTTTTGAAATGCTCGATCCCGTCTCTGGGGATGTGATTGAGTATGCTTTGCCTCATGACCTCTACATTCTGGCAGCTATGAATCAGGCCGATGCGTCTGTAGAACCCTTGGATGTGGCGTTCTTGCGTCGTTGGGAGCCTTTGCGTCTGGAGCCCGATGAAGCGGTGTTACGGACATTTTATGGTCTAGGTGAAGAGGGGGCCGACGCATTGCCTGATGCGCCTACCAACGTGAGTGTTGCCCTGGAGGGCTCGGTTCGCGCCTGGGTTTCTGTCAACGCGCAGATTACCTTGGGGCGTGGCCCTGAGTTTCAGATTGGACATGGCGTACTAATGTCGGATGTGAGCCCGCAAACACTGAGCCTAAGCGAAACTTTGAGCACGCTGTGTATAGGTTGGGCAAAGGTGCGTGCACACGTGGAAGAGGTGTTTTTCGGGGATACTCGAGGCATTGCCGCAGTTCTTAATGCGCTTGATGGACCCGTCTATAATCCATTCAAACTCATCGAGACTACCTTTGCGGATGACTTGCGCTTCCGTCTTGAAGGGCCCACGAATTTCGCCGAAGACAATATCTACGCAACTCTCAGAGCATTTGCTCATCCCAGGGAGTAGCGCGTGGCTCTCATCCGAACAAGGCTGTCCCTCATTGAGTACGGTACGCCGGTTGACCTGAGCCGTGCGATTGCTGATGCACTTGGACTAGATCGCGCAAAAGCCAACAGCCTTTTATTGGAGGCAGGGAATCGTGCTGCGTCAAGTCTGAGGCTGAACTATAACCCCATTATTGTGAGCACCAAGGGGACACGTGCAATCGATTTTGCAGGCCTCATCCGCTTGGCTCCTTCACTGGAGCTAGAGGTTGCGCCTAAGTTTTTGGGGCTCGATGACAGAGATGCTGCGTGGCGCGAGGATTTCTTTTTCCTCTCTACCCTTTCGCGACATGGGCGGCTCTTGGCTTCCGAGCGATTATCAGCTTCGGGTGGTACTCCAAGGGACTTGTCAACTTTAGTCGCTCGTTCCATCACTAGCATGTACGAGGCCCATAAACGTCGGCCACTACGCAGCTATCGGAGAGTGCGTGAAGCAGACTTTTTCATCGATGGGGATCCTGATCCGGTAGAGCTCATCTTTCCTTCACCTGATGGCTTTGAACAAGAACTCATCCGGTTTGATCGTAAAAACTATTGGAACGGGGACATCGTCGCAGCGGCCAAGGTGTTACTTCCTGAAGTAAGTGACCCCGCGGTTGCAAGTTCTCTGGTACGTTTAATTGAGGACCTTTCGCCTCAGAACTTAGCTTCTAATCGTCGAAACCCTATTCCTGCTCGTCACCGAGCATGGAAGCCGCTGCATGAGCTGTCTGTAGATGTTCTTGGAGGCCTGGGGCTTAACTATAAGCAGGGGCAGGCCCATGCACCTGGTTATTTAGTGAAAACATGGCGCGTATGGGAGGACGTGTTAACGTTGGCCGCGCGATTGGGATTCGGTCGCAACGCTGTAGTTTCCCAACATGGTTATCCCTTGGGTTCCAAGACAAAGATGGATACTGGGGCAGTCAGCCAGCTTTCAGTTTATCCAGACTGCGTGATTGAGTCTCATGGAACAAGGCCTAGGATCCTGCTGGATGCCAAGTACAAGGGGCATGTGGAGAAGGGACAGCTTCGGATCAGTGAGGCTGACATCTACGAAGCTCTAGCCTTTTCCACTGCAACTAGATGCAACTTGGTGGCACTAGCCTATCCCGCACAGCCAGATAATGCCCCTCAGCCCGTAGGTACTTGCACAATCTTTGAAAAGGTTGTGGTGGGTGCGGTGCAAATCGTGGGCATTCAGATCGAAAGCCGTTTAATTTCTAGGCCGGGAGCTCTCAAGATGTTTGCCGCAAACATGGCTTCTGGAGTGGCTACATCCTTTATTTGATTAGTTTGAAATAGCGGCTGGGCACTGTCAAGAAATTAGAAAAAGCTCTTGCTAAACCTACTAATAGCAATGCTTCCGTTCCTCGCGTTCTAAAACGTTTAGAAGTTGCGCCATAGAACCTAATTCGAGACAAGATCTTATGGCTACGGTGGTATTTACGGCGCGCAGCTATACGACAACAACACTTCGTACTCTTCAACCTAAATTGCTTGGTGCGGTCACTCAAGGTTGCGGTACAACCACGAACAGGGCTCCTGGCCTTTGAGCCTTCGGGCGTGTTGCTGAACAAGTTCTTGCGTCCAATAATAAAAAGTCTGATCGCACGCTCGGCAATGCTTTTTCCCATTGGCAAAATCGACTTCGGTGTAGCGCACCTACTTGTTCCAGTTGTTGACGCCGAAGAGAATCGAGAGCTCAGCATCTAGGGTCAGGTAGCCGGGTTGAATGTGGAGGTTGGGGGAGTGGTTACTTAGTATTGAGTCAACGGAACGTAAATTTGGCGCTGCAGATCGGAAAGAATGCCCCCTTACGTCATGGTCGTGACACTACACAATCTCAGAAATGTGCTTAGCGATTGGGTCACCGATATCAGCACTACTCCTGGCTCGCGATCAGGAAAACTCAATGTAAAAACTTCTTCCACGTTGCCAATGTGATCCCTCTAGAGCTGGTGACGTGAAAGAAATATAGAGATGCGCGAAATGCCGGCACTTTGTATCCTACTGACCGGTTTCACCCCCCCCCTTGCCCGAGCAAACAGCTCGACGCGGATGTAATTTTTCAAGGAAGTCGAAATGAAAGCTTCAGAAGCCAAATTCCTGGATTTTCTTAAGAAATCTCCGCAATTCGTCATCCCTATTTACCAACGCACTTATTCCTGGACAACGGATGAATGCCAGCAGCTTTGGGACGACGTACTACGCGCCGGCCAGGACGATTGGGTGACCTCGCACTTCGTCGGCTCCATCGTGTACGTGGAAAAAGGCTTGTCGAACCTGATGAGCGTCGAACCGTTGCTGGTGATCGACGGTCAGCAGCGTCTCACCACCCTGACGCTGCTGCTCACTGCCCTACATCACTCGCTTGAGGGTTTCCCCCAGGGGGAGCGGGAACCGCTGGACGGCTTTGCACCGCGCAAATTGCGCAACTGGTACTTGATCAACGATGAGGAAGAAGGCGATCGCCATTTCAAATTGTTGCTCTCACAAACGGACAAGCAGTCGCTGATTGCCTTGGTGGATCAACGTGATCCGCCCAAGGAGCAGTCCCTGCGCATCGCGGAAAACTTCGGCCTATTCCAATCACTCATTCGCGCCTGTGGCGACAACCTGCTGCCCCTGTGCAAGGGCCTGGCGAAACTGGTGGTGGTAGACATTGCCCTAGACCGCACGCGGGATAATCCGCAGCTGATTTTCGAAAGCATGAACTCCACCGGCCGCAAACTGAGCCAGGCCGACCTCATTCGTAACTTCATTCTCATGGGGCTGGAGCCCAGCCAACAAACCCTGCTTTACAACGAATACTGGCGCTCCATGGAGCTGGCGTTTGGCCAGGAAGCATACGGCCAGTACTTCGACGGCTTTATGCGTCATTACTTGACGGTCAAGACCGGGGAAATTCCGCGACTAGATGAGATTTACGAAGTGTTTCGGCTGTACAGCCGCAAACCGGCAATTGCCAATTTGGGAGTGGAGGCACTGGTGCGCGATATTCGCGACTTCGCCCGCTACTTCTGTGCCATGGCCCTAGGGTCGGAAACCGACCCGCAGCTGAAAGTTGCCTTCCACGACTTGCGTGAATTAAAAGTGGATGTGGCCTATCCGTTTCTGCTGGAGCTCTATCACGACTACGCCAATGATCTGCTGCCTCGGGAAGACTTCCTCAAAGTCGTGCGTCTGATCGAAGGTTACGTATTCCGCCGGGCGATTTGCGCGGTACCCACCAATTCGATGAACAAAACCTTCTCGACCTTCGCCAAAGCGCTGAAAAAGGATCGCTATCTAGAAAGTGTGCAGGCGCATTTCCTCACGCTACCTTCTTACCGGCGTTTTCCCACTGATGATGAGTTTCGCCGAGACTTTCAGACCCGCGACCTGTACTACTTCCGCAGCCGCAGTTACTGGCTACGTCGCTTTGAGAACTTCGGGCGTAAAGAGCGGGTAGTAGTAGATGAATACACCATCGAACATATCCTGCCGCAAAATGAAAATCTCTCTAGCGCCTGGCGTGAGGAGCTGGGTGAAGACTGGGCCAGGGTTCAGGAAACCTGGCTGCACACTTTGGGTAACCTTACGCTAACCGGGTACAACAGCGAGTACAGTGACAAGACCTTTAGCGAGAAGCGCGACATGGTCGGCGGCTTTCGCGACAGCCCGCTAAAGCTCAATGCTGACCTCAGAACCTTGCCTCAATGGAATGAAAGCCAGATTAAGGCTCGGGCAGAACGCCTAGCCAACAATGCCCTGGAGGTGTGGCCTGCGCCGCTGCTAGAGGACGAGATTCTCTCTCTCTACCAGCAAAAGTCCCAAGGTACGGGGTACAGCATTGAAGATCACCCACAGCTTCATGGCGGCAAGACTCTGGAGTTGTTTGAAGCCTTCCGCACTGCGGTGTTGGCGTTGGACCCATGTGTGAATGAAGAGTTTTTGAAGCTGTACGTGGCCTATAAGGCAGAAACCAATTTTGTCGACGTGGTGCCCCAGGTCGGTCGCCTGCGCGTAGCGCTAAATATGGAGTTTGCACAGATTCACGATCCCAAGGGTTTATGTCAGGACGTTACTGGGCTCGGTCGCTGGGGTAATGGCGATGTATCGGTACTATTGGACTCAGTCGATGGCCTGCCATATGTGATCGGGTTAGTGCGCCAGGCTCTTGAACTTCAGATGGGTAATGGAGCAGATGCATGAGTAACTTCGCAACCGTTGAGACCGCCTCGTTATTGAGAAATCCTTCTCAATAACGATTAATAAGCCACGGATCAATACTTTAGGACGTCTTTCTCAATACCAAAACTATCCCGCTTAAGTCCGTCCGAAACAGAGGATCCCCTAAGGAGAGTCTCCGTTTCGAATGGACTCAATCGATAAAAAACATGTGGCCAGTCGACTTGCGGAGCCCCGCGATTGATCAATGCTTCACGTGCTTTCTTAATACCGGACGATGTCGACAGACTGCGGATCGCAGTCTCCTGTCTTCATATTTGACTAGCGCCCCATGACCCGTACGTCCCTGTCGCGCCAGCCGCTCGGAAACTATAAGCTCTCGTTCGAATGCGGTGCTTATTGACACTCATGCTTGTATTGTCGCCGCTTCACATTTACGCTTTGCTCCGTCGCGGTAAATCCCGCGACCGGGTGTCGCAACCTGAATTGAAACCAAGGCGCGGTATGTGCCATATCGCACAGTCAGCACTTCAAGTGCTAGCTGCTGCTTTTCTATGGCGCACCGTGCAGGGCAGGCTTCGGCCTGGCCGGGTTCCTTGGTTTCCGGTTTGCGACCCCTGTACGGTGTGCCACCCATTCGTGTCGCAACGGTGGATGGCATTCCTTAATCAACCAAGGAGATAAGGAAATGGCATGTCCCCCTTTTAAGCTCGTGCGCCACCCCGGCCAAATGGTTCAAGCTGCAAACTATCTCGGAGGACTCCGCGATGTTTGATCTTTCGCTTTTCATCGGCCTTCCCAAACCCAACAGCATCGATACCGCGTTGCTTACCCCTGAAGATGCCGCAATTAAACTACGGCAGGCTGCCACTCTTCGGCTTAATGGAGCACAGAGTATTCTGCTTCATTTTCCGCAAGATGTTGAGCTGGCGGTAGAGCTGTTGGATGACGCAGCAGTGCTGTTCGACAAGGCATTCCGATATCTGTCGGGTATCCCTGCTCAGCGCGTTCATCAACAGATTGGTGAGTACGTCTCTATCTCTTCCGCTGAAGGCTGTCCCGGTATCCGAACACCATGGGGCAATGAATTCCGCCCGATGATTGAGGACGGCGTTCGATGCGCTGAGACCTGGCTCGATGGCTCATCATTGCCGCTGTGGTGGGCACTGGCGCAAAACCGAAAGCATCATCGTCCGGGTGATCCCCAAGAAGCATTTGAAGCAGGTTTTCTGCTGCGATTGCAGCAGACACTGATCATGCGACGTGAGGCAGTCAATTCCCAATCAACCAGCATCGATGCCTGAGTTTGTAATTGACGTTTGAGACTTTGCTTTTCCCGCCAAACCCTCCGATCAAGCGATCTTTGATCGCGCTGATTGGAGGGTTCACTTGCTTTTTCTTGCAGTCACCGCGCGCGCGCCATTCATTTCAAATTTGATTAGCGCCAGCCTTATTTTACCCATCAGTAAGTGCTCGTGATCTGTATCGGGCGCAGAGCCGTTTCAGTGTTAAGGCGGATCTTTTCGTTGGGCATTGATATAGGTGTGGCGACAGCGGCGACAGCGGCGACAACCCAGGCAGAGTGGGGCCTGGAGCATGGCGACAAATGTGGCGACAGTCGCCACTTATTGACCATTGTCCCCGGAGTGCTTGACCGCTTTTTCGAGCAGGTATAAAAATTGGCGGACGGATTGCTGTCGTTGACAGCACCTGCCCAGGTAGCCAGAACCCTCAAGGCTACGCCACTTGTGTGGTGGTTCTCCCGAAGTGCGATTAGCGTCCGGCGGCTCGCACGGTCACTCCCTGAGAGTGATGGATGCCTACTCTACCAATCTGTCCATTGCGGCAGACGATGGACCATCCTCGCTGCATTGCAGCAACCTCACCTTTCGGCACACTTCGTTGCGCCAGACCGCGCCCGTCTCTTTCTCCAGGAAAGAGACGGGCGCTCGTACCACTGCTGCAAGCCACGTCGTACAGGGCATTGCCGCAACTCTCCTCGTGACAATCGGCCTGACAAATCCGATTCGTCGCTATCCGCAACGATACAGACATCGGTGCCGCAGCCCATGGAAGTGCTGCACCTGACTGACAGTCAGGCATGCCCCAGGCGTCCAGGTCTTTGCCTTCTCCCACCCAGGATCTCCAGGTGCCGAACTTGTCAGTCGGTACAGTCTCCGCCCGCCCGCATCTTCGGATGCGCCAAGGAGGCCAGATTCATGGGTTCATGCCCACGTTCCCGGTCGTAAGGAGCCGTTCGTTCCACGTCAGTGAACACCTCACAGGCCGCAGGGGCCTTGATCCCTGATAACACTCAACATCCGTGGCGGGACTACGTGAGGACAACCAGCAATGAACGAGGAGAGGGCCCATGCAGCAGTTAGATCCGAAGCTTGAACTACCACGACCACCTCGACCGCTGATTGAGTTGAATCCCGTGGCCCAGCCTTATCCGGTGCAGGCATTGGGTGGGATTCTTGGCCCAGCGGTAGAGCGAATGGCTGAGGTCATCGGCGTGCCCCAGGCATTGGCCGCGCAATCAGTGTTGGCTGCCTCTGCGCTGGCCACTCAAGGTCATGCGGGCTTACAGCTCGACGGGAGAAATTATCCCGTGTCGCTGTACCTGATCACGGTGGCCGCGTCAGGTGATCGCAAGACCGCCGCAGACAGATGTGCATTGCTGCCGGCACGGCAATGGGAGCGTGAACAGTGGAAACGCTACCGCGAACAACTCGCCCTGTACCGTGCCGCACAGCGGCAGGCGCAGCGTATCAAGCCTGCCTATCCCTCCCGTACAAACAGCGTACCGCTCGAGGCGGAGCCTTCGGCCCCTAGGCTGATCACCACGGACCCGACGATCGAGGCTCTGATCAAGGGGCTCTGTCATGACCTGCCTAGCATGGGGCTGTTCTGTGATGAGGGCGGACAATTCCTTGGCAGCAGTACCATGAGTCGGGATAACCGTTTGAAAGCGGTTACGGCCTTGTCGTCACTCTGGGATGGTAGTCCGATAGATCGCGCGCGCTCCATGGTTGGTGAAAGCTTGCGAGCCTACGACCGACGTTTGAGCCTACACCTAATGCTCCAGCCATATTTGGCCATGCAGTTACTCAGTGATCCACTGCTGCAGGGACAAGGCATTCTTGGTCGCTGCCTGATGACTTGGCCAACCAGCTTGGCTGGACAACGTAGCTATCAAGCTGTCGACTTGTCGAAAGACGCCGCTCTAAAGCGCTATCACCACCGCCTTTCGGCGCTGTTTCATCAGCCTTGGTCACTGTCTCCTGATGGTGCATTGCAGTTATCGCCGTTAACCCTCAGTCCGTTAGCCCGCCGTCGCTGGATTGATCTGCATGATGCCATCGAGGCCCAGTTGGGTGAGTTTGGCGAGCTGGCCGGCGTACGGCCCAGCGGATCAAAGGCCGCCGATAACCTGCTGCGCGTCGCCGGCATTCTTGCAGTTGTGGAGGAGAGCAGCGTCGTGGAGGTCGACCATATCCAACGGGCCTCCGCATTAGTCGGCTACTACCTCACCGAGATCCAGCGCCTGACTGAGCAGGAGCCAGTGTGTCGGGTAAGGGAAGAGGCGGACCGGCTGCTGCGCTGGCTGCAGTCCAAGGATTGGAAGCGCTTCAGTATTCGAGAGCTGAATCGCAACGGTCCCCGTTTTGCCCGTAAGAGCAGTCGCCATGCCGCCAAGCTGCTGGTCGAGTTGATTGATCATCAATGGCTGACCACCGACGGCCACACCTTCGAGGTGCGCCATGTTCAATCTTGATGAAGCACTGCGCAACCACTTAGCTCAACGCCGAAAGGAGCCGAAAGCACGGGTTGTCGCCGCGAGTGTCACCACTTTGTCGCCACGCTCAAAGCCAGGCAGGACAAGGGTTGTCGCCGGTGTCGCCGACGTCGCAACCCCCCTTAAAGCTATCACCTCGACGACAGCTATCATCCAATGGTTGAAAAAGGAGGGCGCTCATCTATACGTCGCCGGCAACACGCTGTGTTTTCGCCCGACTGATTGGGCCCAGTTCGCTATTGTGAATGCACACTGGCGAGCCCTTTTTTATGAGCTCGCGGCAGTCGATCAGGATCAGGAAAATGGCTCGGGTCGATAAGCGAGTGGGTCGTAATTTTGGCTTTGGTCGCCAGCTCAGCTATGCCGGACCGCAAGCACTGAAAGATCTATTTGGCGATGGCCATTTTGCTACCGTCAAAGCCCATAGCGATCGGTGGCAGGCCTTCGTGAAGTGGTGTCGATCCAAGGAAGGGCCGGGACTCAACGACGCGCGACAGATCGACCGTGAGATCCTCATGCGGTACGCCTTCCATATGCGCGAGCAGGTTAATCAGGGCAACGTCAGCATCGCCACCGCGCAGAACCGCCTGTCCAGTGTCAACCGAACGATGGCCGCGCTGCGCGGTGATCAGTACGTCAAAATCCCCAGTCCGAGCAAGGCGCTTGGCTTGCAGCGCTCAAGCGTGCGTAGTGATGCCCCGCAAGGCCAAGACCGTGTGCAGGTCAGGCTGATTGCGCAAGCGCTGTCAGATCGTCAGCAGGAGAGGGTGAGTGCCATTTTGCTTCTCGCCCGGGAGACCGGCATGCGCCTGCGTGAAGCGATCTTGGCGGACCTGCCACGGCTGCAACGAGAGGCTCAAGGACTGGGCAAGATCAATATCCAAGACGGCACCAAAGGTGGTCGGTCAGGCGCATCAGCGCCGCGTTGGATCAAGGTCACGGATCAAGTCCGCGGTGCCCTCGACAGAGTCCGCGAGGCCTTACCCAAGGGCAGTCGGAATCTGTTAGCTCCTAATGAAAGCTACAAAAATTTCTTACAGGCGGTTGTTCGACCGGCTCGGGACATTCTGCATCAGCATGGATTGAAAGGCTTTCATGAGCTGCGAGCGGCTTACGCCTGTGAGCGCTATGAGCAGCTGACCGGCATTCCTGCACCCGTTAATGGCGGTCGTGGTCACCGAGAAGATCGAGAGCTTGATCAGCACGCCCGTCAGCAGATCAGCCATGAGTTGGGACATAATCGCATCGATGTGGTGAGTGCCTACATCGGGGGGCGTCGATGAAAGCTGAGTTCGACATGGCGTTGTTTCTGCGCCCCGTGCTCAAGGGCGCGCATGCCACGCGGCAGCGGCACATCAGGCAAGCAGAAAGGATGCACGAGGTGATTCGTGAGCGCTGGGGTTGCGCGACTCCCTGGTCCTGGAGAGAAAAGCACGTGAGATGGTTTCTGGAGCACTACCTGCGATGCTCAGCTCCAGCTACCGTCTACTACTACGAGTTAACAGCAGGGTTGATCCGCCTTAGAAAGGCAAAAGCCGTGGTTGTCTGATAGGCCTTTAAGCGTGAGCCCCTGAGTATGGGAATGCGGAGCCTTCCCATACTCAGGGGCTTGGCCGAAGAAGCGCTGGCAAGCTCCACCACACGGATGGCATGAACTATCGCCGTGATGTCAGCGTATCGGCACCACCTTGTGGTCCCTGGTTTTATTGATGGCCGACGCTGACAGGCTGCCGGTAGCCGCTTTCTGGATATGTTCACTCCACCAGGCCATCATCGGGCGCCGACGTTCAATGTAATCCGCCCGGTTGTAGGCGCTCCGAACTTCGTCCTTGTCGACATGCGCCAGCGCTACTTCGATTAGCTCCGGATCCCATCCATGCTCGTTGAGGATTGTGCTGGCCATGGAGCGCATGCCGTGGCTGACCAAACGGTCCTGAAAGCCCATTCGTTTCAACGCCATGTTTGCTGTTTGGCTATTCGCGTGGGTGCGCGGGTTTCTATCTGACGGGAACACATATTCCCTGTGGCCGCTATGGGACTTAAGCGTCTCTAATAACGAGAGTGCATGTTCGGTAAGCGGGATTATGTGCGGACGACGCTTTTTCATTCGCTCCGCAGGGATGGTCCAGATGCGTTTTTCGAAGTCGATATCTGCCCATCGGGTGGTCGCCGCTTCGGAGGGGCGGGTCATGGTATGAAGCTGCCATTCGATCAGGCAGCGAGTTGTCCGCTTGATGCTAGCGTTCGCGATTTCTATCATGAGTTCCGGAAGCTCATCTGGTGGTAGCGCTGCCATGTTCTCTTTCTTAGGTTTCTTGAACACCGCTCGAATGCCGCTGAGGGGGTTGGCAAAGATCATTCCGGAATTGACCCCGTAGGTCATGATCTCGTTAAGGCGCTGGCTCACTCGCTTAACTGTCTCGAGGCTGCCTTTGGCCTCAATCGGACGAAGGAGCTTGATGACCATTGGGGCGCTGACTTCCGAGAGAGGCGTTGATTTCATGCTCGGAAAAACATGCAGTGTGAGGGAGCGCCAAATGTCTTCGGCATACGCCGGCGTGACGGAATCCTTCTTCAGCTCGAACCAGGCGGTGGCCACGTTCTCGAAGGTGTGTTCCGTTTCCGCTCGTTTGGCTTCTAGCAGCTCATTGCGTTGAGCTTTGGGGTCGATGCCTTGTGCAAGCAGCTCTCTGGCTTCAACGGTTTTCTTCCTGGCTTGCGCAAGAGAAACCTCGGGATAGGATCCGAGTGCCATGTTAATTCGGTTCTTGGTTACGGGATGTCGGTAGTTGAAATTCCACTGCATCGAGCGATTGGCCCTGACTCGCAGTTGGAGCCCGTCGCCATCGGTGAGGACGTAATCCTTGTCTTTCGGTTTGACCGCCTTGAGCTGGCGGTCGGAGAGGCGGGTAGTTTGAGCGCACATGAGAAGTACTCCATGACACTTTTTGGTATTCCCAAGATTAGCGTCGGGTAGCCGGGAATACCATTGGGAATACCAAATCGGCTGGAACTCAAAAAACCTAGAAAGCCTTCCGTGGCCCTGAAACCCCCGCATTTACTGGGTTTCGGGCACAAAAAAAGACGTCCGTGGACGTCTTTAGATGATGAAGTGGTGGAGCCGGGGGGATTTGAACCCCCGTCCGCCAGTACTCTGCTGTCGGTACTACATGCGTAGCCGTGTCTATTAAGTTAACCCTCAGCGACCCGACGGGCAGGGTGCTTTGGGCGAGTTGTGTAAGTTTTAGCCGCTTCGTCCACAACGTACTGCACGGCGATTCTGTTCTATATGACAATCACTTTGGGTTTACAGACATCCCCTGATGATTGCTGGACCCGAAGGTACCAGGAGGGAAGGGCTAAGGCTGCTTACGCAGCGAGAGCGTATTCCCCGTAGGTTTCGTCATTGGCAACTATAGAAAGTTGCAACAGTGGATTTACGAGTTCTGTTACCAACTCGGCATGCACCTAAAGGTTCGCAACCGGCGTCGAATCCTAAACGGCCCCGTGCTTGTTGATCGATGTGATCGTGAGCAACAAGCCTGCGCAGTGTACGTCAAACGGTCACAGAAGGCCAACCCGAAAGGTTGGCCTTAAGCGGTTGGTGGGTTATGGGTTGCCGCCCTTTTCCAGGTTCTGCAGGTCTTGCAGGGCCTTGGATGTGATCTCGATACATTTCTTTTCATCGCCGGCCGCATGGGCGGCTTTGGCTTGGGAGACGGCAGTGTCGATCTCGCCGCTTTTGCCGCTGGTGTCAGTGGCTAGCAGCGCTTTGCTGTTGTTGATTTTATCCAGGTTGATCTGGCACAGATCTGCTTCATTGCCTGCGGCAAACACGGGGGAGGCCAGCATCGCAGCGGTGACGAATACACCAGCCAGTACGGAACGCTTCATGGGTATCTCCTTGTGCAAAGAGGTCTCGATGCTGCGCGGTACGTGCGGCAGCTGGCGAGGTTATTGGTCAGCCCCGGTTGCCCGGGGCTTAAGCAAGTGACTACGCCAGTGTGCAGGGGTTCGTTTTTATTGCGCGGGCCTGGGTCACCCGGTCGACCAGGTAGACCAGGCCGTGGTAATCGATCCCACCATGCTGGGTCAGACCGATCTCACAGGTGCGGCTGGTGGAGATGCCTTCGCTGCAGTACTGCACGGCGTCCTTGAGGGAGCGCAGGGAGTGGGCGTTGAGCTCCGGGGTGGTGAAGCCTTTGTCGCCGGCGAAGCCGCAGCAGTGGATGCCTTCGGGGATTACTACGTTGTTGCTGCAGCGCCGGGCGAGGTCGATCAGGGCCTGGCTTTCGCCCAGGTGCTGGGTGCTGCAGGTGACATGCACGGCAATGGGGGCATCCTGGGGTGTGAAGTCCAGGCGGTCCATCAGGTGGGTGCGGATAAATCGAACGGGGTCATAGAGGTCCAGACGCGTTTGCCCCAGGTCCTGGACCAGGCGCAAGGTGCAGGGGCTGGTATCGCAATAGATCGGGTCGAGGCCGCCACGGCTGGCGTGGAGCAGGGCGCCGATCAGTTCCTGGCGTTTGTGCTCGGCCTGTTCGGCGTAGCCTTTGGAAGCGAAGGGCTGGCCGCAGCACAGGCTGTCTGGGTTGTCCGGAATGACCACTTGGTAACCGGCTTTTTCCAGCAGGCCGCGGGTTTTGTCGTACAGCGACATTTGCTCTTTGTCCCCGGCCGCCGGGCCCATTGCTCGCGATACACAGGCCGCGAGGTAGACCACCCGTGGTCGTTCGTCGTTGACGGCGGGGCTGAAGCGGATGGCTTTTTCTGGCTGTGGCATGGCGCTGGTCCACTGCGGGATCTGGCCCTTGGACAGTTTGGTTACGGAGGCCGAGAGCTTCGCCAGGCGTGGCGCGCCGAGCAGCATGCGCGCGCCGTTGGCCACATGCAGGGTGAAGCGTGCGCCTTGCAATGCGGTGGAGAAATGGTTGGCCAGCCACTCGGCGGTTTTCGTACTGTCAGCTTCGCGGCTACGCAGTTTTTTCACCAGGTCACCGGTATTGATGCCTACCGGGCAACGCTGGGCGCACAATCCGGTGGCGGCGCAGGTGTCGATGCCTTGGTAGTGATACGCCGCTTCCAGCTCGGTGGTATCGATGCCGGCGCGTTTACGTGCCTGGATATCGCGCCAGATCACGATGCGCTGGCGTGGGCTGAGGGTCAGGCCTTTGGATGGGCATACTGGCTCGCAGAAACCGCACTCGATGCACTTATCCACAATCTCGTCGGCGGCCGGCAGCGGCTTGAGGTTTTTCAGGTGGATTTGCGGATCTTCGCTCAGCACCACGTCCGGGTTGAGAATGCCGTTGGGGTCGAGCAGGCGCTTGAGTTGCCACATCAGTTGATAGGCATCGCTGCCCCACTCCAACTCGACGAAGGGCGCCATGTTCCGACCGGTGCCGTGCTCGGCTTTCAGCGAGCCGCCGAACTCCACGGCCACCAGTTGCGCTACGTCATCCATGAACGCTTGGTAGCGTGTGACTTCTTCCGCGCTGTTGAAGCCTTGGGTGAAGACAAAGTGCAGATTGCCTTCCAGCGCGTGTCCGAAAAGGATGGCCTCGTCGTAGTGATGTTTGTCGAACAGCTCGATCAAGCGGTTCACGCCAATAGCCAGTTGCTCCACCGGGAAGGTCACGTCTTCGATGATCACCGTGGTGCCGGTTTTGCGTACGGCGCCGACGGCAGGGAAGGTGTCTTTGCGGATGGCCCACAGGCGAGCGTTTTCCACCGGGTCTTCGGTGAAGTCGACTTGTTTCTCGACCGGGAAGTCGGCCAGCGACGCCATGATCAGCGCCAGTTGCTCCTGTAGCAGCGACGATGAAGCGGCGCGGGACTCGATCAATAGCGCGCAGGCACCTTCCGATAGCTGCTGTACGAAAGCGGGCATGCCGGGTTTGTCTTGCACCGAGCGCATGCTGCGCCGGTCCAGCAACTCGACCGCTGACACCGGCTGGGTTTTCAGCACCGTTACGGCGTTGCAGCAGGTTTCTACATCGGGAAATACGATCAGGGCCGAAGCCTTGTTCGGGTGGTCGATCACCGTGTCGTAGGTCACGGCGCTGATAAAGCCCAGGGTACCTTCGGAACCCACCAGCAGATGGCTGAGGATATCCAGTGGCTCGTCGAAATCCACCAAGGCGTTGAGTGACAGGCCGGTGGTGTTTTTCAGACGGTATTTATGGCGAATTCTTGCGGCCAGTTCAGCATTGGCCCGCGTCTCGCGGCCCAGGGTAGCCAGGCGTTCCAGTAACGGGCCGTGTTGCTCGCGGAAAGCGGCGACGCTGGCGGCATCCTCGGTGTCGAGGCGGCTGCCGTCGGCCAGTACCAGGCGAATCCCGGCCAGGGTGTGGTAGGTGTTCTGGGCGGTGCCGCAGCACATGCCGCTGGCATTGTTGGCGACAATCCCGCCGATCTTGCAGGCATTGATCGATGCCGGATCCGGGCCGATCTTGCGCCCGAATGGCGCAAGCCACGCGTTGGCCTGGGCTCCGATCACCCCGGGTTGCAGGCGGATTTGCGTACCTTGGCCACGAATCTCGCGCCCGTTCCAGTTATCGCCGAGCACGATCAGCACCGAATCGCTTATCGCCTGGCCGGAAAGGCTGGTGCCAGCTGCACGAAAGGTCACTGGCACGCGATCGCGTTGTGCCAGTTGCAGCAACTCAACGACTTCATCTTCCGATTCGACTCGGATCACCAGTTGTGGGATCAGTCGGTAAAAACTGGCGTCGGTGCCGAAAGCCAGGGTGGAAAGAGGATCGTCGAAGCGCCGATCTTTCGGGATCAGTCGTGCGACAGCATCAAGGAACGCGATGGGCAGACTCATGGGTCCTCCAGGATCAGCAGCACCCAGTCTGGGGAGCCTAGGCGCCACGGTCCAGCAGACTGGGTTGTGAATAGCTGACGCCGCAAGGCTGCGGCGTCGGTTCTAACGGTATTGCCTGTGGTCTTAATGCACCAGCATGCCGGTGAACCAGTACGCCTGGGCGTAGGTGATCAGGCCGACAATTGTGGCAAAAAACAGGCTGTGCTTGAGGGTAAAGCGGAACAGGTCGGATTCTTTACCCACCAGGCCGGTCGCGGCGCAGGCCACGGCGATCGATTGCGGGGAGATCATCTTGCCAGTCACGCCGCCACTAGTGTTCGCCGCGACCAGCAGGGTGTCGCTGACACCGATTTGGTGTGCGGTAGTGGCTTGCAGGGAGCTGAACAGGGCATTGGACGAGGTATCGGAGCCGGTGAGGAACACGCCCAGCCAACCGAGGAACGGCGAGAAGAACGGGAACGCTGCGCCGGTGCCGGCCAGTACCAGCGCCATGGTCGAAGACATGCCGGAATAGTTGGTGACGAACGCGAACGCCAG
Source organism: Pseudomonas sp. 06C 126 (assembly GCF_001855215.1). Taxonomy (NCBI): domain Bacteria; kingdom Pseudomonadati; phylum Pseudomonadota; class Gammaproteobacteria; order Pseudomonadales; family Pseudomonadaceae; genus Pseudomonas; species Pseudomonas sp. 06C 126. The sequence goes on along the minus strand of NZ_MIFU01000024.1, from coordinate 72,284 downwards.
CACCATGCCGATGGACAGGATTGGCCAGCGCAGCTCGTAGAAGGTCTCTTTCAAAGTGGTCAGACCAGTTTTGAAGTTGATCTTCAGCACCAGCATGGAGATCAGTGCAGAGAAGAAAATCGCTGTACCGGTCGCGGAAATCGGGTCCAGTTTGAACACCGCTGGAATGGCAGTGGGGTTGGTGACAATCGGCGCAACCTTGATCACCATCTGGTCCAGGTGCGGAATCGCAAAGTTGAACACCCAGCTGTACATCGAACCGCCGGCGGCGAACATCGCCTTGAACGGCTTGAGGGTCCAGATGGTGACCAGTACGGTCAGGATCAGGAACGGCGACCAGGCCTTGAAAATTTCCATCAGACTGTAAGGCGAAGCCACGGAAGTACGTGGCTGGCCGAAACCGCCGACGCTGCCGGTGACCGAAACGCTGGACGTGGCGCCGGCAATCTGGGCACCCGCAGTGCGCTTGGGCTGCCAGACTTTCAGGAACAGGGTCAGGGAAATCAGGCTGGCCAGGGCCGAGGTGATGTCAGGCAGTTCCGGGCCGATAAAGTTGGAGGTGAAGTACTGGGTGATGGCAAAGCTCAAGCCGGCCACCAGTGCGGCAGGCCAGGTTTCCTTGACGCCGCGCAAGCCGTCCATCATGAACACCAGCCAGAACGGCACGAACAGCGACAGCAGCGGCAGTTGGCGGCCGGTCATGGCGCCGATCTTGAAGGCGTCGATACCGGTGACTTGCCCGGCGACGATGATCGGGATCCCCAGGGCGCCGAACGCTACTGGTGCGGTGTTGGCAATCAGGCACAGGCCGGCGGCGTACAGTGGGTTGAAGCCCAGTCCTACGAGCAGCGCGGCAGTAATCGCTACCGGGGCACCGAAACCGGCGGCGCCTTCGAGGAATGCGCCGAAGCAGAAGCCGATCAGCAGCACTTGCAGGCGTTGGTCATCGGTAATCGACAGTACTGAGCTGCGGATCACTTCGAACTGGCCGCTCTTGACCGTCAGTTTGTAGAGGAATACCGCGGCGACGATGATCCAGGCGATTGGCCACAGGCCGTAGGCAAAGCCGTAGCCGGCGGCAGCGATTGCCATATCGACTGGCATCTGGAAGGCGAAGATCGCTACCAGAATCGACAGCGCCAGGGTGATGCTCCCGGCAACATGGCCTTTAAGGCGAAACACAGCCAGGGCCAGGAAGAAAAACACGATAGGAATAACGGCGGCCAGTGCGGACAGGCCAAGGCTGCCGAGTGGGCTGTAGAGCTGTTGCCAGGTTTGCATATGGGGTGGCCCCTAATTGTTGTTGGTCATGCATGTTTAGCTGATTTGGATAATTGGTAAGACCAATTTACAATCGCTGATGGCTAGGTTAAGAGCCTTCGGGGTGATGTGTCAATTTGCCGCCTGAGAAACTTTGGTCGCATGTCGGCGGCGTGGGGGCTGATCGGTGTAATCAAAGGGGTTCTGATAGGTGCCGACAGCGCGGCAATAGGCCAGAATAGAGGGCCCGGCGAGTGGCCGGGATCGTGGAGAGTCAGTTATGGCGTTTGATCAGGTGCGTCAGCGCCGTTTGTCCGACGATATCGTCGAGCAGCTTGAGGGGATGATCCTTGAGGGCACGTTGAAGTCGGGCGAGCGATTGCCGGCCGAGCGCGCACTGGCTGAACAGTTCGGTGTGTCGCGCCCGTCGTTGCGCGAGGCGATCCAGAAGCTGGCGGCCAAGGGGTTGCTGGTCAGTCGCCAGGGCGGCGGTAATTATGTGGTGGAGACGCTGGGTTCTACCTTCAGCGACCCCTTGTTGCATCTGCTGGAAAACAACCCCGAAGCCCAGCGTGATCTGTTGGAGTTTCGCCAGACGCTAGAAGCATCGTGTGCTTATTACGCGGCGCTGCGCGCCACGGAAGTGGACCGCGAGCGTCTGACTGCGGCTTTTGATGCCTTGCAGGATTGTTATACGCGTGATGATGAGGTGAGCCGTATTGAAGAGGGCGCGGCCGATGCCAGGTTTCACTTGGCTATCGCCGAAGCCAGCCACAATGCGGTCTTGCTGCACACCATCCGCGGCTTGTTTGATCTGCTCAAGCGTAACGTGGTGACCAATATCGGTGGCATGTACCAGCAGCGCAGCGAAACCCGCGACATGCTGATCAATCAGCATCGGGACTTGTACCTGGCAATTATCGAAGGGCGGGCCGAGCAGGCGCGGGAAGTTTCGACACGGCACCTGCTATATGTGCAGGAGGTGTTGGAGGAGGTGCGTCAGGAAGTGCAGCGCATGGCGCGGGCGGAGCGGCGTAAGGGGATGTAGCCAATAGTGCGGCGCAGGGAGCGGGCTCCCTGGCCACATGGGCGCGCATCAAGGGGCGGGGAAGATCAGTCTTCCTTGCCCTTGTTGCGTACGGCGCGCTGCAATTCCCGATTGGAGTCGCGCTCGCGCTCGGTATCACGCTTGTCGTATTCCTTCTTGCCCTTGCCCAGCGCGATTTCGCACTTGACCAGATGCTTGCTCCAGTACCACGACAGGCAGACGCAAGCGTAGCCTTTCTGTTGTACCGCGGCGGCGAGCTTTTCCAGTTCGCGTGCATTGAGCAGCAGTTTGCGCGTGCGTACCGGATCGGCAATCACGTGGGTGCTGGCGGTCATCAACGGCGTGATATGACTGCCGAGCAGCCAGGCTTCGCCATCTTTGAGCAGTACGTAACTGTCGACCAGTTGCAGCTTGCTGGCGCGCAGACTTTTTACTTCCCAGCCGGCCAGGACCAGACCAGCCTCGAACCGATGTTCGATGAAGTAATCGTGTCGCGCCTTTTTGTTTTGCGCGATGGTCCCTGTTGGGTGTTTCTTTTGTTTAGCCATAGGGGCGGCATTATAGGCAGTTGCGAGCGTGTCGGCTACGGTCAACCTGCGTGCTTGAGCGTGTTGGACGAATCCCGGACAATACCGCCAGTTTTCTGGTTTTTTTCTCTCGCGAATCGTGCAGTCTTTTCGCGATGTTTGCCGCTCAGCTTCGGAAATAACGCTCCCATGACGACGCATATTCAACGCTCGGCCCTGCTGCCTTACCCGGCGCAAGCGCTTTATGACCTGGTCAACGACGTGGCGAGCTACCCGGATTTCCTGCCCTGGTGCTCCTCATCCACGGTATTGGAGAGCAGCGACGAGCATATGCGCGCGAGCCTCGAGGTGTCCAAGGGCGGGCTTGGCCAGAAGTTTGTCACCCGTAATGTGCTGGTTCCTGGGCGGTCCATCGAGATGAATCTGGAAGAAGGGCCATTCACCCAGTTGCACGGGGTCTGGGTATTCAAGCCGTTGGGGGAGAAGGCGTGCAAGATCAGCCTGGACCTGACGTTTGATTACGCAGGCTCCATTGTGCGGGCGACCCTGGGGCCGCTGTTCAACCAGGCGGCGAATACCTTGGTGGATGCGTTTTGCCAGCGGGCCAAGCAACTGCATGGCTGAGCGATTAATTGAGATTGAGGTGGTCTACGCCGCAGTGGATCGCCAATTGTTGTTGAGCCTGGCGGTTGCGCCGGGGACGAGCCTGCGGGCGGCGGTGCTGGCGTCAGGCATTGCGGCACAGTTTCCCGAGCTGGATATCGACAGTTGCCCATTGGGGGTTTTTGGCAAAGTTGTGGCGGACGCTGAAACCCGTAGCGTGCAGGCTGGTGATCGCATCGAGATCTATCGGCTATTGCTGGCCGATCCGAAGGAAGTGAGGCGCTTGCGAGCGGCAAAAGCAGCCGAAGCTCGGCGGTTGAATCCATAGTCTGTGAAACAGCAGGCAACAAAAAGCCCGGCATGCCGGGCTTTTTGTTGAGCGATGCAAATTATTGCGGGCTGGCGTCCAGAGGTTCTGGAGTTGGCACCGGAACGGTTTGCACACCGTCGATATCTTTCTGAATCTGGTCAAGCAAGGAGCCTGGCTTGGCCGGTACTTCGGACTTGGGCTGTTCAGCATTCTGCGCTGGCGCAGTGACGCTGGTCCCGCTGTCCTTGCCCAACAGGGCTTCATCACGGCTTACGCCGGGCATGAAGTCACCGGAAAGGCTGACGAGCTGATCGTTGTCATTAAAGATGACACTGACGCGCTCCTGTTGGCGCTCCCCGCCTCCAGGTTGCAGGCTATAGAGATAATCCCAGCGATCGGCATGGAATGTGTCGGTCAGCAGGGGATTGCCCATGATAAACCGTACTTGCCGTCGGGTCATTCCCGGGCGTAACTGGTCTATCATGTCCTGCGTGACGACATTGCCCTGCTGGATGTCGATTTTGTAAACCCCGGGGAATGAACAACCGGCGAGTGCGAGCAGTCCCACAAGGGTGAAACTGGTTAGCAAGAGCTTGGTGTTTTGCATCGGTGGGCGACTTCCACTATCTTGGCTGGGACAACGTAAACGCCGATCATACCCGTATTAAGAGAAGCTGCGAAGCAGCATCCGCGAGAAAGCTAACCATGGTTGAAAATAGCGAACTACGCAAAGCCGGTCTTAAAGTGACTCTGCCACGAGTCAAGATTCTACAAATGCTCGATTCCGCCGAGCAACGCCACATGAGTGCCGAGGATGTCTACAAGGCGCTGATGGAGTCTAACGAGGACGTTGGCCTGGCCACGGTTTACCGTGTACTGACCCAGTTCGAAGCCGCAGGGCTGGTGGTTCGTCATAATTTCGACGGCGGTCATGCAGTATTTGAACTGGCTGACGGTGGTCATCACGACCACATGGTTGACCTGGATACCAATGAGGTTATCGAGTTCACCAGCCCCGAGATCGAGGCGCTGCAGCACAAGATTGCTGAGGAGCACGGATTCGATTTGGTTGACCACAATCTGGTTCTGTACATACGTAAGAAAAAGTAAGAAAGCTACGCAGATTCACTCTGCGAAACGATCGAAGGCGACCCTAGGGTCGCCTTCGTGTTTTCTATCGGTGGGAAACCCAGGGTGAAATAGGGCTCAGGCCTTCGCTGTCACCACCATTTTCTTCGCATGGGCCAGGGACTCCTTGGTCAGATCGATGCCGCCGAGCATGCGCGCGACTTCTTCGACCCGTTCGGTCTTGTTTAGCTTGGACACAGCAGTATGTGTCGCATCGCTGCCCCTGACCTTATGTACAAACAGATGCTGATGCCCCTGGGCTGCCACTTGGGGCAAGTGGGTAACGGTCAATACCTGCCCGCGTTCGCCGAGGCGACGCAACAATTGGCCGACGATTTCTGCCGTCGGTCCACCGATCCCCACGTCCACTTCGTCGAATACCAGTGTAGGTACGCGGGAGGTCTGGGCGGTAATGACCTGGATCGCCAGGCTGATCCGTGACAGTTCACCACCAGACGCTACCTTCGCCAGGGCCTTGAGGGGTTGGCCTGGGTTGGCGCTCACCAGCAGCTCGACCTGCTCCAGGCCGTTGGGCTGTAGCTCGTTGCCACTATTGGCATGCAATTCGATGGTGAAGCGCCCGCCGGGCATGCCCAGTCGCTGGATTTCCTGTTCCACGGCGCAGGCCAGTCCGGTAGCCGCTTGCTGGCGCAGGTCGCTCAGTTCCCGGGCTTTTTCCTGATAGTGGCGGGCGAAAGAGGCCAGTTCATCGCCCAGGCGCTCGATGGATTCATCGTTGGCATTCAGGGTTTCGATCTCGTCCAGCAGTTTTTGCTGCATGGCTGCCACTTCGGTTGGCTGGATCCGATGTTTGCGCGCCAGGGTATAAATAGTGTCGAGGCGCTCTTCGATCTCTTGCAGGCGTGCCGGATCTGCATCGAAGTGGTCAAGGAAGCGGTTCAGCTCGCCAACCGCCTCTTCTACCTGGATCTGCGCACTGGTCAGCAGGGTGGTGGCTTCATTCAGCGAGCCAGAGCCACTGTTCACACTCGACAGGCGGTTAAGGCTTGCCGTCAGGGCGTTCAGCACATTGCCGGAATCGCTTTCGCTGCATTGCTCGACAACCTGGCGACAAATGCCCAGCAAGGTTTCGGCATTGGTCAGGTTCTTGTGCTCCTGCTCCAGTTGTTCCAGTTCTGTTTCGCCCAGGCCCAGGCTTTCCAGTTCTTCCAACTGATAGCTGAGGAGCTGGTGGCGGGCCCGCTGCTCGTCGCCGGAGTTGGATAGGCGCTCCAGCTCCTGGCGGGTCTGGCGCCAGCGTTGTGCGGCCAACTGCACCTGGCGCGCCAGGTCGGTGGCACCGGCGTACTCATCCAGGAGCCGGCGATGGGTATCGGTTTTGAGCAGGGATTGATGTTCGTGCTGGCTGTGGATATCGATCAGCAATTCGCCCAGGGCTTTCAGGTCGCCAAGGGGGCAGGGCGTGCCATTGATATAGCCCCGTGAGCGGCCTTCGGCGGTGATTACGCGGCGCAGGATGCACGGGCCGTCGTTATCAAGGTCGCGCTCGGCAAGCCAGGCGCTGGCTTCCGGAATATCCGCCAGGTCAAAAGTCGCCAGGATATCGGCCTTGTCTGCGCCGGGGCGAACCACGCCGCTGTCGGCGCGATCGCCAAGGGTCAGGCCCAGGGCATCGAGCATGATCGATTTGCCGGCGCCGGTTTCGCCTGTGATTACGCTCATCCCGCGATCCAGTTCAAGATCCAGGTGCTCGACGATGGCGTAGTTATGTACGGACAGGTGAACCAGCATAGTGGCTGCTCCCAGGCTTTAGGTCTGGTTATTTATACAGTGTTTTGTTTGGCGCTGACAATCCTGAGGTTTAGCTCGATTTGCTTGGATGGCGGGATTTTTTAGTGCGATGTGGAATGTGCGGGAAAGTGTGAGTCGGGGCGTGTCGGCCCTTGAACCTGGAAATTGTGGCCCCATATACCGGAACAGAAGCGCGAGTTGAGTTCGCGCAGGATTCTGAAAGGAGAAAATTATGGCTGACGAACAGACGCTGGATACGCAAAACCCAGACGCCAACCAGGCCTCGCAGGCAGCGGGTGAAGACCTGGCGGCTCGCGTGCAAGTGCTCGAAGAGCAACTGGCAGGCGCTCAGGATCAGGCTTTGCGTGTTGCTGCCGATCTGCAGAACGTCCGCCGCCGCGCCGAGCAGGATGTAGAAAAAGCCCACAAGTTCGCGCTGGAGAAGTTCGCCGGTGATCTGTTGCCGATCATCGACAGCCTGGAGCGCGGCCTGGAGCTGTCTAGCCCGGACGACGAAAACATCCGTGGCATGCGCGAAGGGATCGAGCTGACCCTGAAGATGTTCCAGGACACCCTGAAGCGTTATCAGATGGAAGCCATCGATCCACAAGGCGGCGAGCCGTTCAACGCGGAGCATCACCAGGCCATGGCCATGCAAGAAAATGCTGACCTTGAGCCCAATAGCGTGTTGAAGGTGTTCCAGAAGGGCTACCAGCTCAATGGTCGCCTGTTGCGCCCGGCGATGGTGGTGGTGAGCAAGGCTCCCGCACCGGTTTCGCCATCGATTGACGAGCAGGCTTGAAATCGTTCGTAACGACCCCATTTATAAGTCAAGCGTTTAAGTGCTACCGCAGTTAGCCACCACTGCTGCGGCAACCAAATCCAAAGTTTCGGGAGAGTGAATCATGGGCAAAATTATCGGTATCGACCTGGGGACCACCAACTCCTGCGTCTCCGTGCTGGAAAACGGCGTATCCAAGGTTATTGAGAACGCCGAAGGCGCACGTACTACCCCTTCCATCGTGGCTTACGCCAACGACGGCGAAATCCTGGTAGGCCAGTCCGCCAAGCGTCAGGCTGTGACCAATCCGCATAACACCCTGTACGCGGTGAAGCGTTTGATCGGTCGTAAGTTCGACGAAGAAGTTGTACAGAAAGACATCAAGATGGTGCCGTATAAAATCGCCAAGGCCGACAACGGTGACGCCTGGGTTGAAGTGAACGGCCAGAAAATGTCGCCGCCACAAATCTCGGCTGAAATCTTGAAAAAGATGAAGAAGACTGCCGAAGACTACCTCGGTGAAGCAGTGACCGAAGCGGTGATCACCGTTCCGGCCTACTTCAACGACAGCCAGCGCCAGGCGACCAAAGACGCCGGCCGTATCGCGGGCCTGGACGTAAAACGTATCATCAACGAGCCAACCGCGGCTGCTCTGGCCTATGGCATGGACAAGGCCAAGGGCGACCACACCGTGATCGTTTATGACCTGGGTGGCGGTACTTTCGACGTTTCCGTGATCGAAATCGCTGAAGTCGATGGCGAGCACCAGTTCGAAGTGTTGGCGACTAACGGTGACACGTTCCTGGGCGGTGAAGACTTTGACATTCGTCTGATCGACTACCTCGTCGACGAATTCAAGAAAGAAAGCGGCATGAACCTCAAGGGTGACCCGCTGGCGATGCAGCGCCTGAAAGAAGCCGCTGAAAAAGCCAAGATCGAACTGTCTTCGAGCAATTCGACCGACGTGAACCTGCCGTACATCACTGCAGACGCCACCGGTCCTAAGCACTTGAACGTGAAGATCTCGCGCGCCAAGCTCGAATCGCTGGTTGAAGACCTGGTTCAGCGTACCATCGAGCCTTGCCGCATCGCCCTGAAAGACTCGGGTATCGATGTTGGCTCGATCAACGACGTGATTCTGGTCGGTGGTCAGACCCGTATGCCGCTGGTGCAGCAGAAGGTTACCGAGTTCTTCGGTAAAGAAGCGCGTAAAGACGTCAACCCGGACGAAGCAGTTGCAATGGGTGCTGCCATTCAGGGCGCGGTATTGGCCGGCGACGTGAAAGACGTGCTGCTGCTGGACGTCAGCCCGCTGACCCTGGGTATCGAAACCATGGGCGGCGTGATGACTGCGCTGATCGAGAAGAACACCACGATTCCTACCAAGAAATCGCAAGTGTTCTCGACTGCCGATGACAACCAGGGCGCGGTGACCATTCACGTGCTGCAAGGTGAGCGTAAGCAGGCTGCGCAGAACAAGTCCCTGGGCAAGTTCGACCTGGCCGAGATTCCACCAGCTCCACGTGGCGTGCCACAGATTGAAGTAACCTTCGACATCGACGCCAACGGCATTCTGCACGTAGGCGCCAAGGACAAGGCCACTGGCAAGACTCAGTCGATCGTGATCAAGGCCAACTCCGGCCTGTCCGAGGAAGAAATTCAGCAGATGATCAACGACGCTGAAAAGAACGCCGAGGAAGATCGCAAGTTCGAAGAGCTGGCCGCTGCCCGGAACCAGGGTGATGCACTGGTTCACTCGACGCGCAAAATGATCGCTGATGCTGGCGACAAAGTGACTGCTGAAGAGAAGACTGCAATCGAAGCTGCAGTGGTTGCCCTGGAAGCCGCCGTTAAAGGTGATGACAAGGCCACTATCGAAGCCAAGGTTGAGGAGCTGTCGAAAGTCTCCGCGCCAGTAGCTCAGAAGATGTACGCCGAGCAAGGCCAGCCAGCTGACGGTGCCGCGCAACAGGCAGAGCCTGAAGCCAAGCACGATGATGTTGTCGATGCCGAGTTCGAAGAAGTAAAAGAAGACCAGAAGAAGTAACTTGGTCGCCCGGTTGACCGCTATCAAGCGGTGACTGGTAGGATGTCGCCGCGCGGGAGCTTGCTCCCGCGTTGGCGTGTCTGGGGTACGCGAATTTTTACAGCATGCGACAAGATTCGGATGTTGGCGGTGTGATCGGGAATGCTCCTGCTTTGCGATCAACAATCACCGCGTTTTTAGCTGGGTCTCGGCTGAGAGCAGTAAAGACCAGGATCGTTGAATTTGACGTGAGTTGGGTCCGGGCCTGTATTGGGGCTCAACGAGTTTGGCAGGCTCAGGAGGGTTTTGCCGGACGTCCTTAAGAGTGCAAAGACTTATGGCAAAGCGTGACTATTACGAAGTGTTGGGTGTGGAGCGGGGCTCCAGCGAGGCGGACCTGAAGAAGGCTTACCGTCGCCTGGCGATGAAGCACCACCCGGACCGTAATCCGGATAACAAAGAATCCGAAGAGTTGTTCAAGGAGGCCAACGAGGCCTACGAATGCCTGTGTGATCCGAACAAGCGCGCAGCCTACGACCAGTACGGCCACGCGGGTGTCGATCCGAGCATGGGTGGCGGCGGTGCCGGTTTTGGCGGGCAGAACTTCTCCGATATCTTCGGCGACGTGTTCAGCGACTTCTTCGGTGGCGGTCGCGGCGGTCAGCGCGGCGGTGCCCAGCGCGGCAGCGACTTGCGCTACACCCTGGAGCTGAATCTGGAAGAAGCCGTGCGCGGCACCAGCGTCAACATCCGCGTGCCGACGCTGGTCAATTGCAAGCCGTGCGACGGTTCAGGTGCCAAGAAGGGCTCTTCGCCGATTACCTGCCCGACTTGTGGTGGTATTGGTCAGGTGCGCATGCAGCAGGGCTTCTTCTCTGTGCAGCAAACCTGCCCGCGTTGCCATGGCCAGGGCAAGATCATTTCCGATCCGTGCGACTCTTGCCACGGCGAAGGGCGTGTCGAAGAGTACAAGACGCTGTCGGTGAAAGTGCCGGCGGGTGTCGATACTGGCGACCGTATCCGCTTGTCGGGTGAAGGCGAGGCGGGTGCGCAGGGTGGCCCGACGGGCGATCTGTACGTGGTGATCAATGTGCGCGAGCACTCGATCTTCCAGCGCGACGGCAAGCACCTGTTCTGTGAGGTGCCGATCAGCTTTGTCGATGCCGCCCTGGGTGGCGAGCTGGAGATTCCGACCCTCGATGGTCGGGTCAAGCTGAAGATTCCTGAGGGAACGCAGACCGGCAAGCAGTTCCGGATCCGTGGCAAAGGCGTTGCGCCAGTGCGTGGCGGTGGGGCGGGCGACTTGATGTGCCGTGTGGCCGTTGAGACCCCGGTCAACCTGGATCGTCGTCAGCGTGAGTTGCTCGAAGAATTGCGCAGCTCGCTGGACGGTGATGGCTCCCATTCGCCGAAGACCGCTGGCTGGTTCGAAGGCGTGAAGCGCTTCTTCGGCGACCTGTAAGGACGTGGATATGCGACGTATAGCAGTGATGGGCGCCGCCGGGCGCATGGGCAAGAACCTGGTGGAGGCGGTGCAGCAGCGCTCGCCTCTGTCGGGGCTGACTGCGGCGATCGTACGCCCGGGCAGTACGCTGATTGGCGCTGATGCTGGTGAGCTGGCTTCGCTGGGGCGGATCGGAGTGTCGTTGTCCGGTAGCCTGGAGCAGGTGGTTGACGAGTTCGATGTGCTGATCGACTTCACCCTGCCCGAAGTGATGCTGAAAAACCTGGCCTTCTGCCGTAAGGCTGGCAAGGCCATGGTTATCGGTACTACTGGCCTGAATGCCGAGCAGAAGCAGTTGCTGGTTGCGGCGGGCAAGGACATCCCTATCGTGTTTGCCGCCAACTTCAGTGTGGGCGTCAACTTGTCGCTGAAGTTGCTCGACATGGCCGCACGGGTGCTGGGGGATGATGCGGATATCGAGATCATCGAGGCCCATCACCGGCACAAGGTGGATGCGCCATCGGGCACCGCCATGCGCATGGGCGAGGTGATTGCCGATGCCTTGGGGCGCGATTTGTCGAAAGTCGCGGTGTATGGTCGCGAAGGTCATACCGGCGCGCGTGAGCGCGAGACCATTGGCTTTGCTACGGTGCGCGGCGGTGACGTGGTGGGTGATCACACGGTGCTGTTTGCTGCCGAAGGCGAGCGCCTGGAGATTACCCATAAGGCCTCCAGTCGTATGACCTTCGCCAAGGGCGCAGTGCGTGCGGCATTGTGGCTGGAGGGGCGCGAAGCAGGCCTCTACGACATGCAAGACGTGCTGGATCTGCGTTAATCAGTAGCAAAAACGGGCCCCGGGTATTACTCTAGGGCCCCGTTTTTACCCGCTAAGCGACGTCCTGTCGCATTCTCCTGCCTTTTAGGCTCTTTAGCGGTGGACCAAAAAAGCCTTTTTCTGTAAGCTACAGCTTTAGTGTGTCCACTAAAAGCGCGCAGAATAATTCAGTGAAGAAGCGGGGTGACGTGTCCATACGTCACTCCGCTTTTTTACAACCTGCGATCGCCCTTTCAGGCTTTATTTACGGGAGGTCTTCTTGACTAAGCCAGCCATACTCGCCCTTGCTGATGGCAGCATTTTTCGCGGCGAAGCCATTGGAGCCGACGGTCAGACCGTTGGAGAGGTGGTGTTCAACACCGCCATGACCGGCTATCAGGAAATCCTTACCGATCCTTCCTACGCCCAACAGATCGTTACCCTGACCTATCCGCACATCGGCAACACCGGTACTACACCGGAAGATATCGAGTCTGATCGTGTCTGGTCGGCTGGTCTGGTGATTCGTGACCTGCCACTGGTTGCGAGCAACTGGCGTAACACGATGTCGCTGTCCGATTACCTGAAAGCCAACAACGTTGTGGCAATCGCCGGTATCGATACGCGCCGCCTGACACGCATCCTGCGTGAAAAAGGCTCGCAGAATGGCTGCATCATGGTCGGTGACGATGTTTCCGAAGCCGCAGCGATTGCTGCAGCGCAAGGCTTCCCTGGCCTGAAAGGCATGGATCTGGCGAAAGTCGTCAGCACCAAAGAACAGTACGAGTGGCGCTCCACTGTCTGGGACTTGAAGACTGACAGCCACGCAACCATCGAGGCTAGCGAGTTGCCTTACCACGTGGTCGCTTACGACTACGGCGTGAAGTACAACATCCTGCGCATGCTGGTCGAGCGCGGTTGCCGCGTGACCGTGGTGCCGGCGCAAACCCCGGCCGCCGACGTACTGGCCCTGCAACCGGATGGTGTGTTCCTGTCCAACGGTCCGGGTGACCCGGAGCCATGCGACTACGCCATCAAGGCTATCAAGGAAGTGCTGGACACCGAGATCCCGGTATTCGGTATCTGCCTGGGTCACCAACTGCTGGCCCTGGCCTCCGGCGCCAAGACCCTGAAAATGGGCCATGGCCATCATGGTGCCAACCACCCGGTACAAGACCTGGACACTGGCGTAGTGATGATTACCAGCCAGAACCACGGTTTTGCGGTGGATGAAGCCACCTTGCCGGCCAATGTGCGCGCCATTCACAAGTCGCTGTTCGACGGTTCCCTGCAGGGTATCGAGCGCACCGACAAGAGCGCGTTCAGCTTCCAGGGCCACCCTGAAGCGAGCCCGGGCCCGAACGACGTAGCGCCGCTGTTCGACCGTTTCATCAATGAGATGGCCAAGCGACGCTAAATGAGCGGCCTGAGGGCGGCCCGGGAAACCGGCGGCCCCCTCAGGCTCTTCAAGGATTGTTCAAGACGGCTTGCCGACTGACCTGCGGATTTGAGTGACAAACCCATGCCAAAACGTACAGACATAAAAAGCATCCTGATTCTCGGCGCTGGCCCGATCGTTATCGGCCAGGCCTGCGAATTCGACTACTCCGGCGCCCAGGCCTGCAAGGCCCTGCGCGAAGAGGGTTACCGCGTCATCCTGGTGAACTCCAACCCGGCCACCATCATGACCGACCCGGACATGGCCGACGCCACCTACATCGAACCGATCAAGTGGCAGACCGTTGCCAAGATCATCGAGAAAGAGCGTCCAGATGCACTGCTGCCGACCATGGGCGGCCAGACTGCACTGAACTGCGCCCTGGACCTGGAGCGCGAAGGCGTCCTGGAAAAGTTCGGCGTAGAGATGATTGGCGCCAATGCCGACACCATCGACAAGGCTGAAGACCGCTCGCGTTTCGACAAGGCCATGAAGTCCATCGGTCTTGATTGCCCGCGCTCGGGCATCGCCCACAGCATGGAAGAGGCCAACGCGGTTCTCGAAAAGCTGGGTTTCCCGTGCATTATCCGTCCGTCCTTCACGATGGGCGGCACTGGCGGCGGTATCGCTTACAACCGTGAAGAATTCGAAGAAATCTGCGCGCGCGGTCTGGACCTGTCGCCGACCAAAGAGCTGCTGATCGACGAATCCCTGATCGGCTGGAAAGAGTACGAGATGGAAGTTGTCCGCGACAAAAAGGACAACTGCATCATCGTCTGCTCGATCGAAAACTTCGACCCAATGGGTGTGCACACCGGTGACTCGATCACCGTGGCTCCGGCACAGACCCTGACGGACAAGGAATACCAGATCATGCGTAACGCCTCGTTGGCGGTACTGCGTGAGATCGGCGTTGAAACCGGCGGTTCCAACGTTCAGTTCGGTATCTGCCCGAACACCGGCCGTATGGTCGTGATCGAGATGAACCCGCGTGTATCGCGTTCTTCGGCGCTGGCATCAAAAGCTACCGGCTTCCCGATTGCGCGCATCGCTGCCAAGCTGGCGATCGGTTACACCTTGGACGAGCTGCAAAACGAGATCACTGGTGGTGCTACGCCGGCGTCCTTCGAGCCGTCGATCGACTATGTCGTCACTAAGCTGCCACGCTTCGCTTTCGAGAAATTCCCGAAAGCCGACGCCCGCCTGACCACTCAGATGAAGTCGGTCGGTGAAGTCATGGCCATCGGCCGGACCTTCCAGGAGTCGCTGCAGAAAGCCCTGCGTGGCCTGGAAGTGGGCGTTTGCGGTCTGGACGAGAAGCTCGACCTGAGCAACCCAGAAAGCATGAGCGTGCTCAAGCGCGAGCTGACCGTGCCAGGCGCCGAGCGTATCTGGTACGTGGCTGATGCTTTCCGCGCTGGCATGACCGTCGAAGACATCTTCGGCATGAACATGATTGACCCGTGGTTCCTGGTGCAGATCGAAGATCTGATCAAGGAAGAAGAGAAGGTCAAGACCCTGGGTCTGTCCTCTATCGACCGCGACCTGATGTTCCGCCTCAAGCGCAAAGGCTTCTCTGACCAGCGTCTGGCCAAGCTGCTGGGCGTGACCGAGAAGAACCTGCGCACCCATCGCCACAAGCTGGATATCTTCCCGGTCTACAAGCGCGTTGACACGTGCGCCGCAGAGTTCGCCACCGACACCGCGTACCTGTACTCCACCTACGAGGAAGAGTGCGAAGCCGCGCCGTCGGGCCGCGACAAGATCATCATCCTGGGCGGCGGTCCAAACCGTATCGGCCAGGGTATCGAGTTCGACTACTGCTGCGTCCACGCCGCCCTCGCCCTGCGCGAAGACGGGTACGAGACCATCATGGTCAACTGCAACCCGGAAACCGTTTCCACTGACTACGACACCTCCGATCGCCTGTACTTCGAGCCAGTAACCCTGGAAGACGTGCTGGAAATCTGTCGCGTCGAGAAGCCAAAAGGCGTGATCGTCCAGTACGGCGGGCAAACTCCGCTGAAACTGGCGCGTGCCCTGGAAGCGGCCGGCGTGCCGATCATCGGTACCAGCCCTGACGCCATCGACCGTGCCGAAGACCGTGAGCGCTTCCAGCAGATGGTCGAGCGCCTGAACCTGCGCCAGCCGCCAAACGCGACCGTGCGCAGCGAAGACGAGGCCATCCGTGCAGCCAGCAAGATCGGCTACCCGTTGGTGGTGCGTCCGTCCTACGTGCTGGGCGGCCGGGCGATGGAAATCGTCTACGAAGAAGAAGAACTCAAACGCTACCTGCGTGACGCGGTGAAAGTGTCCAATGACAGCCCGGTCCTGCTGGACCACTTCCTCAACTGCGCCATCGAGATGGACGTGGATGCGGTCTGCGACGGTACCGACGTGGTGATTGGCGCGATCATGCAGCACATCGAGCAGGCAGGCGTTCACTCCGGTGATTCCGCGTGCTCCCTGCCGCCGTACTCGCTGCCGCTGCACATCCAGGACGAGATGCGCGAGCAGGTCAAGAAAATGGCCCTGGAACTGGGTGTGGTCGGCCTGATGAACGTACAGTTGGCGCTGCAAGGCGAAGACATCTACGTCATCGAGGTCAACCCGCGTGCTTCGCGTACCGTGCCGTTTGTTTCCAAGTGCATCGGTGTGTCCCTGGCGATGATTGCCGCCCGTGTAATGGCCGGTAAAACCTTGAAGGAAATCGGCTTCACCAAGGAAATCATTCCGAACTTCTACAGTGTGAAAGAAGCGGTGTTCCCTTTCGCCAAATTCCCTGGTGTGGACCCGATCCTGGGCCCAGAGATGAAGTCCACCGGTGAAGTGATGGGCGTGGGCGATACCTTCGGCGAAGCATTCGCCAAGGCCCAGATGGGCGCCAGCGAAGTGCTGCCGACCGGCGGTACTGCGTTTATCAGCGTGCGTGACGATGACAAGCCACTGGTTGCAGGCGTGGCCCGTGATCTGATCAACTTGGGCTTCGAGGTCGTGGCGACTGCCGGGACTGCCAAGCTGATTGAGGCGGCTGGCCTGAAAGTGCGTCGCGTGAACAAGGTAACGGAAGGTCGTCCGCACGTGGTCGACATGATCAAGAATGACGAAGTCACCCTGATCATCAACACCACCGAAGGTCGCCAGTCGATCGCGGACTCCTACTCCATTCGTCGAAACGCCTTGCAGCATAAGATCTACTGCACCACCACCATTGCTGCTGGCGAAGCTATCTGTGAAGCGCTCAAGTTCGGTCCGGAAAAGACCGTGCGTCGCTTGCAGGATCTACACGCAGGATTGAAGGCATGATCAAATACCCTATGACTGTCCAGGGCGCCAAGGCCCTGGAAGAGGAGCACGCCCATCTGACCAAGGTCGTACGTCCGAAGCTGAGCCAGGACATCGGTACGGCCCGTGAGTTGGGTGACTTGAAGGAAAACGCCGAATACCACGCTGCTCGTGAGCAGCAGGGTATGGTCGAGGCGCGGATCCGTGATATTGAAGGGCGGATTCAGAATCAGGTCATCATTGATGTCACAAGCATTCCGCACACCGGCAAAGTGATTTTCGGTACCACTGTGGAAATCGCCAACGTTGAGACGGATGAGCGCGTGACTTACCACATCGTGGGTGAGGATGAAGCTGACTTCAAACTCGGCAAGATCTCCGTCGGCTCGCCCCTGGCCCGTGCCTTGATCGCCAAGGAAGAGGGTGATGTGGTGGCCGTCAAGACGCCTGGTGGCGTGATCGAGTACGAGATTGTCGAAGTTCGTCACATCTGAAAGGCGGCGCCCGCTTCGAGCGGGCGCCATGCTTTGGCAGTTGACCCAGATGCTCTGGGTTGGCGGCCTGTGGCTGTTGCACCTGGGTGTATTGCCGGTGCTGGGCATGATTGGCCTGGCGCCGTTGCTGATCTATGAGATCGGCGGATTATTGAGTGCGTTGCTGGTAGGTTTTGCAGCCGCGTGCGTGACGCTCCAGGCGCTTGTGCTGATCAAGGCCGAGGGCTTGGGGAGTTTGTGGCGGGATATGCGTGGGCAACTGCTGTTGATGGCGCTGTATGCGTGCGCAATGTATTGCGTGGTGCGCATATTGCTGCCGGAAGCGTTGCGCTGGCAGCTGTTCAGCTATCTTGTGCTAGGGTTTTCTGGCTTGGTGCTGGTGGTACAGCCTGCGCCGGGGTGGAGCGGCAGGGCGCGCGAAGCACGCCCGTGACCCTTGAATCATTTGAAGCGATGAACGTTCGACAGTTGCTTGTTGGCGCTGAAATTCTTGCGATACAGCAGCGCCATCTTGCCGATGACCTGAACCAGGTCCGCTTTGCCCACCTTGCACAGTTCTGCAATGGCGGCCAGGCGTGCTTCGCGATCAAGGATATTGACCTTGATCTTGATCAGCTCGTGATCGCCTAATGCGCGTTCAAGTTCGGCTAACACACCTTCAGTCAAACCGTTGTCTGCCACAATCAGAACTGGTTTCAGATGGTGGCCAATGGATTTGTACTGTTTCTTCTGCTCTTGAGTGAGCGGCATAATCTGACCCCTGCGTCTGATCTTGTAAAAAGCGGCGGCCAGTTTACCCGAGCGAGTCCGGGACCGCCCAGTTAATCACGACCCGTTTTATTTTCGAGGTGGCCCGTGGCCCGTTCCAAAACTAGCCTTAAGTGGCTGCAAGAGCATTTCAACGATCCTTACGTCAAAAAGGCGCAGAAGGACGGCTACCGTTCACGGGCCAGTTACAAACTGCTGGAGATCCAGGACAAGGACAAGTTGATCCGTCCGGGCATGAGCGTTATTGACCTGGGGGCCGCCCCAGGTGGTTGGTCCCAGGTGACCAGTCGTCTGATTGGTGGGCAGGGGCGTCTGATCGCGTCCGATATCCTGGAAATGGACAGCATCCCGGATGTGACCTTTGTTCACGGTGACTTCACCGAGGACGCCGTACTTGCGCAGATCCTTGAGGCGGTAGGAAATTCACAGGTAGACCTTGTGATTTCCGACATGGCCCCCAATATGAGTGGATTACCGGCCGTTGATATGCCGCGCGCGATGTTCCTCTGTGAATTGGCGCTGGATTTGGCGGGTCGGGTTTTGCGTCCAGGTGGAGATTTCCTTGTGAAGGTCTTCCAGGGCGAAGGTTTTGACGAGTACCACAAGAACATTCGCAAGTTGTTCGACAAGGTGCAGACGCGCAAGCCTGACTCTTCCCGGGACAGGTCCAGGGAGCAGTATTTGTTGTGCCGCGGCTTCCGCGGTGTCGAGGGCGCTGCGAGCGAAGAGCGTTTTTGAGGAATTCGAGGTAGGCGATAGGTTTTTTTATATCGCTTTCGTCATGAAGCTTTACGAATATTGTGTAGTCAAAGTTTCACAAAGGGTTACAGACGGCGCCTGCCAGAGTTGTAGGTAATGTAGTAAGTTAGGCCGGTGAATATCATGCGAAGCGCGCGCCAGTAGCGGAGCTTGCTTCAGAGGGTAGTTAATTGAACGATATGGCAAAGAATCTGATCCTGTGGTTGATCATCGCGGCTGTCCTGGTGACGGTGATGAACAACTTCTCCAGCCCTAACGAGCCGCAGACCCTCAACTATTCCGACTTCATCCAGCAAGTTAAGGATGGCAAGGTCGAGCGCGTGGCGGTTGATGGCTACGTGATCACTGGCAAACGCAACGATGGCGATAGCTTCAAGACCATTCGTCCGGCGATCCAGGACAATGGCCTGATCGGCGACCTGGTGGATAACAAGGTCGTCGTCGAAGGTAAGCAGCCTGAGCAGCAGAGCATCTGGACCCAGCTGCTGGTAGCCAGCTTCCCGATCCTGGTGATTATCGCCGTGTTCATGTTCTTCATGCGCCAGATGCAAGGCGGCGCGGGGGGCAAGGGCGGGCCGATGAGCTTCGGCAAGAGCAAGGCGCGCCTGCTTTCTGAAGATCAGGTGAAAACTACCCTGGCTGACGTTGCAGGTTGCGACGAAGCCAAGGAAGAAGTCGGTGAGTTGGTCGAGTTCCTGCGCGATCCGGGCAAGTTCCAGCGCCTGGGCGGCCGTATTCCTCGCGGTGTACTGATGGTCGGTCCTCCGGGTACCGGTAAGACCCTGCTTGCCAAGGCGATTGCCGGCGAAGCCAAGGTGCCGTTCTTCACCATTTCCGGTTCCGACTTCGTCGAGATGTTTGTCGGCGTAGGTGCAAGCCGTGTGCGTGACATGTTCGAGCAGGCCAAGAAGCACGCGCCTTGCATCATCTTCATCGATGAAATCGACGCTGTCGGTCGCCATCGTGGTGCTGGTATGGGCGGTGGTCACGACGAGCGTGAGCAGACCCTCAACCAGTTGCTGGTGGAGATGGACGGCTTTGAAATGAACGATGGCATCATCGTGATTGCCGCCACCAACCGTCCTGACGTACTTGACCCTGCGCTGCTGCGTCCGGGCCGTTTCGACCGTCAGGTCGTGGTGGGCTTGCCAGATATCCGTGGCCGCGAGCAGATTCTCAAGGTCCACATGCGCAAAGTGCCGATGGGCGATGACGTGGCTCCGGGTGTGATTGCCCGTGGTACTCCTGGTTTCTCCGGTGCCGACCTGGCCAACCTGGTGAACGAGGCCTCGCTGTTCGCTGCCCGTACCGGCAAGCGCATCGTCGAGATGAAAGAATTCGAGCTGGCCAAAGACAAGATCATGATGGGTGCCGAGCGCAAATCCATGGTCATGTCCGAAAAAGAGAAGCAGAACACCGCTTATCACGAAGCTGGTCACGCCATTGTCGGTCGTGTTGTGCCTGAGCATGACCCGGTCTACAAGGTCTCGATCATTCCGCGTGGTCGCGCACTGGGTGTCACCATGTTCCTGCCGGAAGAGGATCGCTACAGCCTCTCCAAGCGCGCCCTGATCAGCCAGATCTGTTCGCTGTACGGCGGCCGTATCGCTGAAGAGATGACCTTGGGTTTTGACGGTGTTACCACCGGCGCGTCCAACGACATCATGCGTGCCAGCCAGATTGCGCGGAATATGGTCACCAAGTGGGGTCTGTCGGAAAAACTTGGCCCACTGATGTATGCCGAGGAAGAAGGTGAAGTGTTCCTGGGGCGTGGCGGCGGTGGTCAAAGTGCCAGCTTCTCTGGTGAGACTGCCAAGCTGATTGACTCCGAAGTGCGCAGCATCATTGACCAGTGCTACGGCACGGCCAAGCAGATCCTTACCGATAACCGCGACAAGCTCGACGCCATGGCTGATGCCCTGATGAAGTACGAGACCATTGATGCCGAACAGATTGACGACATCATGGCCGGCCGTACGCCTCGTGAGCCTCGCGATTGGGAAGGTGGTTCGGGTACTTCAGGCACACCGCCAGTAGTACAGAACGAGCGCCCGGAAAACCCAATCGGCGGCCCGGCTGCCGACCTTTAAGGCTTGAAATGACTTCTGCGTCGCCCTCTACCCGGTTGCCTTGCGGCAGCCGGGTTCTTGATTTGGCCCGTACTCACGTTATGGGCATTCTCAATGTAACCCCTGATTCCTTTTCCGACGGTGGCCGCTTCAGTCAGCTGGATGCGGCATTGCGCCATGCAGAAGCGATGGTCGCTGCAGGTGCGACCCTGATCGATGTTGGTGGCGAATCGACCCGGCCAGGAGCGCGCGCTGTCTCCCCATTGGAGGAGATGGAGCGTGTAGCGCCGATTGTCGAGCGAATCCATCGCGAATTGGATGTAATCATTTCAGTAGACACCTCGACCCCAGCCGTCATGCGTGAAACCGCGCGGCTTGGAGCGGGGTTGATCAACGACGTGCGCTCATTGCAGCGCGACGGCGCGCTGGACGCTGCTGCGGCCACTGGGTTGCCGGTCTGTCTGATGCATATGCTCGGTGAGCCCGGGACGATGCAGGACGCTCCGCACTACGACAACCTTGTTGAAGAAGTGACGGAATTCCTGGTGGATCGCATTGCCCAATGCGCCGCTGTGGGAATTGCACCTGAGCGGATCATTCTCGACCCCGGGTTTGGTTTTGCCAAAACCCTGCAGCACAACTTGAGCCTGTTCAAACATATGCAGTCGCTGCATGCCCTTGGTCGTCCCCTGTTGGTTGGGGTGTCGCGCAAGAGCATGATAGGCATGGCCTTGAATCGTCCCGTGGGCGAGCGCCTGCACGGCGGACTGGCCCTGGCGGCCTTGGCTGTCGCCAAGGGTGCGCGCATTCTACGGGTGCACGATGTGGCCGAGACCGTTGACGTAGTGCGGATGATCGAAGCGGTAGAATCAGCCGAATAAGAATGATGGAGCACTTATGACAAAGAAATATTTTGGCACCGACGGTATTCGTGGTCGGGTCGGCGAATTCCCGATCACTCCGGATTTCATGCTCAAGCTGGGCTGGGCGGCCGGGATGGCTTTCCGCAGCATGGGGGCATGTCGCATCCTGGTCGGCAAGGACACGCGGATCTCTGGTTACATGTTCGAATCTGCATTGGAGGCGGGCCTGTCTGCTGCCGGGGCTGACGTGATGTTGCTGGGGCCGATGCCTACGCCGGCGATCGCTTACCTCACGCGTACCTTTCACGCTGAAGCCGGGATTGTGATCAGCGCTTCGCACAATCCCCATGATGATAATGGCATCAAGTTCTTTTCGGGTCAGGGCACCAAGCTGCCGGACGAGATCGAGCATATGATTGAAGAGCTGCTGGATGCGCCGATGACCGTCGTCGAATCGAGCAAGCTGGGCAAGGTTTCGCGGATCAACGACGCTTCGGGTCGTTATATCGAGTTTTGCAAAAGCAGCGTGCCCACCAGTACCAATTTTGCCGGGCTCAAGGTGGTGATCGACTGCGCCCACGGTGCGACCTACAAGGTGGCGCCCAGCGTATTCAAGGAGTTGGGGGCCGAGGTGACTGTGCTGTCGGCTCAGCCCAACGGCCTGAACATCAACGACAACTGCGGCTCGACCCATATGGGGCAGTTGCAGGCGGCGGTATTGGCTGAGCACGCGGACCTGGGTATTGCCTTTGATGGCGACGGCGACCGCGTTTTGATGGTCGATCACACGGGCGCCATCGTTGACGGTGACGACCTGCTGTTCATCATTGCCCGTGACCTGCATGAGCGTAACAAGCTGCAAGGCGGCGTCGTCGGTACCTTGATGAGTAACCTGGGGCTGGAGTTGGCCCTGGCAGATCTGGGGATCCCGTTTGTGCGCGCCAATGTTGGCGACCGCTACGTGATTGCCGAGCTGCTGGAGCGCAACTGGGTGGTGGGTGGCGAGAATTCCGGGCACGTAGTGTGCTTCCAGCACACCACTACCGGTGATGCGATCATCGCTGCGTTGCAGGTGCTATTGGCCTTGCGTCGCCGTGAAGAGAGCCTGGCCCAGGCACGTCAAGCATTGCGCAAATGTCCTCAGGTACTGCTCAATGTGCGTTTCTCTGGGGGTGAAAACCCTATCGAGCACCCGGCCATCAAGGAAGCCTGTGAGCGTGTTACCGTCGCTATGGCGGGCCGTGGCCGGGTCTTGTTGCGCAAGTCGGGGACCGAGCCTTTGGTGCGTGTCATGGTCGAAGGCGATGACGAAACACAGGTTCGCGGCTATGCCGAAGAGCTGGCAAAACTGGTAACTGAAGTTTGCGCCTGAATTCGGCTTGCCAGTGTTGATGCGGTTGGGTAACATCTGCGCCCACTTTGACCGACGAGGTACAGCATGCGTCGCACTATGGTAGCTGGTAACTGGAAGATGCACGGTACCCGCGCCAGTGTCGCTGAGCTGGTCAATGGCCTTCGTCACTTGGCACTGCCGAGTGGTGTCGATATCGCGGTATTCCCGCCTTGCTTGCATATCAACCAAGTGGTTGATGGCTTGAAAGGCAAGTCGATCCAGGTCGGCGCGCAGAATTCCGCAGTAGAAGCCATGCAGGGTGCGTTGACTGGTGAGATTGCACCGAGTCAGCTGGTTGATGCAGGTTGTTCCTATGTGCTCGTTGGGCACTCCGAGCGCCGTCAGATGATGGGCGAGCGTGATGGGACACTCAACCGCAAGTTCGCAGCAGCACAGGCTTGTGGCCTGATTCCCGTGTTGTGCATAGGGGAGACCCTTGAGCAGCGTGAATCCGGCAAGACTCTTGAAGTTGTCTCGCGTCAGCTGGGCAGCATCATCGAGGAGCTGGGTGTTGGTGCATTTGCAAAGGCAGTGATTGCTTACGAGCCGGTCTGGGCCATTGGCACCGGGCTGACTGCTACACCGCAACAGGCGCAGGATGTGCACGCAGCCATCCGCGCGCAGTTGGCGGCAGAGAATTCTGAGGTCGCGCAAGGTGTGCGGCTTCTATACGGCGGCAGCGTGAAGGCGGCCAATGCGGTCGAACTGTTCGGCATGCCGGATATCGATGGGGGGCTCATTGGTGGAGCTTCCCTGAATGCAGATGAGTTCGGTGCGATTTGTCGCGCCGCGGGAAACTGAGAAAATGCTGGAAACAGTCGTAGTCGTTTTTCATCTGTTGGGTGCACTGGGCGTTGTTGCCTTGGTATTGCTGCAACAGGGTAAAGGTGCGGACGCTGGTGCGTCTTTCGGGGCAGGTGCTTCAAATACTGTGTTCGGAAGCCAAGGTTCCTCTACCTTTCTTAGTAAGTTTACTGCTATACTTGCCGCCGGTTTCTTCATAACCAGCCTGGGGTTAGGTTACTTTGCTAAAGAGAAAGCTCATGTGCTGACTCAAGCAGGTTTGCCAGATCCAGCAGTGTTGGAAGTTCCAAAAGCAAAACCGGCTTCTGATGATGTCCCGGTGCTTCAAGAGCAAAAGTCGGCTACTCCAGCGACTGACGTGCCTCCAGCTCAAGAGCAGAAGTAAGAAGGTTGTAAACGCTGTATTGCCGAGGTGGTGGAATTGGTAGACACGCAACCTTGAGGTGGTTGTGCCCATAGGGTGTAGGGGTTCGAGTCCCCTTCTCGGTACCAATTATCAGGAGAGCCCGCTGTTGCGGGCTTTCTTGTAGGTGGAAGGTTACATTGACCCTGTAAGGGATCGGTCGTATACTTCCGCCCCAGCTTTGTCGCGGGGTGGAGCAGTCTGGTAGCTCGTCGGGCTCATAACCCGAAGGTCGTCGGTTCAAATCCGGCCCCCGCAACCAGTTTTAGCGGAGCCCCTTTTAAGGGGCTTTTTGTTAGCTGGACACTTTCAACGCCGCTGTTCGACGGCGTTTCAAGGATGGGCGTTTCGCCCATTTTTTTATTTTGCACAGCATGCACATACATGCACGAGGGGGTTCAGGTGTCGAGCAAGCTAGAAGAGTTGCAGGCCTTGCTGGCCCCGGTGGTCGTGGCCCTAGGCTATGAATGCTGGGGTATTGAGTTTTCGGCTCAAGGTCGCCACTCAATGTTGCGCGTTTATATCGATAAAGAGGGCGGCGTGCTGGTGGACGATTGTGCCATCGTCAGCCGTCAGATCAGTGGTGTCCTGGATGTTGAAGATCCGATCGCCGTTGAATACACCCTCGAAGTTTCCTCGCCAGGCATGGAACGCCCACTGTTCACTATTGAGCAGTTTGCTAAATATGCCGGTGAACAAGTGAAGATCAAGCTGCGATCTCCTTTCGAAGGGCGACGCAACTTTCAGGGCCTTCTGCGCGGTGTAGAAGAACAGGATGTAGTGGTGCAGGTAGAAGACCACGAGTTCCTGTTGCCGATCGATATGATCGACAAGGCCAACATTATTCCTAGTTTTGACTGAGACGTGCCAGAAACTGCGGATCCCGCGGATCCAATGGCTTGCGAAAGGCGAGGCGTACGATGAGCAAAGAAGTACTGCTGGTTGTTGAGTCGGTATCCAATGAAAAGGGCGTACCGGCAAACGTGATTTTTGAAGCGCTGGAGCTGGCCCTGGCCACTGCTACCAAAAAGCGTTTTGAAGACGAAGTTGATCTGCGTGTGGAAATCAATCGCCACACCGGAGCCTATGAGACTTTCCGTCGCTGGACGGTCGTCGAAGAAGCCGATCTTGATGATCCGGCCATCGAAACCTGGCCGAGCAAGGTTGCGTTAACGCATCCTGGTGCCCAGGTTGGTGACGTCGTCGAGGAAAAGATCGAGTCCATCGAGTTCGGCCGCATCGCTGCACAGACTGCCAAGCAGGTCATCGTGCAAAAGGTTCGCGAAGCCGAGCGCGCCCAAGTTGTTGATGCCTATCGCGAGCGCCTGGGGGAAATCATCTCCGGCACCGTGAAGAAAGTAACTCGCGACAACGTGATCGTCGACCTGGGTAACAACGCAGAAGCGTTGTTGGCCCGTGAAGACATCATTTCCCGCGAAACCTTCCGTGTTGGCGTGCGTTTGCGCGCGCTACTCAAGGAAATCCGCACTGAGAACCGCGGCCCTCAACTGATCCTGTCGCGTACTGCGCCGGAAATGTTGATAGAGCTGTTCCGTATCGAAGTGCCGGAAATTGCCGAAGGCCTGATCGAAGTCATGGCTGCGTCCCGCGACCCGGGTTCGCGTGCCAAGATCGCGGTCCGCTCCAAGGACAAACGCATCGACCCGCAAGGCGCTTGCATTGGTATGCGCGGTTCGCGCGTCCAGGCAGTGTCGGGCGAATTGGGCGGTGAGCGCGTGGATATCGTGCTGTGGGACGATAACCCAGCGCAGTTCGTGATCAACGCCATGTCCCCGGCCGAAGTTGCGGCAATTATTGTTGACGAAGATGCCCATGCAATGGACATCGCCGTTGGCGCAGACAATCTGGCCCAGGCCATCGGTCGCGGTGGTCAGAACGTGCGTCTGGCCAGCCAGTTGACTGGTTGGACCCTGAACGTCATGACCGAATCGGACATCCAGGCTAAGCAGCAAGCAGAAACCGGCGATATCCTGCGCAACTTCATCGACGAGCTGGAAGTCGACGAAGATCTGGCACAGGTGCTGGTAGATGAAGGCTTCACCAGCCTGGAAGAGATTGCCTACGTACCGGTGGAGGAAATGCTCAACATCGACGGCTTTGACGAAGACACCGTCAACGAGCTTCGCGCTCGGGCCAAGGATCGCTTGTTGACTAAAGCCATCGCTACTGAGGAAAAGCTGGCAGACGCCCATCCGGCCGAAGACCTGCTCTCGCTTGAGGGTATGGACAAGGATTTGGCGATGGAACTGGCGGTGCGCGGCGTAATTACCCGCGAAGACCTGGCCGAGCAGTCTATTGACGACCTGCTCGACATCGACGGCATTGACGATGATCGTGCCGGCAAGTTGATCATGGCCGCCCGAGCCCATTGGTTCGAGTAATTAGGCGCGGCCTGAGGAGAGAAGTGCATGACGCAAGTCACGGTGAAACAACTGGCCGATGAGGTCAAAACACCGGTAGAGCGCCTGTTGCAGCAGATGCGTGAGGCAGGTCTGCCGCACACCGCCGCCGAGGAACATGTGAGCGACAGTGAGAAGCAATCGTTGCTGACTCACTTGAAAAGCAGCCACAAGGCGAAAGTGGAAGAACCGCGCAAGATTACATTGCAGCGCAAAACAACCAGCACCCTGCGGGTGGCTGGTAGCAAGAGCATCAGCGTTGAAGTACGTAAGAAGAAAGTCTTCGTACAGCGCAGCCCGGAAGAAATCGAAGCCGAGCGCAAACGCGAGATGGACGAACGTCGCGCAGTAGAAAATGCTGCACGTCAGAAGGCTGAAGAAGAAGCCAAGCGTCGCGCCGAAGAAGAAGCGCGTCGCCAGCCTGCTGCTGCGCAATCCGCTACTGATGCAGTCGCCGCTCCTGCAGCGCCTGTTGAAGCTGTGCGTGAGGCTGCTCCGGTTGCCGCTGCGCCAGCACCTGCTGCTGACGCTCGCAAGCGCGACGAACCTCGTCGTCCGGACAAGCCACGTGCCGACGATAACAATCGTCGCAGTGGTGGTGGCGATGGCGAGCGTAAAAACGCTCCGCATCGTGCCTCGGTCAAAGAGAAAGCGCCTGCTCCACGCGTTGCGCCACGTACTACCGACGAAGAAAGCGATGGCTTCCGTCGTGGTGGTCGCGGCAAGGCCAAGCTGAAGAAACGCAACGCCCACGGTTTCCAGAGCCCAACCGGCCCTGTCGTGCGTGATGTGCAGATCGGCGAGACCATCACTGTTGGCGATTTGGCCAATCAGATGTCGGTCAAGGCTGCTGAAATCATCAAGTTCATGTTCAAACTGGGTACTCCAGCGACCATCAACCAGGTGCTTGACCAGGAAACTGCTCAACTGGTAGCCGAAGAACTGGGCCACAAAGTGACCCTGGTCAGCGACACCGCCCTGGAAGACTCCCTGGCCGAGTCCCTTAAGTTTGAAGGCGAGACCTTCTCCCGTGCGCCAGTCGTGACCGTAATGGGCCACGTTGACCATGGTAAGACCTCGCTGCTCGACTACATCCGTCGTGCCAAGGTAGCTGCCGGCGAAGCCGGTGGTATCACCCAGCACATCGGTGCATACCACGTTGAAACCGAGCGCGGTATGGTCACCTTCCTTGACACCCCAGGTCACGCCGCGTTTACCGCAATGCGTGCCCGTGGTGCCAAGGCGACCGACATCGTGATCCTGGTAGTTGCAGCGGACGACGGCGTAATGCCGCAGACCATTGAAGCTGTCCAGCACGCCAAGGCCGCTGGTGTTCCACTGGTTGTTGCCGTGAACAAAATCGACAAGCCGGGCGCTGATCTTGATCGCATCCGTAGCGAACTGTCGGTTCACGGTGTGACTTCCGAAGAGTGGGGCGGTGATACGCCGTTCGTTTCGGTTTCGGCGAAGGTCGGTACTGGCGTAGACGAACTGCTCGAAGCTGTTCTGCTGCAAGCCGAAGTCCTGGAACTCAAGGCAACCCCATCGGCCCCGGGTCGTGGTGTTGTGGTTGAATCGCGTCTCGACAAAGGTCGTGGCCCGGTTGCTACCGTTCTGGTTCAAGACGGTACCCTGCGCCAAGGCGACATGGTGCTGGTCGGTTCGAACTATGGCCGTGTACGTGCCATGCTCGACGAGAACGGCAAGCCAATCAAGGAAGCGGGTCCATCCATCCCTGTCGAGATCCTCGGCCTGGACGGTACCCCGGACGCTGGCGACGAGATGAGCGTACTGTCGGACGAGAAGAAAGCCCGTGAAGTGGCTCTGTTCCGTCAAGGCAAGTTCCGCGAAGTCAAACTGGCCCGTGCTCACGCCGGCAAGCTGGAAAACATCTTCGAGAACATGGGCCAGGCAGAGAAGAAGACGCTCAACATCGTCCTCAAATCTGACGTCCGTGGTTCCCTCGAAGCGTTGAACGGCGCCTTGAACGGCCTGGGTAACGACGAAGTGCAAGTGCGTGTTGTCGGTGGCGGTGTCGGTGGTATCACCGAGTCCGACGCCAACCTGGCACTGGCTTCCAACGCTGTACTGTTCGGCTTCAACGTGCGTGCCGATGCTGGCGCACGGAAGATCGTCGAGCAGGAAGGCCTGGACATGCGTTACTACAACGTCATCTACGACATCATCGAAGACGTCAAGAAGGCCCTCACCGGCATGCTTGGCAGTGACGTCCGGGAAAATATCCTGGGTATCGCCGAAGTTCGTGACGTTTTCCGCTCGCCGAAGTTCGGCGCGATTGCCGGTTGCATGGTTATCGAAGGTACTGTGTACCGCAACCGTCCAATCCGTGTACTGCGTGAAGACATCGTTATCTTCGAAGGCGAGCTGGAATCCCTGCGCCGCTTCAAAGATGACGCTTCCGAAGTACGTGCCGGCATGGAATGTGGTATCGGCGTCAAGAGCTACAACGACGTCAAGCCTGGCGACAAGATCGAAGTTTACGAGAAGGTCCAGGTTGCTCGCAGCCTCTAACTCGCGCACTTCAGGAGCCACGCCGCGTGTGGGCATGCAAATGCCCCGCGCAGTGTCCGGACTCTAAACGCAACGCCCGGTCTGGCTTTTGTCAGGCCGGGCGTTTGCCGCTTTCAGACCCCACGGGTTTCACCGTGTGGCAGTAACAGGTAACAAGACATGGCAAAAGAATACAGCCGTACCCAACGTATCGGCGATCAGATGCAGCGCGAGCTGGCCCAACTGATCCGTCGTGAAGTCAAAGACCCGCGCGTTGGCCTGGTCACCATCACCGCTGTTGAAGTGAGCCGTGACGTTGGTCACGCGAAGATCTTCATCACCGTGATGGGCCAGGACAACAGTGAAGAGATCGCGCAAAGCATCAAGGTGCTCAACTCCGCCGCAGGTTTTTTGCGGATGCAGTTGGCCCGCGAGATGAAGCTGCGCAGCGTGCCGCAGTTGCACTTCCACTACGACGAAAGCGTCGTGCGTGGTGCGCATCTGTCGGCCCTGATCGAGCGTGCAGTGGCTGAAGACAATCAGCATCCGTCCACACCTGAAGACGCCAAGGAGTAAGCGGTGGCTCAGGTCAAACGTATCCGTCGTAACGTCAGCGGTATCATCCTGCTCGACAAGCCCATTGGCTTTACCTCCAATGCCGCTTTGCAGAAGGTCCGCTGGCTGCTCAATGCCGAGAAGGCGGGGCACACCGGTAGCCTTGATCCCCTGGCGACTGGCGTATTGCCATTGTGTTTCGGCGAGGCTACCAAGTTCTCCCAGTACCTGCTCGATTCGGACAAGGGTTACGAAACCCTGATGCAACTGGGCAAGACCACCACCACGGCCGATGCCGAAGGTGATGTTCTGCAGGTTCGCGACGTGACCGTTGGTCGTGCAGATATTGAGGCTGCCTTACCCGCTTTTCGTGGGCAAATCAGTCAGATACCGCCCATGTACTCGGCTCTCAAGCGTGATGGCCAGCCTCTTTACAAGCTGGCACGTGCGGGCGAAGTAGTGGAGCGCGAACCGCGTTCTGTTACTATTGCGCGCTTGGAATTGCTCGCCTGTGAAGGCGACACCGCCCGTTTGGCCGTGGACTGCAGCAAAGGCACCTATATCCGTACCCTGGTGGAAGATATTGGTGAACAACTCGGTTGCGGCGCGTACGTTGCAGAACTGCGACGTACACAGGCAGGCCCTTTCACCCTGGCCCAGACGGTCACGCTGGAAGAGTTGGAAGCCGTGCATGCCGAAGGCGGCAACGAAGCAGTTGATCGCTTCCTGATGCCATCGGACAGCGGTTTGCTGGATTGGCCATTGCTGCACTTCTCGGAGCACAGCGCGTTCTACTGGCTTAACGGCCAACCGGTACGCGCTCCGAATGCGCCGAAGTTCGGCATGGTGCGGGTACAAGATCACAACGGTCGCTTTATCGGTATCGGTGAAGTGAGCGAAGACGGGCGCATCGCGCCGCGTCGACTGATTCGGTCAGAATGACCGGACGAGGGTGGCTGTTAACAGGCACGGTCACTACTCATTTTTAGATACAGGGATTTGTCCCTGGCCTGTTGAAACTGCCCTTTGGGTGGTTTCCTGAAAAAAGGATTGCCTCATGGCTCTCGACGTTCAAGAAAAAGCACAAATCGTAGCTGACTATCAGCAAGCTGTTGGTGACACTGGTTCGCCAGAAGTGCAAGTTGCACTGCTGACCCACAACATCAACAAGCTGCAAGGTCACTTCAAGGCCAACGGTAAAGATCACCACTCCCGTCGTGGTCTGATCCGCATGGTAAACCAGCGCCGTAAGCTGCTGGACTACCTGAAAGGCAAGGATCTGGGTCGTTATCAGACTCTGATCGGTCGCCTGGGTCTGCGTCGCTAATCAGCGATTGCGCTAGAGGTTGGTTGTTTGCCGTGTGTCAGTGGGATTCCCGCTGGCCCATGGCAGGCTCCCAGCCTCAAGTTTTATCTGGATACACGTTTTACCCTGGACAAGGGTTGGGCCGATTCCCGACATTGCCCAAGAATTTCGCAAGAAGACAAGTTCCCCAAGAGCCACAAAGAAGGTAGGACACCGTGAACCCGGTAATCAAAAAATTCCAGTTCGGTCAGTCGACCGTTACCCTCGAGACAGGCCGTATCGCCCGTCAGGCCTCCGGCGCAGTGCTGGTCACCGTTGACGACGACGTCACCGTATTGGTGACCGTTGTTGGCGCCAAGACCGCTGACCCGAGCAAAGGCTTCTTCCCTCTGTCCGTTCACTACCAGGAAAAGACTTACGCTGCCGGTAAGATCCCTGGCGGTTTCTTCAAGCGCGAAGGCCGTCCTTCCGAGAAAGAAACCCTGACTTCCCGACTGATCGACCGTCCGATCCGTCCGCTGTTCCCAGAAGGCTTCATGAACGAAGTGCAGGTTGTCTGCACCGTCGTTTCCACCAGCAAGAAGACCGATCCGGACGTCGCTGCGATGATCGGTACTTCGGCGGCCCTGGCCATCTCCGGCATTCCGTTCGATGGCCCGATCGGCGCCGCTCGCGTTGCTTTCCACGAAAGCACCGGCTACCTGCTGAACCCGACTTACGAGCAGCAGAAAGCCTCGAGCCTGGACATGGTCGTTGCCGGTACTTCGGAAGCCGTTTTGATGGTTGAATCGGAAGCCAAAGAGCTGACCGAAGACCAGATGCTGGGCGCCGTGCTGTTTGCTCACGACGAGTTCCAGGTGGTGATCAACGCCGTTAAAGAACTGGCTGCCGAAGCTGCCAAGCCAACCTGGACCTGGGCTCCTCAGCCAGAAGCCACCGCACTGCTGGGCGCTATCCGCTCCGAGTTCGGCGCTGCTATCTCCGACGCCTACACCATCACTGTCAAGGCCGACCGTTACGCACGCCTGGGTGAGCTGAAGGACCAAGTCGTTGCCAAGCTGTCCGGCGAAGAAGGCCAGCCTTCTTCCAGCGAAGTCAAAGCAGCCTTCGGTGAAATCGAATACCGCACCGTTCGCGAAAACATCGTTAACGGCAAGCCACGTATCGACGGCCGTGACACCCGCACCGTGCGCCCGCTGAACATCGAAGTTGGCGTTCTGCCGAAGACTCACGGCTCGGCCCTGTTCACCCGTGGTGAAACCCAGGCCCTGGTTGTTGCGACCCTGGGTACTGCCCGTGACGCACAGCTGCTGGACACCCTGGAAGGCGAGAAAAAAGACCCCTTCATGCTGCACTACAACTTCCCTCCGTTCTCGGTGGGCGAGTGTGGTCGCATGGGCGGTGCTGGTCGTCGCGAAATCGGTCACGGCCGCCTGGCCCGTCGTTCGATTTCGGCCATGCTGCCGGCCGCCGACGTGTTCCCGTACACCATCCGTGTTGTATCGGAAATCACCGAGTCGAACGGTTCCAGCTCCATGGCTTCCGTCTGCGGTGCTTCCCTGGCACTGATGGACGCAGGTGTGCCGATGAAGGCGCCGGTTGCCGGTATCGCCATGGGCCTGGTTAAAGAAGGCGAGAAGTTCGCCATCCTGACCGACATCCTGGGTGACGAAGACCACCTGGGCGACATGGACTTCAAAGTAGCCGGTACCGCCAAAGGTGTTACCGCGCTGCAGATGGACATCAAGATCAAGGGCATCACCGAAGAGATCATGGAGATCGCCCTGGGCCAAGCCCTGGAAGCGCGCCTGAACATCCTCGGTCAGATGAACCAGATCATTGGTCAGTCCCGCACCGAGCTGTCGGAAAATGCTCCGACCATGATCGCGATGAAAATCGACACCGACAAAATCCGTGACGTTATCGGTAAAGGCGGCGCGACCATCCGTGCGATCTGTGAAGAAACCAAGGCCTCGATCGATATCGAAGACGACGGTTCGATCAAGATCTTCGGCGAAACCAAGGAAGCGGCTGAAGCAGCACGTCAGCGCGTACTGGGTATCACCGCTGAAGCCGAGATCGGCAAGATCTACGTCGGTAAGGTTGAGCGCATCGTCGACTTCGGCGCATTCGTCAACATCCTGCCTGGCAAGGATGGCCTGGTTCACATCTCCATGTTGAGCGACGCTCGCGTTGAGAAAGTGACCGACATTCTGAAAGAAGGCCAGGAAGTGGAAGTGCTGGTACTGGACGTGGACAACCGCGGCCGTATCAAGCTGTCCATCAAGGACGTAGCAGCAGCCAAGGCTTCGGGCGTTTAATCACTCCCAGGCTTCACGCTGAAAAAGAGGACTCTTCGGAGTCCTTTTTTTATGGCTTTGGGAAAGTGACGGTAAATCAGCCGTTTAGCCTAGGGCAAAAGCCGCAACTTGCATGCAGGCATGAAGGCCTTCATGCAAGTTGCACGATTTCGAAAAAGTCCTATTTTGTTAACTTGTTGTTTTATAAGGATTTATTTTAGTGTTTGGACTTGGCACACTGCCTGCAATATTCCTGTTAACGCTGCAGCATCAAGGTTCACACACTGCAGACTTTTAATAAAACAGGAGTTACTCGTATGAAGAAGTTCGCTCTCGCTACTGCTACGGCTCTGACCCTGGCCATGGGTGCTAACGTGGCCTTTGCCCAGACTTCCCAAGCTCCAATGACCCTGGCGGCCGGTGAAGCCACCAAGGCAAAAGAAAGCGTTTCGGATACTTGGATCACCACTAAAGTTAAGTCTGATCTGCTGACCGAAAAAGGCATTCCTGGTTCGGACATCAAGGTTGAAACCAACAAAGGTGTGGTTTCCCTGTCGTCGACTGTAGCCATTTCGGATTCGCAGAAAGCAACCGCTGTAGCGATCACCAAGAAAATCAAAGGTGTAACCGCGGTTTCTGCTGACGGCCTGCTGGCTGGCGGCGCTACCAAGGCAGACAACATCGACAAAACCAAAAGCGCAGCTGCAGGCGCCAAAGAGTCCACTTCCGATACCTGGATCACTACCAAAGTGAAAGCTGACCTGGTAACCGAGAAAGGCATTCCTGGTACCGATATCAAAGTCGAAACCAACAAGGGCGTAGTTTCCCTGTCCTCTTCGGTCGCTGTGACTGAAGCGCAGAAAACTACTGCGGTGAATATCACCAAGAAAATCAAAGGCGTTAAAGCTGTATCGGCCGACGGCCTGAAAGCAGAGTAACGCTTAACAACTCGACTGAACCCAGGCGGTCTAGAGCGAGGCAGATATCCGCTCAATGCACCTTACAGGTTCATGCGACCGACCACAGGGATGTGGTCACTACGGGCCCCGGCACTTGTGTCGGGGCCCGTTTTATTGTGGGTTGGAATTTATCTTTGCAGATTATGCAGAGCAAATGTAGGAGCTGGCTTGCCTGCGATGGCGGTGTATCAGCGGCAAATAGGCTGGCTGACCCACCGCCATCGCAGGCAAGCCAGCTCCCACACTTCAGATTTCTGGTGCCGGTAGTTACTCGGCATCCAGGTGCATTGGCGTGACAACCCGGCCATCTTTCTCGGCCTGCCCCAGGTTGGCATCGATGAAGTACACCCGGTCATCTTCCAACTGGCCCTTGTCGACCAGATAGTCCTTGATCGTACTGGCACGGTCCTGGCCCAGTTGGCGTAGCAGCACGTCGCTGCCGCTCCAGAATTTGATCACGCCGTCGCGCAGTTTCGCCGAGCGTTCATCGCTGCCCAGGTCTTTCCACTCAGCCGGTGGCTGTTGCTTCAAGCGGGTGCGATAGATGCCTTCGAGCAGCGGGGCTTTTTCCTTTTCAGGTACTACAAGCAACGACGCCTGGGCCGGGACTTTATCGCCGCGACGCTGGAGAATCTTGTAGTAGTTGTACTGATACTCGCGCTCAAGCCGCTCGGCCGCCAGGAACGGACCGTCGCTGCTGGCTGCCGCGGTGCCTTCGATCTCCAGGCGCAGCGCAGGGCGCTCCTTGAGGGCCTTGGCGAGGCTGTCCAGGGCCGACTCGGCGTCCTTGCTCAGTGCGCTGGAACCTGCGGCGAACGACACGTTGCCCAGATCCTGCGCGCCACCACCGGTTACCAGCCCGCCAATGAACTTGAACGGCGCCGTCGCCGCGCGTACCACCAGGTTGCGCAGGGTTTGCCAGACAATCGGCATCACGCTGAATTGCGGGTTGTTCAAGTCGCCAGTCACCGGCAATTCGATGGAGATCTTGCCGTCCGTGTCCTTGAGCAGGGCGATCGCCAGGCGAATCGGCAGGTCCACCGCATCTGCGCTATCGACTTTCTCGCCCAGTTGCAGTTGCTCCACTACCACCTTGTTCTCGGCCTTCAACTGGCCTTTGGTGATCACGTAGTGCAGATCGAGGTTGAGCCGGCCCTTACGGATACGGAACCCGGCAAATTTGCCGGAATACGGGGTCAGGGTAGTCAGCTCGACGCGTTTGAAGCTGGTGGCGATATCCAGGGCGGCCATCGGGTCAAACGGGTTCACGCTGCCCTTGATGGTCACTGGCGCATAGCGGTCGACCTTACCCTTGATATCGACGCTGGCCGGCTTGGCCTGGCGGCTGTCGATGGTACCGATCTGGCCATTGAGCTGCTGGATCGCTGTGGCGAAGTTCGGCGTGAGGCTGAAGTCGGCAAAGTTGGCCGAACCATCGTTGATCGCGATCTGGCCGATCCGGATACCCAAAGGCTTTTCGTTGCTCGCGCTGGATTTGGCGGTAGATTTGGCACCGCTGTCAGCCGGTTGCGGGATCAGCAGATCATCGACGTTGGTGGTGCGGTCGTCGTTGATCATAAAGCGCGCATAGGGTTGCAGCAGGTTGATCTTGTCGATCGACAGGCTGTTGCCGTGCTGGTAGTTCAAGCCTTCGACCACCAGGCGCTGCCACTTGAGGAAGTCGCGGGTCTTGAGGGTATCGAGGGTGTGCAACTGATCCACTTGCGCCCGTCCGGTGATCTGCAGTGCAAGGGGCTCGGTACTCTTGAGGTTCACGTCCAGGTTGCTGCCGAGCATGCCGCTACGCAGTTCCAGGCGGATAAACGGGCTGATATAGGATTGGGCAACCCGCAGGTCGATATCCTTGGTGTCGACTTTCAGCTTGGCGCTGACCGGGTTCAGGTTGACCTGGCCGCTCGCCTGGAGCTTGCCCTGCTTGCCCAGGCCACTGTCGATCTTCAAGGTGAAGGGGCTTTGATTGAGGCTGTCGAAGTCTTGTACATCGACATTCAGCGGGCCCAGTTCCAGTGCCACAGCAGGTTTTACCTGGCGATCAGCCAAGTGCACCTGGTAGTTGCGCAGTTGCACGTCCTTGAGCAGTACTTGCCAAGGCTTGCTCGGTGCTGTGGGGGCGGGTTCCGGCGAATCGGCTGTAGCGGGCGCCGTGGCTGGCTCGGGCTTGGTGGCCGGCTTGCTCGGCTGGCTGGCGAACAGTTTCTGCCAGTCCAGTTGGCCGTCGGCTTCGCGGGCGGCCCAGGTTTCGAGCTTGTTACTGCGGATCTTGCCAACGATCACTTGCTGCTTGGCCAGGTCGATCGAGGTTTCGCTGACATCCAGGCGTTCCAGGCGCGCCAGGGGCCGCCCATCCGGGGCCTTGATCGCGAACGGCGCGATGCTCGCGGAGACGTTGGTCAGGTTCAGCTCGGTTTCTTTGGCCAGGTTCAGCTTGTAGTCGGTGCTGAAGTTGAGGATGCCGTCTTCCAGGACCAGCGGCAGGGCGTCCCGTACGTAGGGCCACCAGACCTTCATTTTGCCATCGGTGACCTTGAGCTTACCTTCGGAGGTGATCGGTACCAGGCTGAAATTGCCGGTCCAGTCGATCTGACCGCCTTCGGGGCCGGCGGCGACCAGGGTCATGTCGGCATTGTCTTCGGGCAGGGTGCTGAGGTTTTTCAGCTCAAAGTCGAGTTTGTCGTAGAGGAACTCGATAGGCTCGCTGGGGCGCACGTCTTCAAAGTGCACGTAGCCGTCGGCCAGCTTGATGCGTTCGATACGCAGCGGGAACGGTTTGCTGTCGGGGTCATCGGGGGTTGGTTCGCTCGGCGGTACTTTGAACAGTTGCGCCAGGTTGAGCGTGCCGGCTTTGTCGAAGAGAATTTCGGTCCTGGGCTTGTCCAGCTGCACATCGGCCAGGTGCAGGGCGCGTGTCCAGAGGCTGTCGATCTGCAGGTTGGCGTAGAGGCGCTCAAAACCCACTTGTTCCTTGCCGGGCTCGCCGATCTTCAGGCCCCAGAGGGTCAGCTCCAGGCTGAACGGGTTGAGCTCGATACGCTCGATACGGGCCGGTACCGTGGCGTAGTTGGCCAACTGCTGGTTGGCCACGCGAAGCGCAATACCGGGCAGAATCAGGAAGCCCAGCAAGCTGTAGAGTGCAAGGGCGGTCAGCAAGGCGCCTGCGGCGCGAATCAATCCTTTGGACATGGGTGACGCCATCTATATCAATCAGGAGTGCCTTGGAGTATGGCACGGGTTTGCGGTTCCGAAGAACCGCGCCTTTATTACGCCAGGCCAAGCCTTTCAGGACAATCCTACAGTTGCAGGATCAAGGTCTTCAGTGGGGGCTGTTGGTCTTGTGAGGGAAAGTCAGCGCCGGGTGTCATCACTTTCCAGTCGCGTACAGGTCGGCCGGCCTTTTCAGCGCAGCGCAAGACCTGTTCGCGCCAGTCGTCCATGCTGACTTTTGCCAGGTTGTTGCAGCAGATCAGCACGCCATCTTGTGCGGTGGCCAGCAATGCCGGCTTGAGCAGGCTCTGGTAGTCACGCAGCAAGTCCACGGTCCCAAAGGCGCTCTTGGCCCAGGCCGGCGGGTCGAGCAGCACCAGGTCATATTGACGTGGTTCCAGGCGCGGGTAGCTCGGCAGTTTTTGCCCGCGACGCTGGGTGATCGGCAGCCCGGCCAGTTGGCGGATGGCCGGAAAGTAATCGGACTGTACAAACGTCATGGGCGGCAATTGTGGGTTCAGGTCGCCGTTTTCGCGGCCGACTGCCAGGTTGCCCTCGGCAAAATCCAGGTTGCACACCTCACGGGCCCCACCAGCCGCTGCGCTGAGACCGACGCCGCAGGTGTACGCAAACAGGTTAAGTACGCTTTTGCCGGCACTGTGGGCCTTGACCCAGCCGCGGGTGTTGCGCAGGTCCAGGAACAGCAGCGGGTCCTGCCCGGAGTGGCGGCCGCGCACCCGATAGTTCAGGCCCCATTCATGGCCGACCAGGTCTTCCAGGGCGGCGGGCTCGGCGCGGTATACGGTGTCTTCGCGGTCGATACGCGAGTTGCCTCGGGAGCGGTCGTTATAGACCAGCAACAATTCAAGCCCCAGGTACTGGTTGATCATCAGGTGCAATTGCAGCAGTGCATCGCTGTCCAGCGCCTGGTGAAAGCTCTGCACCATCAATTGCGGGCCGTAGCGGTCGATGGTCAAGCCGCCGGCGCCTTCCTGGCTGCCATGGAATAACCGATAGCAATCGGTGCCTTGGGCATGCAGCTCGGCGAACAGGTCTTGGCGGTGATCGAGGGCGGCGCGCAGCGCCTGATTCAGGGACGACATGGAGCGCGCCTTGCTGGGGAATTTAAGCGCGCAAGTTTAACAGCTCCTGTGGGTCCCGGCTTTTACAGGAGCGGGCTTGCCCGCGAAAAACTCGACATCGCCGCGTTTCTTCAGGCGTGTTGCGTCAGCGTTGACGATTTTCGCTGGCAAACCCGCTCCTACAAAGCTGCGTTACAGCAGGCCCATGCGCCTGTGGGCGCGCTGCACCGAGCCGTTGCGCATTGCCCAGCGCAGCAGTGGCGCGCTGCGCCTGACCCCAGTGCGGATCAGTTGGCGTTGCAGTGGGCTTTGTTGTTGGCCAAGCATGTCGTTGGCCCAGTCCGGAAGCAGATCAATACCCGCTTGCATCATCAGCGCGCCAAACGGCTTGGCCAGGGTGCTGGGTGCCGGGGCGTTGAGCAGCAGGCGCAGCACTTCACGGCTGCGTTCGTCACACAGCAGTTGTGGGCGAATCCGCTGCAGATAATCCGAAATTTCCTGCCGTGAGCGCGGCACATGCCGAGCTCCCAGCTGTTCGGCGATCAGGGCTATTTCGCTGTAGTAGCGGTCTTGATCCCTGGGCGATAAATCCGGGTTTTTGTAGCGCAGGTGCGCCGCGAGAAAGCTGCTGACTTCGGCGACGTGGACCCAGGTCAGTAATTCGGGATCGCTAGCCGAATAAGGACGCCCGTCAGGCGCATGCCCGACCACTTGCAGGTGGATGGTGCGCACCTTTTCGATCAGCCATGATGCGTCGCGGCGCGAGCCAAAGGTGGTACCGGAAATAAACTGCGAAGTGCGGCGCAAACGCCCGAGCATGTCCTGGCGAAAATTCGAATGGTCCCAGACCCCGGCCAACGCCAGGGGATGCAGCGCCTGCAACATCAAGGCGCTGATGCCACCGATCAGCATGCTGCTGAAGTCACCATGGACCTTCCAGCTTACCGAGTCCGGCCCGAACAGCCCTGGGTCGCCCTTGGGGCTCTCCAGGTCCAGGTTACCCAGGGACAGGCCCGTCAGGCTCATCAACTGGGATTCGATACGGTTGCGCAGAAATTCCATGGTGGCTTGGGGGTTCCTATCGGTTCAGGCGTTTGTCGATCAGGCCGTCGACCACGCTCGGATCGGCCAGGGTCGAGGTATCGCCCAGGCTGTCCAGCTCATTGCAAGCGATCTTGCGCAGGATACGTCGCATGATCTTGCCTGAACGGGTTTTGGGCAAGGCCGGCGCCCATTGGATCAGCTCGGGCTTGGCGAAACTACCGATTTCCTTGCTGACCAGTTCCAAGAGGTGCTTTTTCAGCTCGTCGCTGGGCTCGACGCCATTCATCGGCGTGACAAACGCATAGATGCCCTGGCCCTTGAGGTCATGGGGATAGCCGACGACGGCGGCCTCGGCCACCTTGTCATGCAGCACCAGCGCGCTTTCCACCTCGGCGGTGCCGATGCGATGGCCGGACACGTTGATCACATCATCGATACGCCCGGTGATCCAGTAGTCGCCATCCTCGTCGCGCCGCGCGCCGTCGCCGGTAAAGTAGTAGCCGGGGTAGGGCTTGAAGTAGGTATCGATCATCCGCTGTGGGTCGCCATACACGCTGCGGATCTGCCCCGGCCAACTGGACTTGATCGCCAGGACGCCACTGCCGGCGCCGTTGATTTCCTTACCCTGTTCGTCGAGCAATACCGGCTGCACCCCAAACATCGGTTGGGTGGCGCAGCCAGGCTTGATGCGCTGGGCGCTGACCAGCGGGCTGAGCATGATGCCGCCGGTTTCGGTCTGCCACCAGGTATCGACAATCGGGCAGCGCTGTTCGCCGACGGCATTGAAATACCACTCCCAGGCTTCCGGGTTGATCGGCTCGCCGACACTGCCGAGCAACCTCAGGCTGGCCCGGGATGTGTTCTCCAGCGGACCATGGCCCTCACGCATCAGGGCCCGCAAGGCGGTGGGCGCGGTGTAGAAGATATTCACCTGATGCTTGTCGATCACCTGCCAGAAGCGCGAGCTGTCCGGGTAACTCGGCACGCCCTCGAACATCAGGGAGGTGGCGCCATTGGCCAGTGGCCCGTACACGATATAGCTATGGCCAGTGACCCAGCCGACGTCGGCGGTGCACCAGAACACCTCGCCCTCGCGGTAGTCGAGCACGTACTTGAAGGTCATTGCCGCTTGCAGCAGGTAGCCACCGGTGGTGTGCAACACGCCTTTGGGCTTGCCGGTGCTGCCGGAGGTATAGAGGATAAACAGCGGGTCTTCGGCATCCATTGCCTCGGGCGGGCATTCGCCGCTGACCGCGTCAACAGCCTGTTGATACTTGAGGTCGCGCCCCTCGGTCCAGGCCACGGCAGCGCCCGTGCGTTCCACCACCAGTACCGTCGTGACATTTGGGCAACTGGCCAAGGCCTTGTCGACATTCTGTTTCAGCGCCACGGGCCTGCCGCCGCGCACGCCTTCATCGGCAGTGATCACCGTGCGGCAGTCGGCATCCAGAATGCGGTCGCGCAAGGCATCCGGTGAGAACCCGCCAAACACCACCGAGTGCACCGCGCCAATCCGCGTACAGGCCAGCATCGCGTAAGCGGCCTCGGGAATCATCGGCATGTAGATACACACCCGATCGCCTTTCTTCACCCCACGGCTTTTCAGCACATTGGCCAGGCGGCTGACGTTTTGATGAAGTTGGCGGTAGGTGATTTTGGAAGATTTTGCAGGATCGTCGCTTTCCCAGATAAAGGCCGGCTGATCGGCACGTTGCGCCAGGTGCCGGTCAATGCAGTTGTAGCTGACGTTCAGCTGGCCGCCGGCAAACCACTGGGCGGCGCCGGTGTGGATATCGCAGTGCTGGACGGTCTGCCAGGGCGTGATCCAGTCGAGCAAGGCTTTGGCCTGTTCGGCCCAGAAGATATCGGGGTGATCGATGGATTGACGATAGAGGCGCTGATAGTCCTCTTGGCCCAGTTGTGCGGCACGGCGCACGGCATCGGCATGGGGAAACTGGCTGATATCGAACATAAGGGATCCCTCTTCTTGTTATAGATACAAGAGCTCAAGGCTGACCCTTGTGCAGGAGCTGGCAAGCCAGTTCCTACACAAGGGCGCTTGTGCAGGTTCAATCCCTGATTGTAGTGCCGATCACTTCAACCGCGGTGACGACCACGGAAGTAGTTGATCAGGCCCTGGGTCGAGGCATCTTCGGCCGAGGTTTCCTCAGCGCCTGTCAGGCGGTTGTAGACGCCTTTGCCCAGCTCCTTGCCCAGCTCAACGCCCCATTGGTCAAAAGCGTTGATGCCCCAGATAACGCTCTGCACGAACACCTTGTGCTCATACATCGCCACCAGTGCGCCGAGGCGGCGCGGGCTGATCCGTTCGACCACCAGGGTGTTGCTCGGGCGGTTGCCAGGGATGACTTTGTGTGGCGCCAGTTTCTGTACTTCTTCCTCGGCCATGCCTTTGTCACGCAGCTCGGCTTCGGCTTCGCTGCGGGTCTTGCCGAGCATCAGCGCCTGGCTCTGGGACAGGCAGTTGGCATACAGCCACTGGTGATGGTCGGAGACCGGGTTGAAGCTGACGATCGGCACAATGAAGTCGGCCGGGATCAGTTGGGTGCCCTGGTGCAGCAACTGGTGGTAAGCGTGCTGGCCGTTGCAGCCCACGCCGCCCCAGATCACCGGGCCCGTGTCGACCGCAACCGGCTTGCCGTCCTGGCGCACGCTTTTGCCGTTGGATTCCATGTCCAGTTGTTGCAGGTGCTTGGTGATGTTGCGCAGGTAGTGGTCGTACGGCAGGATCGCATGGCTCTGTGCGCCCCAGAAATTGCCGTACCACACACCCAGCAGGCCCAGCAGCACAGGCATATTCTGCTCGAATGGGGTGTTCTGG
Organism: Pseudomonas sp. 06C 126; assembly: GCF_001855215.1. NCBI lineage: Bacteria > Pseudomonadati > Pseudomonadota > Gammaproteobacteria > Pseudomonadales > Pseudomonadaceae > Pseudomonas > Pseudomonas sp. 06C 126. Next base: position 30,077 of record NZ_MIFU01000024.1, on the reverse strand, counting down.
AAGTGCTGGTCCATGGAGTAGGCGCCAGACAGCAGTTCTTTGAAGTTGGACATGCCAATCGCCAGGGCGATTGGCAAGCCGATGGCCGACCACAGCGAGTAACGGCCGCCGACCCAGTCCCACATCGGGAAGATATTCTCTTCACGGATACCGAAGGCCACGGCCGCCGCGTTGTTGCTCGACACGGCGATGAAGTGGCGATACAGCTCGGCTTCCGAGCCACCCTGGGCCAGGTACCAGGCGCGGGCGGCCTGGGCGTTTTTCAGGGTTTCGAGGGTGTTGAAGGATTTCGACGAGACAATAAACAGCGTGGTCTCGGCGCGCAGCTTCTGGGTGAGTTCGTGGAACTCACTGCCATCGATATTCGCCAGGTAATGGCAGCGCACACCTTTGTGGGCGTAGGACAACAGCGCTTCAGAGACCAGCTCCGGGCCGAGGAACGAGCCACCGATGCCGATGTTGACCACGTCGGTGATCGGCTTTTCGGTGTAGCCGCGCCACAGGCCATCATGGATGCGGCCCACCAGATCGGTGATCTGGTTCAGCACCTTGTGCACGTCGGGCATGATGTTGGTGCCGTTGACCGACAGCTTGTCGCCCACCGGGCGGCGCAGTGCAGTGTGCAGCGCCGGACGACCTTCCGAAGAGTTGACCGGCTCGCCGTCGAACAGCGCCTTGATCGCGCCTTTGAGATCGACTTCGTTGGCCAGGCCCACCAGCAGGTCGCGTGTTTCAGGGGTAATCAGGTTTTTCGAGTAATCGAGGAACAGCCCGCAGCTGCTCAAAGTGAACTGGGTAAAGCGCTGGGGATCGGCATTGAACGCTTCGCGCATGCTGAAATCCTGCATGGCCTGGCGATGTTGATTGAGCGCTTGCCAAGCGGGCAGAGCGGTAACGTCATGGGGAGTGCGGTAGTACGCCATCGCTGCGGGTTTCCTTTTTATTGCTGGGACTGCCTTTAGGACACTTCTAAACCCGGAACGTCCAGTCTTGTATCAAGGATTGGGTTCCAGACAGCGCTAACTATAACGCCGGGCGATTACATTAAACCTAGCGTGTCGATATGTCTTGGCTTTGTCTGTGCAGAGGCCGGTACTTTTTTATACCGGGGCCTGAGGGGCGCTACAAAACCACTGTGGGAGCCGCTTTGTATGGGAGCGGGCTTGCCCGCGATTGCAGACTGTCAGTCGATGCATTTGTCGCTGACCCACCGCCTTCGCGGGCAAGCCCGCTCCCACACAAGCCTTTCCTACAGTGGAGTATCGCCAGGATCAGGCGGGTAGCGTGAGGTGCAGGTTGTCGATCAGCCGGGTCGCGCCCAGGTAAGCGGCAACGAGGATCACCACATCACGATCCTCGACAGTTGCAGGGCGCAGGTGCTGGCCCTGGCGAACTTCCAGGTAGTCCATCCGCAGGCCGGCGGCCTCGATGTGCTGGATCTGTTCGGCGCGCAGTTTGGCAAAGTCGCGGTCGCCGGCTTGGATCGCGGTGGCGATCTGGCAGAGGCTGCGGTACAGCACCGGGGCGATGGCGCGCTGTTCTTCGCTCAGGTAGCCGTTGCGCGAGGACAGCGCGAGGCCGTCCTCGGCGCGCACGGTGGGCTCGCCGATGATCTGGATCGGCATGTTCAGGTCGCGCACCATGGCGCGGATCACCGCCAGTTGCTGATAGTCCTTTTGCCCGAATACCGCCAGGTCAGGCTGGACCATGTTGAACAACTTGCTCACCACGGTCGCCACACCCTCGAAGTGGCCCGGACGGCTGGCGCCGCACAGGCCTTCGGACAATTGCGGCACGCTGACTCGGGTCTGCACGGTCATGCCGCCGGGGTACATCTCGTCAACCGTAGGGGCAAATAGTAGGTTGCAGCCTGCCACCAGCAGCTTTTCCTGGTCGGCGGCGAGGGTGCGTGGGTACTTGTCCAGGTCTTCGCCGGCGCCAAACTGCAGTGGGTTGACGAAAATGCTCGCCACCACGAAGTCGGCTTGCTCGGCGGCGCGGGTTACCAGCGTAGCGTGGCCGGCATGCAGGTTGCCCATGGTGGGCACGAAGCCGATGCGCTTGCCGGCGCTACGCGCGTGAGTGACGGCGGCTCGCAGTTCGCGCAGGGTTTTGACGGTGTTCATGCAGAGAATCCGTGTTCGATGCCTGGGAAGGTAACGGCTTTGACTTCGGCGACATAGGCGCTCAGTGCAGCCTGGATGTTGTCCTGGCCGGCCATGAAGTTCTTCACGAATTTTGGTGCGCGGCCAGTGAGGTTCAGGCCCAGCATATCGTGCAGTACCAGGACCTGGCCGTCAGTCGCGCTGCCCGCACCAATGCCGATCACCGGGATTTTCACCGCCTGGGTGATTTCTTGCGCCAGTTCGCTTGGCACGCATTCGAGTACGATCATCGCGGCGCCAGCCTGCTCCAGGGCGATGGCATCGGCACGCATCTGCCGCGCCTGGGCTTCATTGCGGCCCTGGACCTTGTAGCCACCGAGGATGTTCACCGACTGTGGGGTGAGGCCCATATGCGCGCATACCGGCACGCCGCGTTCAGCCAACAGGCGGATCGACTCGGCGAGCCACACGGCACCTTCCACTTTGATCATATGTGCCCCGGCCTGCATCAGCTTGCCGGCGTTCTGGAACGTCTGCTCCAGCGTTGCGTAACCCATGAACGGCAGGTCGGCGATGATGAACGCGCCCTCGTTACCGCGCTTGACGCTGGCGGTGTGGTAGGCGAGCTCATCGGTGGTGACGGGGAGGGTGCTGTCATTCCCTTGAAGAACCATGCCCAGGGAGTCGCCTACCAGTAACACCTCGACGCCGGCCTGGCAGCAGGCCTGGGCGAACGTGGCGTCATAGCAGGTCAGCATGGCGATTTTTTCACCTTTGAGTTTGAGGCTCTGCAAGGTGGTCAGGGTAATGTCTGGCATGAAAAGGGTCCTCGTTCAGGCGCTTGGAAACAGCGAGTAACGCGCGTGAGTCTTCGTTTATACAGGCGCACTTTCTTCAGAGCAGTGCTTATAAGGCCTGGATTGCGCCCTTCAGCGCCGGGTTGGCGGCAGCGGGACGCCTATAGTCGTGAGGAGGACTCGGGAAGTCAATTGGATGTGTTACCGCATTGTTACGAGCGGGGTGTTACCGCTGTTACTGATGCGATTGTAGGAGCGAGCTTGCTCGCGAAGAACATCTAGACAACGCGTTTAATCAGGCCGCCTGCATTTATATTGACGATTTTCGCGAGCAAGCTCGCTCCTACAACCGCAGGCGTTCGAGGCCGACGAACGGGCATTCGGCGAGCACGTCGCTGAGTAGGCGGCCGTCAGGCAGTTTTAAAGTGGAGGGCGCCAATTCGGCAAGTGGATAGAGCACAAAAGCCCTTAGATGCATCTGGTAATGAGGCACCTTGAGGCGCGGCTCGTCGATCAGGCGATCACCAAACAGCAGGATATCCAGGTCCAGGGTGCGTGGCCCCCAGCGCTCAAGGCGTTCGCGGCCCTGATCGTTTTCGATGGCCTGCAGCGCATCCAGCAGTGCCAGCGGCGCAAGCGTGCTGTCCAGCGCCGCCACGGCATTGGTGTAGCGCGGTTGGCCGCTAAGCAGGGAATCACTTTGATAGAAGGCAGAAACACCCGCGAAGGTGGTGTTCGGCAATTGCGCCAACGCCTTGAGGGCGTCGCGCAACTGCTGCTGCGGGGCAGCAAGGTTGCTGCCCATACCGATGTAGATACGCTCCACCGTGCTTATTCGCCAGAGGTGTCGGCGGCACTGCGCTTGCGTTTGCTGCCACTGCTGCGGCGGCGTTTCTTCGGCCCGTCGCCAGTGGCTTCGCCTTTGCTGCTGAGCTCACGGATCATCTCGCGACGTTCGCTGTCATTGGCGTCCTGGTAGTCGGTCCACCATTCGCCCAGGCCATCGGTCTGCTCGCCGGCGCTTTCGCGCAGCAGTAGGAAGTCATAGCCGGCACGGAAGCGCGGGTTGTCCAGCAGCAGGTCGGCACGTTTGCCACTGCGGCGTGGCAGGCGCTCCTGCATGTCCCAGATCTCGCGGATCGGCATGGTGAAACGCTTGGGGATCGCGATGCGCTGGCACTGTTCAGCGATCAGTTCGTGGGCGGCTTCCTGCATCGCTGGAATTGGCGGCATGCCACGGTTCTGCAGGCGCAGCACTCGGGCTGGCAACGCAGGCCAGAGCAGGGCGGCAAACAGGAAGGCCGGGGTCACCGGTTTGTTCTGTTTGATCCTAAGGTCAGTGTTGATCAAGGCTTCACTGATCAGGGTGTGGGTGTACGTCGGGTTGTGCTCCAGTGCATCGGCGCTGGCCGGGAACAGTGGGTCGAACAACTGCAGGTCCACCAGCATTTCGAACGTGTCGGCGGCATGCCCGGACAGGAACAGCTTGAGCACTTCTTCGAACAGGCGCGCCGAGGGGATTTCCCGCAGCATCGGAGCCAGTTCGCGAATCGGCGCGGCTGTGTGTTTCTCGATACCGAAGTTCAGCTTGGCGGCAAACCGCACGGCCCGCAGCATGCGCACCGGGTCTTCCTGGTAGCGCTGCGTGGGGTCGCCGATCAGGCGGATCAGGTGATTGCGGATATCGTGCACGCCGTTGGCGTAATCGAGGATGCGCTCGCTGACCGGATCGTAATAGAGGGCATTGATGGTGAAGTCGCGACGTTGCGCGTCTTCTTCCAGGGTGCCGTAAACATTGTCCCGCAGGATGCGTCCGCTTTCGTTGCGGGAAGATTGGTTGCTGTCTTCCTCTTCATCGTTTTGCGGGTGGCCCGCGCGGAAGGTCGCGACCTCGATGATCTCGCGACCAAAGTGGATATGCACCAATTTGAAGCGCCGGCCGATGATCCGCGCGTTGCGAAACTCGGCACGCACTTGTTCAGGCGTGGCGCTAGTGGCGACGTCAAAATCCTTTGGGGTGATGTTGAGCAACATGTCGCGCACGCAACCGCCGACCAGGTAGGCCTGGTAGCCAGCGTTCTGCAGGCGTTCGACGATGTTCACCGCATAACGGCTGAACTGGGCGCGCTGCAGCGAATGTTGATTGCTGTTGAGCACTTCAGGCGTGCTGCGAATGTGTTGCGTACGACGCAAGGGGGAACGGAATGACTGGAACAACTTCTTCAGCATGGGATGCACTGTTTGAAGGAATGTTCGGCCATAACGAAGAATGACCGCATGATGGGCCGGGATTCTAGCATTTAGTCAGGGGATGGTGTAGGAACTAGCTGCAAGCCGTGAGCCAGATGCTTAAATGAGGCCGGTTGACGCTCAAATTGCAGAAACTACAAGGGGAGCCGAAGCTCCCCCAGAAAGTAGTTGCGTGCTCTATTTTTATTATTGATTTCGGGCTTCTTGTTTTTGTTGATCGCCCTCGTCATGAGATTTGACCTTCATGACACTCCCAATCGGGAGTCAAGAGCAAACGGATTGCTTTGGTCGCTGTGTTGCGATGATCAATGATCCAACCAGTTCAGGCTCTGCCTTAGGGCAGTTTTTGTTGTTCTCGGCCTGGTTGCGGGGCAAGCCCCAAATGCAACGCCTCTCCAAAAGAATCAGTTAGCTGCGCCTCCGCCGTGTTGTTTTTATTGTGCGTGAGTCGATTCGTCTTATTTTTATTGTGTGTGTACGGTGCTTTTTATTGTTCTTGTACTAAGCATATAGCAGGGTGCGTGCCAACTTTTGCAAACCCCAGCAAAACAAGGGGTTTGGTCGGATCTGGTGGGTTTGGCGGGCATAAAAAAGCCGGGGCTTCGTTACCGTAAGCCCCGGCTTTTTGTTACGTGAATATCTGAGGTAACAGTTTTTTCACGTTTGGGGTGTTACCCCATGTGAGTTGGCCTCAGCTTTCGCTGGCAACCCCGGTCTTGCGCCTTGGAATGCCCAGGCGCTGGCGCCGCTCCCACAGGCATTTGCGGCTGACGCCCAGTTTGCGCGCCAGTTCGGTCTCGGTCATGTGGTCCTGGTGTTCCAGGACGAAGTGCTGGAAGTAGTCTTCCAGGGACAAGTCTTCCGTGGGCTCGTGGCTGGTGTTACTGCCGCCCTGTTGGGGGGCCAGGCCAATGAAGTCGTCATCGTCCAGGTCGCTCAGTTCGATGTCGATGCCCAACAGCTCTGCGGAGATCTGCGGGCTTTCCGAAAGGATTACCGCGCGTTCCACGGCGTTTTCCAGCTCGCGCACGTTGCCTGGCCACGAATAGTGGCGGATGGCCTGTTCGGCGTCGGCCGCAAACGTCAGGTCGGTACGGTTGACCCGTGCGCTCTGGCGCAACAGGAACGCATTGGCAATCTCGTTGACGTCGGCGCCGCGTTCACGCAAGGCCGGCAGCTTGAGGGCGATCACGTGCAGGCGGTAGTACAGGTCTTCGCGGAACTGGCCGATCTTGGCCAGGCTTTTCAGGTCGCGGTGAGTCGCGGCGATCAGGCGCACATCGACTTTTTGCGACTGGACCGAGCCCACCCGACGAATCTCGCCTTCCTGCAACACTCGCAGCAGGCGCGCCTGGGCTTCGAGAGGCAGTTCACCGATTTCGTCGAGGAACAGCGTGCCGCCGTCCGCCGCTTCTACCAGGCCTGCGCGTCCGGCGCTGGCACCGGTAAAGGCACCTTTCTCATGGCCGAACAGTTCGGACTCGATCAGGGATTCAGGGATTGCCGCGCAGTTCACCGAAATCATCGGCGCCTTGGCACGCTTGGACAGGTTGTGCAGGGCACGGGCCACCAACTCCTTGCCGGTACCGGACTCGCCCTGGATCAATACATTGGAGTCAGTGGGCGCAACCTTGCGGATCTTGACGTACAGGTCCTGCATGGGTGGGCAGGAGCCGATGATGCCGATTTCGCCATTGCTGTTGTCGACCCCGGGCTTGTCGCTGGCGGCCTTGCCGACCGGCCGTTCCGCCGGGGCACTGCTGGCCGATTGACGATCACGCAGGATGCGAGCCACCGCCTGGAGCATTTCGTCGTGATCGAAAGGCTTGGCGATGTAGTCCACCGCGCCCATCTTCATCGAGTCGACGGCGGAGCGCAGGCTGGCGTAGCTGGTCATGATCAGCACCGGCGTGCCCTGGCCCAGCTTGATCAGTTCGGTGCCGGGTGCGCCAGGCAGGCGCAGGTCACTGACGATCAGGTCAAAGGTGGGAATGCTGAAACGCTCCTGGGCTTCCTGCACCGAGCCGGCTTCGCTGACCTGGTACTGATTACGTTCAAGCAGGCGACGCAAGGCAGAGCGGATAATGGTTTCGTCTTCGACGATCAAAATGTGCGGCATTGATTCAATTCTCTCGACGGTCTCAGTTCACAGCGGACGTCGCTTCGACATGACGCGGCAAGGTCACCCGAATACGGGTGCCGCGTTGGCTTTCGGTGTCAGCCGGGCTGTCGATGGTGATTTGTCCATAATGCTCTTCAACGATGGAATAGACCAGTGCAAGGCCCAGACCGGTACCTTCACCAGGGTCCTTGGTGGTGAAGAAGGGTTCGAACAATCGGTCCATGATGTTCTGTGGAATACCGCTGCCTTCGTCCTCCACGATCAAGTCGACCGTGTGCTCGAAAGCCTCGCTCTTGACCCTTACCGCACTGCCGGCGGGTGTCGCGTCGCGGGCATTGGACAGCAGGTTGATCAGCACCTGGGCCAGGCGTTGTGAGTCGCCGATCACCCAGTGTTCCGGATCGCACAAGTTATAGAACTGTACTTCGAAATTGCGCCGGTTCAAGGCCAGCAGCCCAATGGCATCCTGGGCGACTTCGGCCAGGCACACGGCTTCATCGTGATTCTGGTGGCCGCCGGCATGGGCAAAGCTCATCAGCGATTGCACGATGCGCGAGACGCGTTTGGTCTGTTCGAAGATCTGCCCGCTGATTTCGGTGATTTCGTCGTCCTCTTCGCGCTCTTCGCGCAGGTTCTGCGCCAGGCACGCGATACCGGTGATCGGATTGCCAATCTCGTGGGCCACCCCGGCCGCCAGGCGCCCGATACTGGCCAGGCGCTCGGAGTGCACCAGTTTGTCTTCGAGCATTTGGGTTTCGGTCAGGTCTTCGACCAGCAATACCAGGCCACTGTTACCGGGGGCCAGGGGCTCGTCGATCGCCGCTTTGTGCAGGTTCAGCCAGCGCGTCTGGCCGTCGAGGGCCAGATGCTGTTTGTGCAAGTGTTCGTCCGGCAGGTTGATAAAGCCCTGCAGCAGTTCCTTCCACGGATCGGCGATGGTGGTCAGGCGCGAGCCCACCACGCGTTGGGCGGCGATGCCGGTCAGCTCTTCCATGGCCTTGTTCCACATCAGGATTTCCTGGTCCTTGGCCAGGGAGCAGACGCCCATGGGCAGTTCCTGCAGGGTCTGGCGGTGGTAGCGGCGCAGGGCGTCGAGTTCGGCGGCAAGGCCGGTGAGGCGCGAGTGGTAGTCCTCCAGCCGGCTCTCGATGAAGTGGATATCTTCGGTGACATAGTTTTCGCCGCCGGCCTTGTAGGGCAGGAAAGTCTCCACCATGTCCTGGGACACGCTGGGACCCATCAACCCCGACAGGTTGGCCTCGATGCGGTCGCGCAGGCGGCGCAGGGCATAAGGGCGGCGCTCATCGAAGGGCAGGTACAGATCGCGCAGTGCCTGCTCCACTTCCTTTTGTGCGGCCTTGGCGCCCAGGGGCTTGGCCAGTTGGGTGGCGAACTCCTGGGGCGATGCCGCATGCAGTTCACGGCGTTGCGGGCGGCGCACGTTATCCACTGCGCAGGCTTCGGCAGCGCTGGTTTCTTCGGGGCTGGCGTTGGTGAACAGGGAAATCAGGGTGAACATCAGCACGTTGGCCGCCAGCGAGGCGATGGCAGCCATGTGCCAACTGGTGTCATCCAGCACGTAGATCATGTTCAGCAGCGGGATATAGAAGCCCTGCAGATTACCGACCAGCGGCAGCAGCATAGTCACCAGCCACACCAGGATCCCCGCCAGCAGCCCGGCGATGAACCCGCGTCGATTGGCGGTCGGCCAGTACAGCACCGACAGAACCCCCGGCAAGAACTGCAAGGTGGCGACGAAGGCCACGATTCCGAGGTTGGCCAGGTCCTGCTCGGCCGCCATCAGCAGGTAGAAGCCATAGCCGGCCATGATGATGGCTACGATCAGCGCGCGGCGTGTCCATTTCAGCCAGCGGTAGATGTTGCCTTCGGCAGGCGGCTGGTACAGCGGCAGCACCAGGTGATTGAGGGCCATGCCCGACAGCGCCAGGGTGGTGACAATGATCAAGCCACTGGCCGCCGATAAGCCGCCGACGTAGGCCAGCAATGCCAGGGACTTACTGTTGGCCGCGATGCCGATACCGAGGGTGAAATATTCCGGGTTGGTGGTGGCCCCCAGTTTCAGGCCGGCCCAGAGGATCAGCGGTACTGCCAGGCTCATCAGCAGCAGGAACAGCGGCAAGCCCCAACTGGCGCTGACCAGCGAGCGCGGGTTGAGGTTCTCGGTAAAGGTCATGTGGTACATGTGCGGCATGACGATGGCGGAGGCAAAGAACACCAGCAACAGCGTGCGCCATGGGCCTTCTTGCAGGGGGGTGTGCAGGGCGGCGAGGGCGGTCTGGTTTTGCAGCAGCCACAGCTCGAGTTGTTGCGGGCCGTCGAACACCCCGTACAGCGCGTACAGACCCACGCCACCGATGGCGATCAGCTTGATCACCGACTCGAAGGCAATCGCAAACACCAAGCCTTCGTGTTTTTCCCGGGTGGCGATATGCCGCGAGCCAAAAAAAATCGTGAACAGGGTAATCAGCGCACAAAAGCTCAGGGCCACCCGATGTTGCACCGGTTCATGGGTGAGGATGCTGATGGAGTCAGCCACGGCCTGGATTTGCAGGGCCAGCAGCGGTAGTACGCCGATCAGCATGAAAATGGTGGTCAGCGCGCCGGCCCAGGTGCTGCGAAAGCGGAACGCAAACAGGTCGGCCAACGACGACAACTGGTAGGTGCGGGTGATCTTCAGGATCGGGTACAGCAATACCGGCGCCAGCAGGAAGGCCCCGGATACCCCGAGGTAGCTGGAAAGAAACCCATAACCGTACTGGTAGGCCAGGCCCACCGTGCCATAGAACGCCCAGGCGCTGGCATACACGCCCAGCGACAAGGTGTAGGTCAGCGGGTGGCGAATGATCGCCCGCGGGATCATTCCACGCTCACTGATCCAGGCCACCCCGAACAGCGCCGCCAGGTAGGCGGCGCTGATCAGCAGCATCTGGGTCAGGCTAAAGCTCATCGGCATCTTTTTGGCTCTGCAGGATAAAGGTCACGACGATCAGGATCAGCCACAGCAGATAGGGGCGATACCAGGCGCCCGTGGCGTCGATCCACCAGTCCATGATGGCGGGAGAAAACAGGTAGATCCCGACGACCAACAGCAGGACCAAGCGATAGATGTACATGTTGGCCTCTGATTGAAAAACTGCGGCGATGTTAACGGATGGCTGGCAGGCTGCAAGCGCCTTCAGTGTAATTGCGCCTCGGCCAATGTGAGTGTGCGCGGGATCCGGGTGGCATCCCAGTGCGCAATGCCCCAATCCAGCAATTCTCGTGGGCTGGCATGGTGCAGTTCATCCCCCGGTTGTTGGCCGAGCGCGCGCAACGCCCTCAGTAGCAACGGCGTGGCCTGGTCGGGCGTCAACGGCGGGGAGCGGTAGGATTTGCCCAGCTTGTTACCGTCCGGCTGGGTGATCAGGGGCACATGCAGGTAGCGCGGCTGGCGCAGGCCCAGCAGCTCCTGCAGGTACAACTGGCGCGGTGTGGAGTCCAGCAGGTCGGCGCCGCGCACGATATCGGTGACGCCTTGCCAGGCATCGTCGAGCACCACGGCCAGTTGATAGGCGTACAGGCCGTCGCGGCGGCGGATGATGAAATCGCCGACATCGCGCCCCAGGTGTTGTCGGAACTGGCCTTGAACACGGTCGGTGAAGTGGTATTCCAGCTCGGGAACACGTAGACGAATGGCGGCATCCTGCTGGTCGTGACCGGCATTGCGGCACAGGCCGGGGTAAATGCCGTTATACGCTTCCAGTTGCTTGCGTGAGCAGGTGCAGGCGTAGGCCAGGCCATGGTTGAACATATCGTTCAGTACTTTGGCGTAGGCGTCATGCCGCTCGCTTTGGCGGACCAGTTCGCCGTCCCATTCAAAACCGTAGCTTTCCAGGGCATGCAGGATCGCCGCCTGGGCGCCGGGTTCTTCACGGGGTGGGTCGAGGTCTTCCATGCGCATCAGCCAGCGGCCGTGATTGGCGCGGGCGTCGAGGTAGGAGGCGAGGGCTGCAACCAGGGAGCCAAAGTGCAAATGGCCGCTGGGCGTGGGGGCGAAGCGCCCGATATAAGGAGAGGCTGTCATGGCCTGGATATTACTGGAAAACCGCCAAACTCCAGAAACAAAAATGGGGCGCTTGCACGCCCCATTCGTTCAGCCCGGCAGGGATTACTTGCCGACCTGTTTTTCCTTGATTTCGGCCAAGGTCTTGCAGTCTACGCACATGTCAGCAGTAGGACGGGCTTCCAGGCGACGAATGCCGATCTCGACGCCGCAGGATTCGCACCAGCCGTACTCTTCGTCTTCGATCAGTTGCAGCGTCTTGTCGATCTTCTTGATCAGCTTGCGCTCGCGATCACGGGCGCGCAGTTCAAGGCTGAACTCTTCTTCCTGGCTGGCACGGTCGGCCGGGTCAGGGAAGTTGGCTGCTTCGTCCTTCATATGGTCAACCGTACGGTCGACCTCCTGCATCAAGTCCTGCTTCCATTTCTGCAGGATCTTGGTGAAGTGCTTGCGCATGGGCTCGCCCATGTACTCCTCGCCCTTCGTCTCGATGTAGGGTTCGAAGCCGCTGATGCTCTGTTGCTTTGCTTGGGTGGACATGAATAGACCGCCTCTCACTCTTCTAATCCATTGCGCAGGATTGCAACATCACCGACACCTGCCGGCCCTGCGGCTGCAAGCGGGCGAACTTACCAGATAGATTCGGGGTGCGCCACTCCCGGTTGTCTGGGCCCGTCACGCGGGGGTTGCAAACTGTTGCGACCCGCCATGGAAGGGCATCCACCGTCTCGAATGATGATTTTAGTCTTTTTGCAGGCGCTTGCCCGGCTCATCATCCCGGTCGGGCAGGCAATAGAACATGTTTTACCTCACGGGTTCGGTAGAATCCCGATTTTGTCCTCATTGTTAAGGAAAGCTAATGGCTCAGCCCTACAGTGCTCGCAGTCGTGCTATCGAACCGTTTCATGTCATGGCGTTGCTGGCGCGGGCCAATGAGTTGCAAGCTGCGGGCCATGATGTGATTCACCTGGAAATCGGCGAGCCGGACTTCACCACCGCCGAGCCGATCATCCAGGCCGGCCAGGCCGCGCTGGCCAATGGCAAGACCCGCTACACCGCCGCCCGTGGCCTGCCGGAGTTGCGCGAGGCCATCAGTGGTTTCTACCAGCAGCGCTACGGCTTGAATATCGACCCCGAGCGCATCCTGATCACCCCGGGCGGCTCCGGGGCCTTGCTCCTGGCCAGCAGCCTATTGGTGGATCCCGGCAAGCATTGGCTGCTGGCTGATCCCGGCTACCCCTGCAACCGGCACTTCCTGCGCCTGGTGGAAGGCGCGGCGCAATTGGTGCCGGTCGGTCCCGAGGTGCGCTACCAACTGACCGCCGACCTGGTGGAGCGCTATTGGGACCAGGACAGTGTGGGGGCCTTGGTCGCCTCGCCGGCCAACCCGACCGGAACCATCCTGACCCGCGATGAGCTGGCCGGCCTGTCCAGTGCGATCAAAGCGCGCAATGGCCATCTGGTGGTGGATGAGATCTATCATGGCCTGACCTATGGCACTGATGCGGCCAGCGTGCTGGAAGTGGATGACGAGGCGTTTGTCCTAAACAGTTTTTCAAAGTATTTCGGCATGACCGGTTGGCGCCTGGGTTGGCTGGTGGCACCGCCCGCAGCCGTGGGCGAACTGGAGAAGCTGGCGCAGAACCTGTACATCAGTGCACCCAGCATGGCCCAGCATGCGGCATTGGCCTGTTTTACCCCGCAAACCCTGGCGATTCTCGAAGAGCGCCGGGCCGAGTTCGGGCGCCGGCGTGACTTTTTGTTGCCGGCCTTGCGTGAGCTGGGTTTCGGTATTGCGGTCGAGCCCGAGGGCGCGTTTTACCTGTATGCCGATATCAGCGCCTTTGGCGGTGATGCTTTCGCATTTTGCCGGCACTTTCTTGAAACCGAGCATGTGGCATTCACGCCGGGGTTGGATTTCGGTCGCTTCCAGGCGGGTCATCATGTGCGTTTTGCCTACACGCAAAACCTCGACCGTCTCCAGGAAGCCGTGGAGCGGATTGCCCGTGGCTTGCGGAGTTGGCAAGGCTGATGCTTTTTAATCCTCCTCTCGAAGAAGGCCGGCTGATTCGCCGTTACAAGCGTTTTCTGGCCGATATCGAAACCGCTACTGGCGAACTGCTTACCATCCACTGCCCGAACACCGGCTCGATGTTCAACTGCATGGTTGAGGGCGGCCCGGTCTGGTTCAGTCGCTCCAACGATCCCAAGCGCAAACTGCCGGGCACTTGGGAGATTGCGCAAACCCCTCAGGGCCGCCTGGCGTGCGTCAACACCGCGCGGGCCAACCCGTTGGTTGAAGAAGCGCTGAATGCCGGGGTGATCACGGAGCTCAACGGCTTTACCGCGTTAAAGCGTGAAGTGCCCTACGGCCAGGAGAAGAGCCGTATCGACTTTCGCCTGGACTACCCTGGCGGCGCAGCCTATGTCGAAGTCAAAAGTGTCACCCTGGGCTTTGACGGCACGTCTATCGCGGCGTTTCCCGATGCGGTGACTCAGCGTGGCGCCAAGCACTTGCGGGAGTTGGCGCACCTGGCCCGAAGCGGTGTACGAGCCGTGCAGTTGTATTGCGTGAATCTGTCCGGCATCGATGGCGTAAGGCCCGCTGTGGAAATAGATGCGGGGTACGCCGTTGCGCTGCGCGAGGCCAAGGCTGCCGGGGTGGAAGTCCTGGCTTACGGCGTGCAGGTGAGTGCCCAGCAAATCTGCATCGATCGCCCATTGTTGGTGTTGCTCAACGATTAGAGTTGCACCCATAACCCCTGTGCGTCTTCGCGGCCGGGCAGGGGCGTCAGGCTCTGGCCCGCGCAGGGGCCGGCGACGCATTCGCCGTTTTCGATCAGAAACAACGCGCCATGGGTGGCACATTGGATCATGCTCGCGCTGGGGTCGAGAAAACGGTCAGGTTGCCACTCCAGCGGTACGCCGCGATGAGGGCAACGGTTGATATAGAAATACACGCGGCCTTCGCGGCGTACGGCAAACAGCTTGCGGCCATCGAGATCGAAGCCGCGACTGCTGCCAGGGGCCAGTTCGTGGGAGGGGCACAGAAACTTCATAAGTGTTCTCAGGTGGCGCGGCTCAAGGGCTGTAGAGTGATCCGGGGTTTGCGGGCGAGCCCGGTGCTTGACGTGCAAATGCAAACAATTATCAAATGCCGGCTTCGCCCGTTGGCTGACTGCGTGCTCAGTACGATGCCAGGCGGTCATATGACTGACCCCACCCTTGGAAGGAAACCCTTTTATGCGCCTGAGTACCAGCGCTATTGCGCTTGTTGTTGGACTGCTGGTCAACCACGTGGCGCAAGCCGCTGAGCTGCCTCAACGCTGGGTCAGCGCCGGCGGTGCGTTGTCGGAGTGGGTGGCGGCCCTTGGCGGGGAGTCGAAGCTGGTGGGTGTCGATACTACCAGCCAGCATCCGCAGTCGCTCAAGGCGCTGCCGAGTATCGGTTACCAGCGCCAGCTCTCCGCCGAAGGGATCCTGAGCCTGCGCCCGCAGATCCTGGTGGGCACCGAGGAAATGGGGCCACCACCGGTGCTGGCGCAGATTCGTAACGCGGGGGTGCAAGTGGAACTGTTCTCTGCGCAACCGGACCTGCCGACCCTGCAAGGCAACCTGCAACACCTGGGCAAGTTGTTGGGTGCCGAAGACAAGGCCGCGGCACTGTTCAGTACTTATCAACAGCAACTGAACCTGCAAAAAACGGCCGTGACCCAGGCGCAAGCCCGGCAAAAGGCCCCCGGCGTGCTGCTGGTGCTCGGGCATGCTGGTGGCAAGCCGCTGATCGCTGGCACGGACACGGCCGCCGATTGGGTGTTGCAACAAGCGGGTGGGCGCAACCTGGCGACGCACAGCGGCTATAAGCCGTTTTCGGTTGAGTCGCTGGCGGGGTTGAGCCCAGAAGTTCTGGTGTTCTCCGACCGCGCCCTGAGTGGCGAGGCAGCCCGCGCGGCCTTGTTCAAAGATAACCCGATTCTGGCGAAAACCTCGGCGGCCCAGTCAGGCCGGGTGTTTGAGTTGGACCCCACGCTGCTGGTCGGTGGCCTGGGCCCGCGATTGCCGGCTAGCCTGCAAGCTTTGTCCGCCGGGTTCTACCCCGCTAAAGCCCAAGCCGCCCCATGACCACTCTGGTTAAACCGCGTGCGCTGTTTATCGGCTTGAGCCTGTTGTGTGTATTGGCGATCTGGCTGTCCCTGGCCCTGGGGCCGGTCAGCCTGCCGTTGCTCGACACATTGCGCGCCGCCCTGCGCTTGCTGGGCGTGCCCATCGAGGCCCAGGGCCTGGAGCAGGCTGAACTGATTCTTGGCCAGATCCGCCTGCCGCGCACGTTGCTGGGGCTGGCGGTTGGCGGGGTGCTGGCGCTGTCGGGGGTGGCCATGCAGGGGTTGTTCCGTAACCCGTTGGCCGACCCGGGGCTGGTCGGGGTGTCCAGTGGGGCTGCGCTGGGGGCCGCGGTGGCCATCGTCGGCGGCGCGGCTTTCGGTGGCCTGCCGGACGCGGTGGGGCCGTATCTGCTGTCGCTGTGTGCATTTCTTGGTGGTTTGGGTGTGACTGCACTGGTGTATCGCCTGGGGCGTCGCGACGGCCAGACCAATGTTGCAACCATGCTCTTGGCCGGCATCGCCTTGACCGCCCTGGCGGCTTCGGCGGTGGGCCTGTTCACCTACCTGGCGGATGACGCCACTTTGCGCACCCTGACGTTCTGGAACCTGGGCAGCCTCAATGGCGCCAGCTACTCGCGGTTGTGGCCGTTGCTGCTGGTAAGTGCGGGCGTGGCGCTATGGCTGCCGCGCCGGGCCAAGGCGCTCAATGCCTTGCTCCTGGGCGAATCGGAGGCCAGCCATCTGGGGATCAATGTCGAGGGGCTCAAGCGCGAACTGGTGTTTTGCACGGCCCTTGGGGTGGGCGCAGCGGTCGCTGCTGCAGGGCTGATCGGTTTTGTCGGGCTGGTGGTGCCGCACCTGGTGCGGCTATTGGCGGGGCCGGATCATCGCGTGCTCCTGCCGGCCTCGGTACTGGCGGGTGCGAGTCTGTTGCTGTTCGCCGATCTGGTGGCCCGCCTGGCGCTGGCACCGGCTGAGTTGCCCATCGGCATTGTTACCGCCTTTATCGGTGCTCCGTTTTTTCTCTACCTGCTGTTGCGAGGACGCGCCTGATGCTGCGAGTGGAAAACCTGCAGATCCGCCGCGGTCGCAAAACCGTACTGGCCGATGTGACCCTTGACCTTCGGCCGGGTGAAGTATTGGGTGTGTTGGGCCCCAATGGAGCGGGTAAAAGTACCTTGCTGGGCGCGTTGTGCGCGCAATTGCATCCGGATGAAGGGCGAGTCTGGCTGGACGAACGCGAGCTCAAGGATTGGCAGGGCGCGCAACGGGCACAGCGGCTGGCGGTGCTGCCCCAGGTGTCGACCCTGGATTTTGCATTTCGCGTCGAGGAAGTGGTGGGCATGGGGCGCTTGCCCCACCAAAGCGGGCGGGTACGCGACGATGAAATCATCGAAGCGGCCTTACGCGCTGCCGATGTAGGCCATTTGAGTGGGCGTAGCTACCTGGCCCTGTCCGGCGGTGAGCGCCAGCGCGTGCACCTGGCGCGGGTGCTGGCGCAATTATGGCCGGGCGAGGCGGGGCAGACGTTATTGCTCGATGAGCCGACCTCGATGCTTGACCCCTTGCACCAGCACACCACCTTGCAGGCCATCCGCAGCTTCGCCGACCGTGGTGCCGCCGTGCTGGTGATCCTCCACGACTTGAACCTGGCGGCGCGCTACTGCGACCGCATCCTGCTGCTGGAGAATGGCCGCCCCCATGCCCTGGATACGCCGACGCAAGTGTTGCGTCCTGAGTTGCTCAAGGCAGTGTTTGGCCTGGATGTGCTAGTGCAGCCCCATCCTGAACTAGGCCATCCACTGATCATCGCCCGCTAAAAACGGTAGGAGCCGGCTTGCCAGCTCCCCCAAGGAATGCACTCATGTGCCTGGGCCATAAAACGCAGGCAAAAAAAGACCCGGCAAGAGCCGGGTCAAATAACCGTGATTAGCCTGATGAGGAGATAATCTGAGAGTCCGAACCAATGGTCTTTCAGTTATCGGCTGATCTCGCGACCAGTTGTGATAATCATAACGATTCTCATTTGAGAGTCAACATTTGTTTTTGCACCCTGGAAGGTTTTCCTCAAACGCTTGTTTGGAATCCCCGCAAACACTGGGCTTTGGCTCTTCTCAGTTCTTATTGCGTGCCGACAACGCTTCCAATTGGCGATTCAAGGCTTCCTTGCGCTCGGTAGGAATATCGTTCCAATGCACGTCCATCAATGCGCCCTCGATGGCATACAGCAGGACCTTTGAAGCCCGGAAGCCGCGGGTACGTACCGCCCGGTAGGCGTCTACCGCGCCCAGGCGACGCAGGTCCGAAGCGCTATGAATGCCCACCGCATGCAGCCATTGCGCCGAGGTCTTGCCAAGGTTTTTCAGGTGTTGCAGCTCATCATTCATCAAGCCTCCTTGCGACGGCCGAATGGTTCGGTGGGTATCGTGACCAGGCAAGCCTGAAAGGAGTGTAGCGCTCAGTAGGAAAAGCGTAGTTGTTTGCTCAGAAACGACGTAAACGCTTCTAAGGCTGACGCTGGAATTTTGACGGTGGCAGGTGCTGGCCCCCAGCCCGCATTGCGAGCAGCTGGGTATCAAGGTGTATGGTCAGCGGGTGCGGTAACGCAGGCGAGTGCCGAAATTGACCGACATGAGGATCTCGTCAGCGCTCAGTTCTGGGGGGAAGTAAGTGCCCGAGATCTGCGCATGGGCCAAGCTCGCGCCTTCCAGCGCGCAGTCGCGCAAGTCCAGGCCACGTAGGTCGGCAGAACGGAAATAGGCGTCGGTAAAATCCACGCCCTCGGCGTCCAGGTGACGCAGGTCGAGCCCACGGAAGTCGCCGCCGCGCATATCTATGACGCCATCCTTGGGGCGCTCCTGATTGAAGCCACGGATGTCATCTTTATGCAGCAGCGCGTAGAGCGGGGTATCAAGCAGCTTCGGCTGGCCCATGGCGGCATCTCCTGTTGGACTTATAATGCCATTATAGTGCCACTATTTCCGGCCGTGAGCTGTTAACGGCATCACGGCCAGGAAATATTTCTTACAACCCTGGCAGGTGCTGGCGAACATGGGCAACCAGCGCGTCCAGCGTCCCGCTCTCATTGGTTTCGACCCGCTTGCTCAGCAGCAGCTCTTCGGCGCCCAGGGCATCACGGCTGGCTTGCTGCTGTTCAATGACCGCCAGGGTGGCGTCGGACGGATCGTTTTTATCTGCCTGACGTTTTGCCAGCCAGCTAGCGATAACCGCTTGCGGTGCATTGCAATCCAGGATCAGGAATGGCGCGCCGGTGGCTTCTGCGACTTTGGCGGCAGCGTCTCGTTGCTCGCGTTTGAGGTAGGTTGCGTCCAGGACCACCGGGAAGCCTGCGCGCAGCACGGTTTCGGCGAGGGTATTCAGGCGGGCGTAGGTCGCGGCACTGGCGTCCGAGGCATAGATCCCGGCTTGCGGGGTGTTCTCCACCTGCTGCTCGCCGAACAGGCGTTTACGCTCGACATCCGAGCGCAGGCGAATGGCGCCCAGCGCGTCCACCAGGCGCATCGCCACATGGCTCTTGCCGGTCGCCGACACGCCATGGGTAATTGCCAGGAAGCGCGAGGGGATGGTGCTGTAGCTTTCGGCCAGGTTGGCGTAGTTGCGGTATTGACGCAGGGTGGTTGCACGTTCGACCGGAGTTGCCTCGGACGGCATGCTGAACAGCGCGACCTTGGCGCGGACCAGCGCGCGGTAGGCTTTGTAGAAGTTCAGCAGCTCCAGGCTCTGGTAGTCGCCGGTCAGCTCCAGGTATTGGCTGATAAAACGCCGGGCCAGGGACTTGAGACCACGGTCTTCCAGATCCATGGCCAGGAAGCCGGTGTCGGCGCATACGTCGGTAAAGCGGAACGGTTCGTTGAACTCGATGCAATCGAAGATCACCACGTGCCCGTCGATCATGGTCGCGTTGCCCAGGTGGATATCACCGTGGCACTCGCGGATAAAACCATTGAGCTTGCGCTGCTCCAGCAGGGGCTTGAGGCGTTCAAAGCTGCTCTCGGCCCAGGCTTGCAGTGCTTCCAGTTGGGCCAGGTCGGCCTTGTCGCTGAGGAACGGAAGAATCTGCTCGAAGTTTTGCCGCACCGGCGCCATCACTTCGTTCGGGGTGCCGGCCGGATGTGCCTCGGGAACCTTGGGCGCGTTCAGGTGAAATTGCGCAATCTGGCTAGCCATCTCATCAATGTGGCCACTGGTCAGCTCGCCGTTGGCCTGCAAGGTACTCAGCAGTTGGCTTTGCGGGAACTGGCGCATTTTCAGCACATGTTCGATGGCGGGGCCTTCGCCGCCCAGTTGCGGTGCTTCAACGCTGCCGGTGATCGGCAACACTTCAAGATACAAATCTTGCGTCAGGCGTTGGTTCAGGCGCAGCTCTTCGTTGCAGAAGTGGGCGCGGGCATCCAGTTGGGTGAAGTCGAGGAAGCCGAAGTTCACCGGCTTCTTGATTTTATAGGCAAAGGGACCGGTGAGCAGGACCCAGGAAATATGGGTTTCGATGACTTGAAACGTTTCGACCGGATGAGGAAACAGGGCCGGGTTTTGCAGGGCGGCAATCAGGGGCTGGCTCACGGGCGATCCTTCGGAGTCTGGGAAAATAATGGAGCGCATTATGGCCGCTCAAGCCGGTCATGCAAACCGCCGTCCGGTTCATGTTGATCATCAATAAAGTGCGTATAATCCGCCGCCATGACTCGTACTCGATCTCCCCGTTCCCGTAAAAAACCTCCTTCCCGCAGCCTGCGCCCCTGGTTGGGCTGGGCGCTCAAGCTCGGCCTGGTGGGCCTGGTGGTGATCGCCGGCATCGCGGTCTACCTCGATGCGGTGGTGCAGGAGAAGTTCTCTGGCAAACGCTGGACCATCCCGGCGAAGGTCTACGCTCGCCCGCTGGAACTGTTTACCGGCCAGAAGCTGAGCAAGGCCGACTTCCTCACCGAACTCGATGCGTTGGGCTACCGGCGCGAAGCCGTGGCCAATGGTCCGGGGGCGGCGGCGGTCAGCGGCAATACCGTGGATCTGAACACCCGCGGCTTCCAGTTCTACGAGGGCCTCGAAAAGGCGCAGCCGGTGCGCGTGCGCTTCTCCGGGGACTACGTGGCTGAGCTTTCTGCACTCAATGGCGGCAAGCTGCCGGTGGTGCGCCTTGAGCCATTGTTGATCGGCGGGATTTACCCGAAGAACCTTGAAGATCGCATCCTGATCAAGATCGATCAGGTGCCGCCGTATCTGCTGGAAACCCTGGTTGCGGTCGAAGACCGGGATTTCTATAGCCACTGGGGCGTATCGCCCAAGTCCATCGCCCGCGCCATCTGGGTCAACACCTCGGGTGGGCGGATGACCCAGGGCGGCAGTACCCTGACGCAACAATTGGTCAAGAACTTCTACCTGACCAGCGAACGCAGCCTGACCCGTAAACTCACCGAAGCCATGATGGCGATGCTGCTGGAGTTGCATTACAGCAAGCAGGAGATTCTGGAGGCCTACCTCAACGAGGTGTTCGTCGGCCAGGATGGTCAGCGCGCGGTGCACGGTTTCGGCCTGGCCAGCCAGTTCTTCTTCGGCCAGCCATTGTCCGAGCTCAAGCTGCACCAGGTGGCGCTGCTGGTGGGCATGGTCAAGGGACCGTCCTATTACAACCCGCGCCGCAACCCGGAACGGGCCCTGGAGCGCCGCAACCTGGTGCTTGATGTGCTGGAGCAGCAGGGCGTTGCGACCGCTGAACAGGTTGCTGCTGCGAAGAAGATGCCCCTGGGTGTCACCACCCGTGGCAAGTTGGCCGACAGCTCCTTCCCCGGCTTTATCGACCTGGTCAAACGCCAGTTGCGCGAAGACTATCGCGACGAAGACTTGACCGAAGAAGGCCTGCGGATCTTTACCAGTTTCGACCCGATTCTGCAGATGAAGGCCGAAGCCTCGGTCAGCGATACCTTCAAGCGCCTGGCCGGGCGTAAAGGCTCGGACGAAGTCGAAGCCGCCATGGTGGTGACCAATCCGGAAACCGGTGAGGTCCAGGCCATGATCGGCAGCCGCCAGGCCAGCTTCGCCGGTTTCAATCGGGCGCTGGATGCCGTGCGGCCGATTGGCTCGCTGATCAAGCCGGCGGTGTACCTCACCGCGCTGGAAAAACCGAGCAAATACACCCTGACCAGTTGGCTATCCGACGAAGCGTTTTCGGTCAAGGGCGCCGACGGCCAGGTGTGGAAGCCGCAGAACTATGATCGTCGCTCCCACGGCACCGTATTCCTGTACCAGGGGCTGGCGCATTCCTACAACCTGTCCACGGCGCGGCTTGGCCTGGAACTGGGTGTGCCGAATGTGCTCAAGACGCTGGCGCGGCTGGGCGTCAGCCGCGAGTTCCCGGCGTTCCCGTCGATGTTGCTGGGCGCGGGGGGCTTGAGCCCGATGGAAGTGGCAACCATGTACCAGACCCTCGCCAACGGTGGTTTCAATACGCCGATGCGCGGGATCCGTAGTGTGCTCACGGCGGAAGGCGAACCGCTCAAGCGCTACCCGTTCCAGATCGAGCAGCGCTTTGATCCGGCCTCCATCTACCTGATCCAGAACGCCATGCAGCGCGTCATGCGCGAAGGTACCGGGCGGTCGGTGTATAGCTCACTGCCGGGCAACCTGACGCTGGCTGGCAAAACCGGTACCAGTAACGATTCCCGTGACAGTTGGTTCGCCGGTTTCAGCCAGGACCTGCTTGCGGTGGTATGGCTGGGGCGCGATGACAACGGCAAGACACCCTTTACCGGCGCGACCGGCGCGTTGCAGGTCTGGACCAGCTTTATGCGCAAGGCCGACCCGCTGCCACTGAACATGCCACAACCTGACAATATCGTTCAGGCCTGGATCGACCCCCATACCGGCCAGGGCTCCGATGCCAACTGTCCGGGCGCGGTGCAGATGCCGTATATTCGCGGCAGCGAACCGCCAGCCGGCGCTCCGTGTGGCACAGGTGTGCCCACAGACGCGGATTCGGTGATGGATTGGGTCAAGGGCTGGATGAATTAAGCAAAGAGGATTTCAAGTGAACAAGTGGTTGATTCCGGCTATTACAACGTTAGCTTTGCTCAGTGGTTGCTCCAGCGTGCAGCGCGGCTCCATCCCTGTGGTGGATTCCGGCACGGCTGTGTCCAACAATGATCGGATTTCGGCCAATGGCGGCTTTCGCCAGACCGTGACCACCCGTCCCAACCCTGCCACGACCCAGGCCGTGCCGCAGGATTCTGGCGTGGTAGTGATGGTCCCTGGCGGAGGCGCCACCACGTCAGCGCCGATCAGCTCCGCGCCTTGGACGCCGGGCCCGATTACACCTGGGCCGTCGAATTCCGCGCCGATTGATACGGCGCCGATCAACCAGGGTTCCTACAACATGCCGTCGACACCGAGCGGGATTCCTTCGGCCAATGCTGGCGGCTTGTCTGCCGACGAGCAGTTGGACGGCCCGGTCCTGGCCTTGCTCACCACCGCGCAGCAACAGCAGGCCGGTGGCGACTTGAACGGCGCATCGTCCAGCCTCGAGCGCGCCCAGCGTGTTGCACCACGTGAGCCGCAGGTGCTCTACCGTCTGGCGCAAGTGCGCATGGCCCAGGGTGACGCGCCACAAGCTGAACAGTTCGCCCGTCGTGGCTTGACCATGGCCAACGGTCGTCCTGATCTGCAGGCCAGCCTGTGGGCCTTGATTGGTGATGCACGTGCCGCGCAAGGTGATGCTGCCGGCGCCGCCCAGGCCCGGCAAAAAGCCAAGGTCAGCCTCTGATGGATTCGCGTTTTCCGGCGATTGCCGAACAGTTGTTGTTGATTGAGCGTGAACTGCGTGTGCAGGGCTGGTGGGATGATGTGTCTCCCAGTGTCGAGGCGCTGAGCAGCGTCGAGCCGTTTTCTGTCGATACCCTGGATTTTCACCAGTGGTTGCAGTGGATTTTCCTGGCCCGGATGAAACAGATCCTGGAACAGGACTTGCCGCTGCCCAATGCGTCGGGAATCCTGGAGATGGCCGAGATGGTCTACGCCGATCGTCCGCGCGAGAGCCTCGGCTTGCGCAATGCGCTGAAAAAGTTCGACCAACTGATCGTCGACGCTCGTTAATTGCCTGACTGCCGGGTTTTCCGGCAGTCTTGCGCACATTTCTACCGCTTGACGACATTCAGGCGAGTTTTATCCCTCCTCAAACCCCTTTCTTCTTCGTTCTCATGCGCTTACTTGGAAAAAAGCGCAATTATTGCTTGACTTGAAGGGGCTGAAACAGAAGAATCCAAAGTCCGCTGTATCGGGACTGCCAGAAGCAGGCCCGCTCAGCAGATCATGAGGCGCACATCCGCGCCGACCTGTTACACCCGCAACGCGTTACCTCGCGCTGGGTGGGAAAAGCCCGCAACACTTGGGACGATCCCAATACTTGCTCAGTCAGTGCTGACGTAGTCGGCGACCACCGTCGCTCATGCTCTGTTGAGAAGTAAACCTATTAAGACCCGTCGGTTTTCAACGGACGGTATTCTGGCGTTTTAGAGGTGAACAACGTGGAGCTTTTATCTGGTGGTGAGATGCTCGTCCGCTTTTTGCGTGACGAAGGCGTCGACTATATCTACGGGTACCCAGGTGGTGCTCTGCTGCATGTCTACGACGCACTGTTCAAGGAACCTGGTGTTACCCACATCCTGGTTCGCCACGAACAGGCCGCGACCCATATGGCTGACGGTTACGCCCGTGCCACCGGTAAAGCCGGCGTGGTGCTGGTAACGTCCGGCCCAGGCGCAACCAATGCCATTACCGGCATCGCGACTGCTTATATGGACTCCATTCCGATGGTGATCATTTCCGGCCAGGTGCCTAGCACCATGGTTGGTACCGATGCATTCCAGGAAACCGATATGATCGGTATCTCCCGGCCGATCGTGAAACACAGCTTCATGATCAAGCATCCGTCGGAGATCCCGGACGTCATGAAAAAGGCCTTCTACCTCGCACAGTCCGGTCGCCCGGGGCCTGTGGTGGTCGATATCCCGAAAGACATGACCAACCCGGCGGAAAAATTCGAATACGTCTTCCCCAAGAAAGCCAAGCTGCGTTCCTACAGCCCGGCCGTTCGTGGGCACTCGGGGCAGATCCGCAAGGCCGCAGAAATGCTCCTGGCGGCCAAGCGTCCGGTGCTGTACTCGGGTGGTGGCGTGATCCTGGGCGGCGGTTCCGCACCGCTGACCGAACTGGCCAAGATGCTTAACCTGCCAGTGACCAACACCTTGATGGGCCTCGGTGCCTTCCCGGGTTCGGATCGTCAGTTCGTCGGCATGCTCGGCATGCACGGCAGCTACACGGCCAACCTGACCATGCACCATGCCGACGTGATTTTGGCCGTGGGTGCGCGGTTCGATGACCGGGTGATCAACGGCGCGAGCAAGTTCTGCCCTAATGCCAAAATCATCCACATCGACATCGACCCGGCGTCCATCTCCAAGACCATCAAGGCCGACGTGCCGATCGTAGGTCCAGTGGAAAGCGTATTGACCGAAATGGTCGCCGCGCTCAAGGACATTGGCGAGACGCCGAACAAGGAGTCCGTTGCCAGTTGGTGGAAGCAGATCGACGAATGGCGTGGTGACCGCGGCCTGTTCCCTTACGACAAGGGCGACGGCAGCATCATCAAACCACAGACCGTGATCGAAACCCTGTGCGAAGTGACCAAGGGCGACGCCTTTGTGACCTCCGACGTGGGCCAGCATCAGATGTTCGCCGCGCAGTACTACAAGTTCGACAAGCCTAACCGCTGGATCAACTCCGGTGGCCTGGGCACGATGGGCTTTGGTTTCCCTGCGGCCATGGGTGTGAAGCTGAGCTTCCCCGACACCGACGTTGCGTGCGTGACCGGTGAGGGCAGTATCCAGATGAACATCCAGGAGCTGTCGACCTGCCTGCAGTATGGCTTGCCGGTGAAGATCGTCTGCCTGAACAACGGTGTACTGGGCATGGTTCGCCAGTGGCAGGACATGAGCTACAACAGCCGTCACTCCCATTCCTACATGGAATCGCTGCCTGATTTCGTCAAGCTGGTTGAAGCCTATGGCCATGTCGGCATGCGCATCACTGATTTGAAGGATCTGAAGCCGAAGATGGAAGAGGCGTTCGCCATGAAGGATCGCCTGGTGTTCATCGACATCCAGGTCGACACCAGCGAGCACGTCTACCCGATGCAGATCAAAGACGGCTCTATGCGCGACATGTGGCTGAACAAGACGGAGCGAACCTAATCATGCGGCACATTATCTCCCTGCTTCTGGAGAACGAACCCGGCGCTCTGTCTCGTGTGGTCGGCCTGTTTTCGCAACGCAACTACAACATCGAAAGCCTGACCGTGGCTCCGACCGAAGACCCGACCCTGTCGCGCCTGACGTTGACTACCGTGGGTCACGATGAGGTGATCGAGCAGATCACCAAGAACCTCAACAAGCTGATCGAAGTGGTCAAGCTGGTCGATCTGTCGGAAAGTGCCCACATCGAGCGCGAGCTGATGCTGGTCAAGGTCAAGGCCACGGGTGCCCAACGTGCCGAGATCAAACGCACCACCGATATTTATCGCGGGCAGATCGTCGATGTGAGCGCCAGTGTTTATACCGTGCAACTGACCGGTACAAGCGACAAGCTGGACAGCTTCATCCAGTCGATCGGGACGGCCTCGATTCTGGAAACCGTACGCAGTGGTGTCACCGGGATTGCCCGTGGCGACAAAGTACTCAGCATCTAACCCAAATTAGTGAATGGCCTTACGGCCTGGATATATAGAGGAACCTCATGAAAGTTTATTACGAAAAAGATTGTGACCTGTCGATCATCCAGGGCAAAAAAGTCGCCATCATCGGCTACGGCTCCCAGGGCCACGCTCAAGCGTGCAACCTGAAAGACTCCGGCGTTGACGTGACTGTTGGCCTGCGCAAAGGCTCGGCGACCGTTGCCAAGGCCGAGGCTCATGGCCTGAAAGTGACTGACGTTGCTTCTGCTGTTGCTGCTGCCGACCTGGTCATGATCCTGACCCCGGACGAGTTCCAGTCCGCGCTGTACAAGAACGAAATCGAACCGAACATCAAGAAGGGCGCTACCCTGGCCTTTTCCCACGGCTTCGCGATCCACTACAACCAGGTTGTACCGCGCGCTGACCTCGACGTGATCATGATCGCGCCGAAAGCACCGGGCCACACCGTGCGTTCCGAGTTCGTCAAGGGCGGCGGTATCCCTGACCTGATCGCGATCTACCAGGACGCCTCGGGCAACGCCAAGAACGTTGCACTGTCCTACGCTGCTGGCGTTGGTGGTGGTCGTACCGGCATCATCGAAACCACCTTCAAGGACGAGACCGAAACCGACCTGTTCGGCGAGCAGGCTGTTCTGTGCGGTGGTACCGTCGAGCTGGTAAAAGCCGGTTTCGAAACCCTGGTTGAAGCTGGCTACGCGCCGGAAATGGCCTACTTCGAGTGCCTGCACGAACTGAAGCTGATCGTTGACCTCATGTACGAAGGCGGTATCGCCAACATGAACTACTCGATCTCCAACAACGCTGAATACGGCGAGTACGTGACCGGCCCGGAAGTGATCAACGCCGAATCCCGTCAGGCCATGCGCAACGCCCTGAAACGTATTCAGGACGGCGAGTACGCCAAAATGTTCATCAGCGAAGGCGCAACCGGCTACCCTTCGATGACCGCCAAGCGTCGTAACAACGCCGCTCACGGTATCGAAATCATCGGCGAGCAACTGCGCTCCATGATGCCGTGGATCGGTGCCAACAAGATCGTCGACAAAGCCAAGAACTAAGTCGTACGTATCAAGTGAAAACGCGGCCTAGGCCGCGTTTTTTCGTTTGAGGGCTGGTTCTGGTATAAAGCTGCATCGTTTGCGGGCGAACACTCGCCGCAAGTGTCTGTCGAATTTTTTCACACCGTTGCAAGGTAAAGTCCATGAGCGAACGTCCCGAAGAGCCAAGCCAGGCCTCTGACGCCGAAAGCCTGCTACCGATCGATGAGCATGTCGAAGAAGGGCATGACGCGGAAGGCCGCAAGGTCCGGCATCGTGGCATCTATCTTCTGCCCAACCTGTTCACCACGGCGAACCTGTTTGCCGGTTTCTACTCCATCATCAATTCCATGAGTGCCCAGAGCGCATTGGCGGCAGGTGATGCGGCGAGTGCCAGCAAATATTTCGGTTTTGCCGCCATCGCGATCTTCGTGGCCATGGTGCTCGACGGCCTTGATGGGCGCGTGGCGCGGATGACCAATACCCAAAGCGCCTTCGGTGCCGAGTACGACTCGCTGTCGGACATGGTTGCCTTTGGTGTCGCACCTGCGTTGTTGGCGTTTGCCTGGGCGCTGGGGGATATGGGCAAGGTTGGCTGGATGGTTGCCTTCATCTATGTGGCGGGAGCTGCGTTGCGTCTGGCGCGCTTCAATACCCAGGTAGGCACTGCCGACAAGCGCTACTTCATTGGCCTGGCCAGCCCTGCTGCGGCAGGTGTGGTGGCGGGTATTGTCTGGGCGTTCAGTGACTATGGTATCCAGGGGTCGAAGATGTCGTTCCTGGTAGCCTTGATGGTCGCGGCGGCTGGCATGCTGATGGTCAGCAACATCAAGTACAACAGCTTCAAGGAGTTCGACCTGAAGGGGCGGGTGCCTTTCGTGGCAATTCTGGTGGTGGTGCTGGTTTTCGCGGTCGTCTTCAGCGATCCGCCGCGGATTCTGCTGCTGGCGTTCCTGGTATATGCCGCTTCGGGTCCGGTTCAGTACCTGTTGCATCTTCGCCGGGACAAAACATTGCCTTAATGTAATTTCCCCCATACTCCGCAGTCTATTGGTGCATCAGTTCTCCAATGCTGCGGAGTTGCCATGTTAATCAAATTGCCCAAAGCGTCCGACTGCCACGAATCGGATGTCACCCCAGAATCCCTCTATTTCTCCCGTCGCAGTTTGCTCGGTGGCGCGCTTGCCGGTATTGCGGCCAGTAGCCTGCCGCGTTGGGCGAGTGCGGCTGACACTGCGCGTTATGCTGATGTCGAGCCCGGCAAGGCGCCTGGCTGGTTCGCCGAAAAGCTTCCAGGTACGCAATGGCAGGCAGTGACGGTAAAAGACGAAGCCATCACCCCGTTCAAAGATGCGACCCACTACAACAACTTCTATGAGTTCGGTACCGACAAGGGCGACCCTGCCGCAAATGCCGGGTCGCTCAAGACCGAGCCGTGGAGTGTCGTAATTGATGGCGAGGTTGCAAAACCAGGGCGTTACGCCTTGGAAGACTTCATGAAACCGTACCAGTTAGAGGAGCGGATCTATCGTCTGCGCTGTGTCGAGGCTTGGTCGATGGTCATTCCCTGGATGGGGTTCCCCATATCAGCCCTGCTGAAGCAGGTTGAGCCGACCTCCAAGGCCAAGTACATCCGCTTTGAAACCCTCCAAGACCCCAAGAGCATGCCGGGCCAGCGTTCGAGCTTCGGCCTGATCGACTGGCCTTATGTAGAAGGGTTGCGCTTGGATGAAGCGATGAACCCTCTGGCGATCCTGGCAGTGGGCATGTATGGGCGTGAGTTGCCCAACCAGAACGGTGCGCCGCTGCGTTTGGTGGTGCCATGGAAGTATGGTTTCAAGAGTGTGAAGTCTATTGTGCGGATCAGCCTGGTAAGTGAGCAGCCGAAAACTACCTGGCAAAGCATTGCGGCGGATGAGTATGGGTTTTATGCGAATGTGAATCCTACGGTCGACCATCCGCGCTGGACCCAGGCGCGAGAACGACGCCTGCCCAGTGGTTTATTCAGCCCGAATGTGCGCGAGACGCAGATGTTCAACGGTTACTCGGAAGAGGTCGCCTCTCTTTATACGGGTCTTGATCTGCGGAAGAACTATTGATGCGTTACCCAATCTGGCGCGTTGGCGTCTTTATAGCAGCGGCGGTGTGGCCGTTGTATTGGTTGTATGAGGCCTGGAGTTTGGTCTTGGGGCCTGATCCCGGCAAAGTGCTGGTTGATCGCCTGGGGTTGGGGACGCTGATCCTGTTGCTGGTCACCCTGGGGATGACGCCTCTGCAAAAGCTCAGCGGTTGGGCTGGGTGGATCGCTGTGCGCCGACAGCTGGGGTTGTGGTGTTTTGCCTATGTGGTGCTGCACCTCGCGGCTTACTGCGTATTTATCCTGGGGTTGGATTGGTCGCAATTGGGCGTGGAGTTACGCAAGCGGCCCTACATTATTGTGGGGGCGTTGGGTTTCCTGTGTTTGCTGGCGTTGGCGGTGACCTCCAATCGCTACAGCCAGCGTCGGTTGGGTAGCCGTTGGAAGAAGCTGCATCGCTTGGTGTACGTGATTCTGGGGCTTGGTTTATTGCATATGCTTTGGATCGTACGGGCTGATCTGAAGGAGTGGGCTATCTATGCTTCTATAGGCGCGTTGCTCTTGCTCCTGCGGATCCCGCCTGTGATGCGTCGAATCCCCCGTCTTATGGCTAAAAAAGCACCATCTGCAACAAAAGTGTAATTAGTCCTTGACCGCAGAATCAGGAAGTCTATAATTCGCCCCACTTCCGGCGCAGTCGAAACGGAAAACTCCTTGGTAAACAATGAGTTATGCGAGATTCGACAGCAAGTTGCTTCAGTTTATCG
>NZ_MIFU01000023.1:0-390 GCF_001855215.1 Pseudomonas sp. 06C 126 | reverse complement strand
CAGCAGTTTTCTTGGACTGTAGATTTCTTGCGGCCAGCGCGCTTGTGGTGGCGAGCGGGCTTCCCCCGCGCTGGGCTGCGTAGCAGCCCCACTCCAGGCACCGCTGTTGTTTCAGATGTACCGAGCCAGCAGGTTTTGGGGCGGCTTCGCCACCCAGCGCGGGGCAAGCCCGCTCGCCACAGGGAGGGCGGCGGCACGTCGGGAGTTTGGGGGGCTGCAGCACAGCAGTTTTCTTGGACTGCAGATTTCTTGTGGCCAGCGCGCTTGTTGTGGCGAGCGGGCTTGCCCCGCGCTGGGCTGCGGAGCAGCCCCACTCCAGGCACCGCAGTTGTTTCAGACATACCGAGCCAGCAGGTTTTGGGGCGGCTTCGCCACCCAGCGCGGGGCAAG
>NZ_MIFU01000022.1:0-395 GCF_001855215.1 Pseudomonas sp. 06C 126 | reverse complement strand
AAGGCCGGTGACGCCGAGGGTTTCATTGCCCACCAAACCATCCAACGCACCACCGCTGAGGCTGGCGAGGTTGTTGCCGTCATATACCTTGCCGTTGGCGTGCATGCCGCTGATGGTGAGGGCCTTGGCGCTGATATCGGCGCTCAAGCCCACAGGATTGCTAAGGCTGTAGTTGCTCGCCAGGCCGCCGTTGCTGCCATTGACCAGGGTGGCGCCGCTGGCGGTTACGGTCTTGCCGGTGCCGGCGTTTTTATCACTGAATGTCGCGCTAAGGCCGGTGACGCCGAGGGTTTCGCTGCCCACCAAACCATCCAACGCACCACCGCTGAGGCTGGCGAGGTTGTTGCCGTCATATACCTTGCCGTTGGCCTGCATGCCGCTGATGGTCAGGGCCT
>NZ_MIFU01000021.1:0-397 GCF_001855215.1 Pseudomonas sp. 06C 126 | reverse complement strand
CAATAGCCTCACCACGGTCTGCCAGATATACCGGGATGGCTGGTTTTGGGGCTGCGTTGCAACCCAGCGGGGGACAAGCCCCCTAGCCACAGGGGGGGGACAGCTGGCTTTTCGTGGCGAGCGGGCTTGCCCCGCGCTGGGCGGCGAAGCCGCCCCAATAGCCTCACCCCGTTCTGCCAGATATACCGAGGTGGCTGGTTTTGGGGTTGCTACGCAACCCAGCGGGGGACAAGCCCCCTAGCCACAGGGGGGTGAACAGCTGGCTTTTCGTGGCGAGCGGGCTTGCCCCGCGCTGGGTGGCGAAGCCGCCCCAATAGCCTCACCACGGTCTGCCAGATATACCGGGATGGCTGGTTTTGGGGCTGCGTTGCAACCCAGCGGGGGACAAGCCCCCTAG
>NZ_MIFU01000020.1:0-400 GCF_001855215.1 Pseudomonas sp. 06C 126 | reverse complement strand
CCTCACCAAGTTCTACCAGATACACCGAGGGGAATGGTTTTGGGCCTGCTGCGCAGCCCAGCGGGGGACAAGCCCCCTTGCCACAGAGGTCTATGCAGCACCCTGGAACTCGCTGCCCACCACTGGCTTTTCTTGTGGCGAGCGGGCTTGCCCCGCGCTGGGCGGCAAAGCCGCCCCAACACCCTCACCACGTTCTACCAGATACACCGAGGGGAGTGGTTTTGGGCCTGCTGCGCAGCCCAGCGGGGGACAAGCCCCTTTGCCACAGAGGTCCATGCAGCACCCTGGAACTCGCTGCCAACACTGGCTTTTCTTGTGGCGAGCGGGCTTGCCCCGCGCTGGGCGGCAAAGCCGCCCCAACAGCCTCACCACGCTCTGCCAGATATACCGAGGGGAATGG
>NZ_MIFU01000019.1:0-409 GCF_001855215.1 Pseudomonas sp. 06C 126 | reverse complement strand
GAGTGCGCAGGCGCCGCGCTGGCATTTTGAGACGTTGGACGAGATGCATCAGGCGTTTTTGCGGCGGGCGTGACATGGCTATCGCGGGCAAGCCCGCTCCCACATGTTGATGTGTGAACACCGTCAAATGTGGGAGCTGGCTTGCCTGCGATGAGCATGAGTATCTACACAACTTTCAGAAACTGACGAACTCTCCTGTGGCGAGCGGGCTTGCCCCGCGCTGGGCTGCGAAGCAGCCCTAAACCCGACTATCGCGGTTTATCTGAAGAAACGCGGTGGGCTTGTTGGGGCTGCTTCGCAGCCCAGCGCGGGGCAAGCCCGCTCGCCACAACTGCGCCATCTGCCTGGATCTAGGCGTTGCGGCAAAGTTGTGTAGATACTTATGCTGCGATGAGGCCCTAAAGGCCGC
>NZ_MIFU01000018.1:0-411 GCF_001855215.1 Pseudomonas sp. 06C 126 | reverse complement strand
TTTTCGCAGCACCAGCCGGGTCCCGGCCGGCCAGGTGCACAGGTTGACCAGACTAGTGGCCTCGGCCACCCACGCCCCGTCACGGATCTCGCCGCCTGCGTCGATCGCCGGGTACCAGCCCTCGGCGAGGTTGAGGGTGTCCACGGCATCCCAGACCCGGGCATCGACGGGAAACCCGAAGGAGAACCCGACCCCGCGATCACGGCAGGCCTGGGCGAACTTATGGGTGGCCCCGGCGGTGTCGCAGCGCACCACCACCGCCGGTGCGCCCTCGGCGTCGGGGTCAGGACGCCGATCTGCCGGTAGCGAGTCCAACGCCTGGTCGAGGACCGTGACGTGGTCAGCGGCGGTGTTGGAACCGGCGTTGCCTTTGCGTAGCAGCCCGGCCAACGCCTCACCACCGGCGATCTC
>NZ_MIFU01000017.1:0-411 GCF_001855215.1 Pseudomonas sp. 06C 126 | reverse complement strand
GGTCTGGGTGCTCTTGTCGATGAACACGTCATCGCCAGGGGCATCAACAATCACAGTACCAACGGTTTCGCCGGCCTTGATGGTGATGGTTTGTTTGTTATCGAGCGTCAGGGTGACGTCGGTGTCAGCCTTGTTGCTCAAGGTGGCGGTGTAAGTGATCGTGCCGCCTTCACTCACTTCCGACGGAGCCGTCAACGTAACGGTAGTGGTGTTATCGGTGCCTGGTGTGTCGGTTACGACGGTCGTGACTTTATCGGTACCTGGAACCAGGTTCTCGAAGTGCTCGCCACCGGTGACTTTTTCGATGCCGGTCGTAACAGTCTGATCACCTTTGTAAACATCATCCGGAGCCACAACCGAGACAGTCCCGCTCGACTGATTCACGCCAATGGTGATGACCTGGTTGTTATC
>NZ_MIFU01000016.1:0-422 GCF_001855215.1 Pseudomonas sp. 06C 126 | reverse complement strand
AGCCTTTTTTGATGTTTGGTTGCGGGAGCCGGATTTGAACCGACGACCTTCGGGTTATGAGCCCGACGAGCTACCAGACTGCTCCATCCCGCGTCTGTGGGCGGCATTCTACAGCGCAGCGACGAGGTGTCAACCGTTAATGACATAAAGGGCAAAATAACTGCCAATCAGCCTAAGTGCTCGATTGAAAACGAGTTTTCACTGTAGGCGCGAGCTTACTCGCAAAAAGCTCAAGGGCGGCGGGTTGATGCTGGATGTGCGCGTTATCGTTGACGACCTTCGCGAGCAAGCTCGCTCCTACAGGGGGGAGGAAATAGACGCGCACAAAAAAGGCCACTCTTTCGAGTAGCCTTTTTTGATGTTTGGTTGCGGGAGCCGGATTTGAACCGACGACCTTCGGGTTATGAGCCCGACGAGCTACC
>NZ_MIFU01000015.1:0-426 GCF_001855215.1 Pseudomonas sp. 06C 126 | reverse complement strand
AGCGATGGCTGCGGCCCAGCCAAGCTGCGCCACTGGCACGTTGGACTGCTGATTTTCCTGGCTACAGTCACATTCGGTGGATGTCATCTCAACGACCTTATTTTTGTTGCCTGCTATGTTTGCATAATCCTGCGCCTGCTCCACTTTCGGAGGGTCAGGTGGAAACTTCATCTCCACCACTTGCTTAATATTGTCCTGAGTTGGCGGCTTGCTGGCGTCCTTGACGATCACTACATCGGGCCGGCGAATCATCCCTTTCCCGGCCTTGAACGGTGGATGTTCTGGGTCTTCATTCCAGTACTTGTTGATCCAGCCCGGTATCCAGCGATGAGGGCTGGTCCCTGTTTGACTGTCGAGGATTGGCTGTGGTGGACGCTTGGTCATGTCGTAACTGACCTCGGCCCTATACGGACTGCGCCCCTGGAG
>NZ_MIFU01000014.1:0-426 GCF_001855215.1 Pseudomonas sp. 06C 126 | reverse complement strand
AGCGATGGCTGCGGCCCAGCCAAGCTGCGCCACTGGCACGTTGGACTGCTGATTTTCCTGGCTACAGTCACATTCGGTGGATGTCATCTCAACGACCTTGTTTTTGTTGCCAGCAATTTTTGCATAGCCCTGCGCCTGTCGAGTATTCGGTGGATCAGGCGGAAATTTCATCTCCACTACTTGCTTGATGTTGTCCTGAGTTGGTGGCTTGGTCGAATCCTTAACGATCACCACATCGGGCCGGCGAATCATCCCTGTACCGGCCTTGAACGGTGGATGTTCTGGGTCTTCATTCCAGTACTTGTTGATCCAGCCCGGTATCCAGCCATGAGGGCTGGTCCCTGTTTGACTGTCGAGGATTGGCTGTGGTGGACGCTTGGTCATGTCGTAACTGACCTCGGCCCTATACGGACTGCGCCCCTGGAG
>NZ_MIFU01000013.1:0-170241 GCF_001855215.1 Pseudomonas sp. 06C 126 | reverse complement strand
CAGCGTTACACGCTGCTGTCAACACCTCTTTTTCAACTTCCTTTTGGCTTCGATAAACTGAAGCAACTTGCTGTCGAATCTCGCATAACTCATTGTTTAACAAGGAGTTTTCCGTTTCGACTGCGCCGGAAGTGGGGCGAATTATAGACAGATATAATTCGCCGTCAACCGTTACTTTCACATTTCTGTCATATCGATCAAAAAAGCCCAGAAACGCAAAGGCCGGCCCCAAGGGGCCGGCCTTCTGCTCATCCAACCTTACAAACTAGGGAAGGCAAACTGCGACGCTTCATGGCTGGCACGCTGCGGCCAACGCTGGGTGATCGCCTTGCGACGGGTATAGAAACGCACACCGTCCGGCCCATAGGCGTGCAGGTCGCCAAACAGCGAACGCTTCCAGCCGCCAAAGCTGTGATAAGCCACCGGCACCGGCAATGGCACGTTAACCCCAACCATGCCCACTTCAATCTCGTCACAGAACAGACGCGCCGCCTCACCGTCACGGGTGAAGATGCAGGTACCGTTGCCATATTCATGGTCGTTGATCAGTTGCATCGCCGCTTCCAGGCTGTTCACCCGGACGACGCACAGCACTGGGCCAAAGATCTCTTCTTTATAGATGCGCATCTCGGGCGTCACGCGATCAAACAGGCAGCCACCCAGGAAGAACCCGTCTTCATTCCCGGCAACGCTCAGGCCACGCCCATCGACCACCAGCTCAGCGCCCGAAGACACACCATCCTCTATATAGCCGCTGACCTTGTCCCGCGCCTGCGCAGAGACCAGTGGACCCATGTCCAAGCCACAGGAAGTACCTGCACCAATCTTCAGTGCCTTGACCTGCGGTACCAGCTTGGCAATCAATGCATCCGCCACCTGGTCACCCACACAGACCGCCACCGAGATCGCCATGCAACGCTCGCCGCAGGAGCCATAGGCGGCACCCATCAAGGCGCTCACGGCGTTATCCAGATCCGCATCCGGCATCAGCACCGCATGGTTCTTCGCCCCGCCCAGCGCCTGTACGCGCTTGCCGCGCTTGGTCGCTTCGGAATAGATGTACTCGGCAATCGGCGTCGAGCCCACAAAACTCAAGGCCTTGACCTCAGGCGCCTCGATCAGCGCATCCACCGCGCCCTTGTCGCCATGGACCACACTCAACACACCTTTGGGCAAACCGGCTTCCTGCAACAGTTGGGCAATCAGCAGCGTCGAGCTTGGATCGCGCTCCGATGGCTTGAGGATGAAGCAGTTACCGCAGACGATCGCCAGTGGATACATCCACAGCGGCACCATGGCCGGGAAGTTGAACGGCGTAATACCGGCCACCACGCCCAGCGGCTGGAAGTCGGACCAGGCATCAATGTTCGGGCCGACGTTACGGCTGTACTCGCCCTTGAGGATCTCCGGCGCCGAACACGCGTACTCGACGTTCTCGATCCCGCGCTTCAACTCACCGGCAGCATCTTCCAGGGTCTTGCCATGTTCTTCACTGATCAACTGCGAGATACGGGCTTCGTTCTGCTCCAGCAATTGCTTGAAACGAAACATCACCTGGGCGCGCTTGGCCGGCGGCGTATTGCGCCAGGCCGGGAATGCGGCCTTGGCCGAGTCGATAGCCTGTTGAATGGTTTCACGGCTGGCCAATGGCACCTGGTGAATCACCTGGCCAGTAGAAGGGTTGTAAACGTCGGCGCTGCGACCGCTGTCGTTGACCAGTTCGCCGTTGATCAAATGCTGGATAAGGCTCATGCAAGGCTCCTGAAAAGTTGTCCACAGGCGCGACACGCGTCGCGCCAGGCTGTTGTTCTATATAGAAGGAGAAATCAGTCGATCTTGTTCAGCACTTCGCCGACGGCATCGAACAAGCGATCCAGGTCCTGCGGCTTGCTGTTGAAGGTTGGGCCGAACTGCAGGGTGTCGCCGCCAAAGCGCACATAGAACCCGGCCTTCCACAACGCCATGCCCGCTTCGAATGGACGCACGATGGCATCCCCATCACGCGGGGCGATCTGGATCGCACCGGCCAGGCCGTAGTTACGGATGTCGATCACGTTCTTGCTGCCCTTGAGACCATGCAGCGCATTCTCAAAGTGCGGTGCGACTTCGGCCACGCTCTGCACCAGGTTTTCCTTCTGCAGCAGATCCAATGCCGCCAGCCCGGCCGCGCAGGCTACCGGGTGGGCCGAGTAGGTGTAGCCGTGTGGGAATTCCACCGCGTACTCAGGCGTCGCCTGGTTCATGAAGGTCTGATAGATCTCGCTGCTGGCAATCACTGCCCCCATCGGAATCGCACCGTTGGTGACCTGCTTGGCGATGCACATCAGGTCCGGCGTCACACCGAAGCTATCTGCACCGAACATCGAGCCGGTACGACCAAAGCCGGTGATCACTTCGTCGAACACCAGCAGGATATTGTGCTGGTCACAGATCTCACGCAGCCGCTTGAGGTAGCCCTGCGGCGGTACGAGCACCCCGGCCGAGCCTGCCATCGGCTCAACGAACACCGCAGCAATGTTCGACGCATCATGCAACTCGATCAGCTTGAGCAACTCGTCAGCCAGGGCAATACCACCCAGCTCCGGCATGCCGCGGGAGAAGGCATTGCTCGCCAGCAGCGTGTGGGGCAGGTGATCGACATCCATCATCGCCTGGCCAAAAATCTTCCGGTTGCCGTTGACGCCACCCAGGCTGGTACCGGCGATGTTCACCCCGTGATAACCACGGGCACGCCCGATCATCTTGGTCTTGGTCGCCTGGCCCTTTAGGCGCCAGTACGCACGCACCATCTTCACTGCTGTATCGGCGCACTCGGAACCGGAGTCGGTGAAGAACACATGGTTCAGATTGCCGGGGGTCAGATCGGTGATCTTTTCCGCCAACTGGAAGGACAAAGGATGGCCGTATTGGAAGCCCGGCGAGTAATCCAGGGTACCAAGTTGTTTGGCGACGGCTTCCTGGATTTCCTTGCGGGTGTGCCCCGCGCCGCAGGTCCACAGGCCCGACAACGAGTCGTACACCCGACGCCCCTTGTCATCGATCAACCAACTGCCTTCGGCCCCCACGATCAGACGCGGGTCGCGCTGGAAG
This sequence comes from Pseudomonas sp. 06C 126, assembly GCF_001855215.1. Taxonomy (NCBI): domain Bacteria; kingdom Pseudomonadati; phylum Pseudomonadota; class Gammaproteobacteria; order Pseudomonadales; family Pseudomonadaceae; genus Pseudomonas; species Pseudomonas sp. 06C 126. The sequence goes on along the minus strand of NZ_MIFU01000013.1, from coordinate 167,151 downwards.
TTGCGGTTGGCGGTGTAAGGCATCCAGTGAGCATCCAGCTTCAGCTGGCTGGCCAGGGTGGATGGGGCGTTTTCGGGCATGTTCATCAGCAAAACCTCGCAGGGCAAAAGGCAGCGTCGGGATTGAAAAGCGTTGTTGCAGCTAAATTGCCACGGGGATAAAGTCTGGGAAATGCAACTCTTCTAACCTTCAGTCAGGCTTTTACTAAACTATGAGCAGCCGCCGACCCGACCCGCTGGCCCAAGTGAGCGACTTCGATATCCGCCTGTTGCGCATCTTCCGCAGCGTGGTGGAGTGCGGAGGCTTCTCGGCGGCGGAAACCGTGCTGGGCATTGGTCGCTCTGCGATCAGCCAGCAAATGAGCGATCTCGAGCAGCGCCTGGGCCTGCGTCTGTGCCAACGCGGGCGCGCCGGTTTCTCCCTGACGGAAGAAGGCCGGGAGGTCTACCAATCGGCCCTGCAACTGTTAAGTGCGCTGGAAAGTTTCCGCACCGAGGTCAACGGCCTGCACCAACACCTGCGCGGCGAACTGATCATCGGCCTGACCGATAACCTGGTGACCCTGCCCCATATGCGCATCACCCATGCACTGGCGCAGTTGAAAGAGCGCGGCCCCGACGTGCAAATCCAGATCCGCATGATCGCCCCCAATGAAGTTGAGCAAGGCGTGCTCGACGGGCGCCTGCATGTCGGCGTGGTCCCCCAGGCCAGCGCCCTGTCGGGCCTGGAATACCAACCCCTGTACAGCGAGCGTTCGCTGCTCTACTGCGCGGTGGGCCACCCGCTGTTTTACGCTGACGACAAACAATTGGACGATCAACGCATCAACAGCCAGGACGCCATCGCACCGACCTTCCGCCTGCCCGCCGATATCCAGGCCCATTATCAGGCGCTCAACTGCACCGCCAGCGCGTCCGACCGCGAAGGCATGGCCTTCCTGATCCTTACCGGGCGCTATATCGGCTACCTGCCCGATCACTACGCCAGTCTGTGGGTACAACAAGGCCGACTGCGTGCGCTGAAACCGCCTACACGCTTTTACGATTTAAGCCTGGCTTCGGTCACGCGCAAAGGCCGTCGCCCTCATTTGGTGCTGGAAAGCTTCCTCGAAAGCCTGGCCGCGACCCGCTGATACGGGCTCCACACAAAACCTGAGCAAGTGGACAGTTTTTTGCAAGGCACAGGGACCATGAACCGTCAGCCCTGAGTCCACATGCCATGCCACCAGAATCCTCCAGCGCCAGCGACCTGATCTACGGTCTCAACGACCGCCCCAAACCACTGCCCGCCTTGCTCGCGGCACTGCAACATGTGCTCGCCAGCTTCGTCGGCATCATCACCCCGCCACTGATCATCGGCTCCACCCTGGGCCTGGCCGCCCACCTGCCCTACCTGATCAGCATGGCGTTGATGGTTTCCGGTGTCGGCACCTTCATCCAGGCGCGTAGGCCGTTTGGAATTGGCGCGGGGATGATCTGCCTGCAAGGCACCAGCTTTGCCTTTCTCGGCGCGGTCTTGTCAGCGGGTTTCCTGGTCAAGCAGCGCGGCGGCAGCCCGGAAGACATCCTGGCGATGATTTTCGGCGTGTGCTTTTTCGGCGCGCTGGTGCAGATCGTGCTGAGCCGTTTTATCGGCCAATTGCGCCGGGTCATCACGCCGCTGGTGACCGGCATTGTGATTACTCTGATTGGCATCAGCCTGATCAAAGTGGGCATCACCGACCTGGGCGGCGGCTTCAATGCCCCGGACTTTGGCGCGCCGACCAACCTGGCCCTGGGCCTGTTCGTGGTGCTGACGATTATCCTGCTCAACCGTTCGGATACGCCGTGGGTACGCCTTAGCGCGATCATCATCGGCCTGGTACTGGGCAGCCTCGCTGCATGGTTCAGCGGCAAACTGATACCCCAGCCCCTGCCCGACCTGCCCTTGATCAGCCTGCCGACACCGTTCCGTTTTGGTTTCAACTTCGACTGGAGCGCCTTCCTGCCGGTCGCGCTGATTTATCTGATCAGCAGCATCGAAACCGTGGGCGACCTCACCGCCAACTGCATGATCGCCCGCCAACCCATCAGCGGCCCTTCCTATATAAGCCGGCTCAAGGGCGGCGTGCTCGGGGATGGCGTCAGTTGCATGATCGCCGCCACCTTCAGCGCCTTTCCCAACACCACCTTCGCCCAGAACAACGGGGTGATTCAGTTGACCGGCGTCGCCAGCCGCTATGTGGGGCTATACATCGGCGTGGTGCTGTTTTGTCTCGGGCTGTTTCCGCTGATTGGCGCGGTACTGCAGCAAATCCCCAAGCCGGTGCTCGGCGGCGCGACCCTGGTGATGTTCGGCAGTGTGGCCGCCGCCGGCGTGCGCATCCTGGCCCAGGCCCCGCTGGACCGACGCAGCATGCTGATCATCGCCACCTCGTTTGGGGTCGGCCTGGGCATCGCCGCGCAACCGAATTTGTTGCACCTGATGCCAACCCTGGTGCAAAACCTGTTCGACTCGGCCATCACCAGCGGCGGGCTGACGGCAATTGTGCTGTGCCTGATCCTGCCGGAATCCAAGGCCGAAACGCGCGCCGCAAATCCACTCGTGGAAAACGACACACTGGAACCGCTTTGACGCTTTTATCGTATCGGGACTTGTCTGAGGCTTGAGGGTGGGTTATCTGTGCAGCAATCGCATTCATCGATCTGCACGGAAACCTCCATGAGCCTCGAAGTTCCTGCCCACAACAGCCACGCCGGAAAACCCGCCAGCCGCATTCGACAAAAGAACGAACAAGCGATCATCCAGGCCGCCGAAGACGAATTCGCCCGGCACGGCTACAAAGGCACCAGCATGAACACCATCGCCGCGAGTGCCGGGCTGCCGAAGGCCAACCTGCATTATTACTTCACCAACAAGCTGGGGCTGTACATCGCGGTGCTGAGCAATATCCTCGAACTGTGGGACAGCACCTTCAACACCCTCACCGCCGAGGATGATCCCGCCGAGGCGCTGACCCGCTATATCCGCACCAAGATGGAATACTCGCGACGCCAACCACAGGCCTCGCGGATTTTCGCCATGGAGATCATCAGCGGCGGCGAATGCCTTACCGAATATTTCAGCCAGGACTACCGCACCTGGTTCAGCGGCCGGACCGCGGTATTCCAGGCCTGGATCGATGCCGGCAAGATGGACCCCGTGGATCCGGTACACTTGATCTTCCTGCTGTGGGGCAGCACCCAGCATTACGCCGACTTCGCGACCCAGATCTGCCGCGTGACCGGCCGCACCAAGCTGACCAAGCAGGACATGGAAGACGCTGGCACCAACCTCATCCACATTATTCTCAAGGGCTGTGGCATCAAGCCGGCCCTCTGAACGAAGCGACCCGATGCCTTTCACCCTTACGGGCTTTTGTGAATTTCGCGAAGAAATCCGCAAAAGCCGCTTCATCACCTTTGCTGCACCGATTACCAGCCCGCAAGACGCCCAGGCGTTTATCGAGCAGCACAGCGACCTCAATGCCACGCATAACTGCTGGGCCTGGAAACTGGGCGGGCAATACCGCAGCAACGATGACGGCGAACCCGGCGGCACCGCCGGACGCCCGATCCTGGCCGCCATCGAGGCCCAGGGGTTTGACCAGGTCGTGGTGCTGGTGGTCCGCTGGTACGGCGGCATCCAACTGGGCACCGGTGGCCTGGCCCGCGCGTATGGGGGCGGCGCCAATAAATGCCTGCAAAACGCCGAACGGGTCGAGTTGATCAGCCGCGTGCCCTTGAGCTGTGCCTGTGGTTTTGCTGAGTTGCCACTGGTAAAGCTGCGTGTCGCCGAACTGGGCGGCCTGGTCCTGGAAGAAACCTTCACCGCCAACGGCGTGGAGTTGCAACTGGCACTCGGCGAAGCCCATATCGACACCCTGCAATCGCAGTTGGCCGACCTGAGCCGTGGGCGAATCCTGCTGCAACGTTGAACCTGATAATGTTGTTCACTGAACCTCGACGCCAAAGGAAGCCTTCATGTCTACGCCAAAAACCGCATTGATCATCGGCGCCTCGCGCGGGCTGGGCCTGGGCCTGGTCAAGCAATTGCTCCTGGACGGCTGGGATGTGACCGCCACCGTGCGTGACCCAAGCAAGGCCGATGCCCTGAAAGCTGTGGGCCCGGTCCAGATCGAGAAACTCGACATGGACGACCAGCAGGCCGTGATCGCCCTGAGCCAGCGCCTCAAGGACCGCACCTTCGACCTGCTGTTCGTCAACGCCGGCGTCAAGGGCCCGGCCATCCAGACCCCAGGCCACGCGACCCAGGCCGAAGTCGGCCAACTGTTTTTCACCAACGCCGTGGCGCCGATCAACCTGGCCCAACGCTTTGCCCCGCAGATCCGCCAAGGCAGTGGCGTACTGGCATTCATGAGTTCGGTACTGGGCAGCGTGACCATGCCCGATGCGCCGGACCTGGCGCTGTACAAGGCGAGCAAGGCCGCGCTGAACTCCATGACCAACAGCTTTGTAACGCAATTGGGCGAGCAGAAGTTGACCGTACTGTCACTGCACCCGGGGTGGGTCAAGACCGATATGGGCGGCGAAGGTGCCGACCTCGATGTGGAGACCAGCGTGCGCGGCCTGATTGCCCAAGTGAACGCCTACACCGGCAAGGGCGGCCATCACTTCGTCAACTACAAGGGCCAGACCATTCCCTGGTAAGACTGTAGCGATGTTGTGGCGAGCGGGCTTACCACAACAGACTCACTCGCTACCACCGATGAGCGGTGGATAGACCCCACCGCTCACTCCACGTAGACTTCCCTCCTCGCCCTACCGGCGACCCTGGATCAGCAGACAGGGCAACACTGAGCTGGCAAACCTGAACCCATCATTCAGAGGAGCCGGCCAATGCCTGCGACCCGTATCTGGTTAAAAAAACCTCTCGCGATCTTCACCGCCAATGCCCTTGATGCCCGTGGCGGCCTGGTGCTGCAAGACGGCGTGATCGTCGAAGTGCTCGCCCTCGGCCAACAACCGAGCATGGCCTGCGAACAAACCTTCGACGCCCGCGAGCATGTGATCCTTCCCGGCCTGATCAACACCCACCATCACTTCTACCAAACCCTGACCCGCGCCTGGGCGCCGGTGGTCAACCAGCCGTTGTTCCCCTGGCTGAAAACCCTGTACCCGGTGTGGGCACGCCTGACCCCGGAAAAACTCGCGCTGGCCAGCAAGGTCGCCCTGGCAGAATTACTGCTCTCGGGCTGCACCACCGCCGCCGACCACCACTACCTGTTCCCCGACGGCCTGGAAAATGCGATCGACGTGCAAGTCGACAGCGTGCGCGAACTGGGCATGCGCGCCATGCTCACGCGCGGTTCCATGAGCCTGGGCGAAGCCGACGGTGGGCTGCCGCCGCAGCAGACTGTGCAGCAGGGTGAAGTGATCCTCGAAGACAGCCAGCGCCTGATCAAGCGCTACCACGAGCGCGGCGACGGCGCGCAAATCCAGATCGCCCTGGCGCCCTGCTCGCCGTTCTCGGTCACCCCCGAAATCATGAGCGCCAGCGCTGAACTGGCCAACCAGCTCGACGTACGCCTGCACACCCACTTGGCCGAAACCCTCGACGAAGAAGACTTCTGCCTGCAACGCTTCGGCTTGCGCACCGTGGACTACCTCGACAGCGTCGGCTGGCTCGGACCACGTACCTGGCTGGCCCATGGCATTCACTTCAACCCCGATGAAATCGCCCGCCTGGGCGCGGCCGGCACCGGGATTTGCCACTGCCCAAGCTCCAACATGCGCCTAGCCTCCGGCATCTGCCCGACCCTGGACCTGATCGCCGCCGGCGCGCCGATTGGCCTGGGCGTCGACGGTTCAGCCTCCAACGATGCGTCCAATATGATCCTCGAAGCACGCCAGGCCCTGTATATCCAGCGCCTGCGCTACGGGGCGGAAAAAATCACCCCTGAAGGCGTGCTGGGCTGGGCCACCAAAGGCTCTGCGCAACTGCTCGGCCGTAGCGACATCGGCGAGTTGGCCGTAGGCAAACAAGCTGACCTGGCGCTGTTCAAGCTTGATGAGCTGCGCTTCTCCGGCAGCCACGATCCTGTTTCAGCGCTGCTGTTGTGCGGCGCCGATCGCGCGGACCGGGTGATGGTGGGCGGCAAGTGGCGGGTGATCGACGGGCAGATCGAAGGCATGGACCTCAAGGGCCTGATCGCCGATCACAGCCAGGCGGCGCGGCAGTTGATTGCCGGCTAGCTACACACCCAGCAGCGACAACATGATAAAGGTCGCAAACAGCACAAAGTGGGTCATCCCTTCGATGGCGTTGGTTTCGCCATCGTTGAGGTTGATCGCGCTGACAATCAGCGTGATAAACACCATCACTGTCTGCACCGGTGTCATCGCCATCTGAAACGGCTGGCCGGTGTACAGCGCCATCGCTTCCATCACCGGCACAGTCAAGATCACCGTCGACAACGAAGCCCCCAGCGCGATGTTGACCACCGACTGCATGCGGTTGGCCAACGCTGCACGCAACGCGGTCAGTATCTCCGGCGCGGCAGAAATCGCTGCCACCAGGATCGCCGTGATCACCGGCGGCGCGCCTGTGCCCTCCAGGCCAAGGTCCAGGGTCTTGGACATCACTTCGGCCAATGCGCCAATCACCACCACGCCAAACACCAGGGTTGCGATGGAGAATGTCAGGTTGACCGGCGACGCCTGTTCCTCCGGCAGCGGCTTACGGCGTTTTTCCGGATAGCTGTAGCTGAAGAAGTAACTGTGTGGCCCCACCTGCATGCGCAGGAACAAGGCATACAGCACCACCATCGCGCCAATGGTGAAGGCCGAGTAGATTTTCCAGTCGGCCTCGGGGATGAATTCCGGCACCACCATGGACACACCCATGGCGGTCAGGATCATCACGCTGTAGGTCCGCGCCGAATCATCGTTGTAGGACTGCTCGCCATGCTTGATGCCGCCCATCAGCGCGGCCAGGCCGAGGATGCCGTTGATATCCAGCAATATGCTTTTCTAGACACATGAATTCATCTAGAAGGTGTAACCCTATACGAATCAACAGCTTAGAAAACGATTTTGACACCTAAAACTTGACACCCATTTCCATGTGCTTCGGATACCCCAGACGGAAAAAACGCTGAATTCATCGACACTCCACCACCTCCCATAGGCTGAGAACGGAAGAGAGATCTCACAATGATCGATATGAGTTCATCGTGGCCAGGTTGCCATCACCTCGGATTGACGGGTGGGAAGCCCTAGCGCACCGTCCATCGCCTTTGCCCCCTCCCCCCCACAAATCACCAATCTCAAGGGTGGACAGCAGGCGCATATCGCAGTGTTGTCTGCGGCGAGGCGCGGGATGTCCAGTCACACCTGAAAAAAATCACGGTTGCGCTGGACGTGATTCAAGCCGATTCGGAGCCTAACATTAGACTCGATACCACAAGCTAGGGGGCCGAACACCAACCGGACTAAATATATGCGGAGGTAGTGCTTGTATTCCGTAGAACACGGCGACGAGATAAATCGATAATTTATTCAAACGCTAAGTCAATATTGCTTTAATTAATGCCCCGCCAGCAGTCCCGGCAAAGAGCTATTAGAGACCACCTGGTTGAGGATGACCAAGCAATCGCTCAGTGAAATACTCTCTAGGAACTGAGTACACTGGGAAGGAGCAACCGCCGTCCTTGCGCTCAACCACGCTTAGGCATGCCGATAACCACGAACCCTCTCGTCCAGCCTAATCCCTACCCCCCGGCGTATTGGCTGATCAGCGTCCAGGGCGGTAATTCCTTATCAGCGAAACACAGACAAAACAGATATACAAAACAACATATCAATTGTCGGCCAACCTTTCACTGCGACATGAGGTTAAAGCAAAATTCCGTCCAGAAATACATGTAAGAGTATGCTTTTAATACACTGTTTAAAACTTTATAAGCACGCACTAAAGTGCTTGACCAGAGCAGCAAGATCACTACGCTATGCCGTTTTTGGCGTAGGATCTAATTATGCTTACCTACCAAGTGCAGGATGATCGCATCACATTCAAGTGGGATGATGATGAATGTATTCGCGGCTACCGGATTGCTACTATCCACACTCCATCGTGGGTCGACAAAGAAGTGCTCGACAAAGTAGCCGAAGCGGTTAGGGTATTATGCATCACGGGAGCTGAAACTAGCTATTCAGGGCGCTTCCGGGCAAGCAAATATATCTTCAAGCACATTACCAAGCTTCGGTTAAAGTTCCCACCTGCGGAAGATGACTGGAACAACTTCATACTCACACATTACTCCCATCACCTCTACAACAAAGATCACAAGCCCAAAACCCGCTTTGACCATTGGAGTGCGGTAGCGTTTGTTTATAAAAAACTGAGGCGAGATGGATTCATACCGGAAGACACATTCATCCCAGATTCAACAGCGAAGTCCGTCAGTCAACCGGAGAATATGTCTCAACCGGCTGGATACGGGACTATGCACACGCCCATTCCCAAAAGCCCACAATTTCTACTCCCCAAAAAATACCTTGTGGAAGAAGGCTTGAGTCTTGAAGATGACGTGTACCTACTTAATGTTAAGAACACTCTCGCGACAAGGGCCGATGCCATTGTCGAATGCTCGGTAGACTACTGGAATCGAATGCTAAGATGCCACGCTCGAGGTGATGAACTATGCAAGAATATTTCGAACGACGAAATCGAGGCAGTTCTAGAGAGCGGAAAATTCAGCAAAAATGGGATGCATCTTGCGCATCCAGATTCGCCTACAGGTATCAACTGGTTTTTAGCCGTCGCTCGATATTACGCCGAACAGACTGACGAGCTTAAATCGATGACATTCGACGATCTGCAAGAACTACCTTTCTTCAGGCCAGTCATCTACAACTCTCATAGTAAGCCGAAACTTAGGGAACGACTATGGGAGGTTGCCGGCGACGACTGTATCGATAACAATACAGTTAACGAAACTTTCAACCGACTACTCGGCTACTTGTCACCGAGAGACTGCGCAGTTGCAAGTGCGATCATTGCATCAGAAAACCCTTCGTTCAATCCATCATCACTGACCAACATAAGGTTATACCGACGAGACGGAAAATTCTATCTACGCGGCAATAGTGACAACAAGCGAATAACAGTCAGCGTTAGCAAACCTCGCGCGCAGTCACGCAAGGTCTCTGTACTTCCCCCATTGAGCACTCGGATCGTTATGGATGTGATTCGGTGTACAAACATGCCAAGACGACGCCTTTTATCGGAGGGTAAGAGCGGGTGGAGGAAGCTGTTTCTTGTCTCGAGCAGAAACCAAATTGGCTCCAGTCCTAACTTTGCAAAAACCTTGACTACAAATGCTGGACTCTCTCTGCACGATTTATATAAAGATGAACTAGACAAAGTAGGCGTAACTCCAAGCATGGTCAATCTCTACACGATCCGATGCACTCAAGGGATTTTGGAGTTTTTGCGTACTGGTAGTCTCCAGGCCGTAGCGGACATGCTGGGTAACTCTTTGCAGGTGGTCAGAGATAAATATATTCCGGCCTGGATGGTTCATCGATGGGCGACGAGGTTTTTCAGGGTGCTACATCAAAAGGTCATCTTAGTAGCAACAGAGGGCGAGCCTTGGCAGTTAGCTGCATCTGACTTTAGCACTCGAGAAGAGCTACAGGCTTTTGTCCGACGGATACTATTAGGCCTTAAGAAGGGAGATCCCTTAAGCGAAGCCTTACGCTCGAAGCTGGGTCATTACTCGCCTGACCCCAGCTCTCTAATTGAAATGTTTGTAGAGCGCGAGCTGCTATTTGATCGGAGTGCGGCTAGCCTTGCCGCGATCTACGCATACGCAGATGCCGTCGATAAGCTTGCACCAGAAGAACGCTTAGTGATCGATGAGCGAACTAGCGTGCCCTTATGGATCTTCCCGGTGCTCAGGGATTTAGTAGCGAAAACAATTTCCCTCGATTTCGATAGCGCATCTAACGCCGAGATGGCTATTGCGGGCAGGGTTTCGGGCGACTCCATGAGTGAACTCCGAAAATCGCATGCTCGTGCGACCATCCTGAAGCAAGACCTTCGTCCGCTAGTCTCCCTTTCCGATTGGAAGGCCATCTAATGGAAGACTTTTCATTCGACGAACGTCGTATCAAAGCGATGATCGAGCACGCGGAACGGCAAAGCAAAATCTATAAAAGAAGCCACAGCTATCAAGCAGATTGGCTGGTAAGAGGTGGGATCGGAAGTCAGGAATGGCTGGTCAGTTTTCCAGGTGGGTCAAAGCTTCAGTGCATGAGCTTTGATCGCTTGATGGCGGACGGCACCAACCTCACCGACGACCCTAATAAGCTGCTGCTGGAAACGGTGCAGAAATGGTTATTTCACTGTCGCATGGGCACCATTACAGGTAAACCAGTCGCGGAAGGTCGATGGATCACATACTTTAGCTTCGCTATGAATTTGGCGGCACGCGCCAATCTTTATAAAGATACTTATGAAACCAGTACGCATGGCTTCAGGCTTTTCGATGAGGACGCCTGCAAAGCTATCGCCGAAACTTTCAGTCAGGGTGGATGGACTGCTGCTTTGTTGTTGAAGGAGCGTTTCATTTCACACCTGCTGGATATCTTACCTGTCTCCTTCTCATTAGAAGATCTTATATCAGACCCGGACGCCCTGCCAGTTGAGCTCACAAGAGAAGCGATTTCCTACTTTACTCGAAATGATCTCTATGTCTCCAGCGCCCAAAACAGCACCTATGATAAAGGATTGCTGTCAAGAGACTATATTGGCTCCATTCTCGGTCGACCTTCAACGTCTCTGCATAATGCAAATTTTCGACTGTTCATTAGGCAGTTTGAGCCGGCCTTAGCCCATGACGACTTACTACAAAGAGGTGTACGAGCAAACCTTCACAGCACTCAAAATACTAAGACAATAGATGAAGCAGCTGACGGGGCGATGGGCATCAGCTCTTTTATGGATACCATGTCGTGCCTAAAATTATTTTTCCAAGGCCATGATATTCTGCCCGAAGACATCCCCGACATTAAACTGAACATTGATCAACTTGTTCTTGATTACAAGCCACACTTGAAGCCAGGTGGCCACACCAAATTGCTACCTCTTGATATTGGCTTCAAATGCCTGAATCAGGCCTGCAAGTGGATAACCGTCTACGGAAATGCCATAGTTGAGTCTCTGATTTTTTACATCGAGCAATTCGTCTCTATTGACGAAGACAATTCATTGTCGAAACAGTCCGTAAAAAAGAACGAGCTCTTCCAGAAAACAAAACACCTTTGGATGACGAGAGGTATGGAAAACCTACCTACCCAGCCGCTATTCCAAGCGCTCAACATAAGCAGGCTCCAAACCAAAGAGAAGAAAAATTTCCCTGTAGATAAAACCAACTACAAAATGGTGATGGAATCTTTTTATGGCGCTTGCGCCATAATTATCGGCATCGTAAAACCTATTCGGAATACTGAGCTTAGTACCCTTGAACGTAACTGCCTATCTACTGACCAGGGCAACAATGGCGCTTTTATGGGCCACATGGTTGGCAAAACTGGGGAGTTGGGTGCAAACGACTTCATTGAGCGCCCTATTCCCTACGTTGCTGCCCATGCCATCCAGCTACTCCAAGTGCTCGGCGAAAAGCTAGCAGATATCTATGGAGATGAATCGGAGTACGCAGGGAGGCTGTTTTATATTCCGGGCAGAGGATTCAAATGCCCTAGTGGCGAAATTCCCGAATGGAAAGTAAACTTGTGCATTAATACTTTCTGTGACGCTATCCAACTGCCCGTCGATAAAATAGGTCGGCGATGGTATGTGCGCATTCACGAGATGAGAAAATTCTTCCTCCTGCTCGTACATAGACACGTAGGAGATTCAGGGAAAGAATTGCTGAGGTATATGGCAGGTCACTCCAATAGGAAGCATATTGATGATTACACAGATTATGAACCGTCAGATTCGGAAGCCGTCCGATATGAATCCGAATGCATCGACGACAAGCTCATTGCTCTTGAAAACGGCTTGCTGTCCAAAGATACAAACCAAGGGCTTCTAGCGCTTTACATAGAAGCCTTGAAGCACTTCAAAGCCACCAGCATCGCCTCGATTAGTAACAAGGAATTGCTCAAATACCTAGACAAAATGGTGCAACAACCTGAGTTCGATATGACCACATATAAAGTCAGGCTTGAATCTTACGACGAAGAAATCTACACCATTGATTTCGCCATTTGCCTAGGAGGCCAAAAAGATGAGAGATACAACAAATAAAAATCTCCACTCTCGTCACACTTGGCTTTCACAGGTGCTATCTAAAGAAATTACACCGTCGAAAGCCCAGCTTCGAGCCCTATCCTCGATGCGAGGCTTCTGCAAACTCGATGTCGCTGGCTGCTTCACATCGATTTCGCTCAACTCCCTGAAGCAAGCGGCTAAGGTCGCACAGTTTGGCATCTCTGGGTCAAGCCTGTGGGACAACATGCTACAGATGAGATCCAGGGCATTTGCCCTGTTGACTCCCAAGGTTAACCCGGCGCCTGCACCTAACCTTCCTTCAGACAAGGATCAGGCACGCATCGCGCTGCTGGAGGCTCACATCGCCTCGATGGCGTACTTTGACATCCTGACTTTCCTAGAGCGTATTGACCCTCAGAGCAACCGTAGCGCTGACGAAATCCGCGCAACCATCAGACTTAAAGTCAAAACATCCAAGGCCAAATATCAATCTTTCCTGATAAGCGACCAGATATTTTCTTCAGAGAAAATGAAGGTTATCGACGGCGGCAAAAAGGATGGGTAAGCAACTCTACACGGAATATGAATCCGTAAGCCTGCCAGACAAAGCTATGCCGATTCGGAAGGCTGGGACGTTCATTGGAAAGCCACGCACTATCGAAAACTTCGTACTTATTCGCTGGCCTAACGGTAGGCCGTGCAACCTTGCCAATCTATGGATCGCTGAGATCTGCGCGTCCACAGGCGCCAGAGATTCTGCGCGGGTAGACGCAGCGCTCATTACGCACTTCATTCGCTCTTGCTCTGTCAAGAGCATTCAATTCAGCAATTTCAACGAAACTAATTTTAAGGATTTTACTGAACAGCTAGTTCAAGAAACCAGGTCTACCCTTCGTGGTATCGCACCAGCAAGGAATAACAATCGCACCAGGCTAATCCAGCACACCACGCTTAACTTTTTGCACTGGCTAACAGAAAACTATCCAGATCTTTCTAAAACGCCGTTGGTAGGCCTAAAGAATAGTGGTGCAAATATCACGATATCTTATGAGATAAATCCCAAAACCAAGCGATCCTACATGGTTCATCCCCTGCTTGTAGCTCCCGTGCCGTACAACGATGACAAGGTGGCAATAGACGAACACATCATCCAAAAAATCCAGGATGAGATTTTCCGGAAGCGAGACTGGGAGGATCTGCCTGCTAGCTCCAAGCTTAAATCAATCAGTGACCTCGAACTCTACGATGCTACCAGTGTGTATCTATACGAGCGGCGGATGTTCACGTTAAGAATGATGAAGCTCACAGGACTACGTCCTGAGGAGCTATTTGACCTCGACCTTCAGCTCAATCAAAACATTTCGAATACACTAGAGATTGTGATCCCCACTAAAAAGCGCGGAACTCCGGCACCGTTACGCCGTTTTAAAATCAATGCTGCAGATGCAAGGCGGTTTGAAATTTACGTTGAAGCCAGGAAAGCTTACATTGACTTCCTAGCAGATCGTAAAATTTTTTTCGACCAGCCCAACAATATATTCCTAGGTGAAAATGGTAGTCGATTGAAAAAAGAGTCAATCACTAAGGAGTTTGACCGACTGTGTTTAGGTGCTGGTTTGTCAGGCACCCGCGTTTGCCTGTCCATGTTTAGACATCGTTTTGTCACGCGTCAAATCAATATCAGGCTGGAGGAAAGATTTGCCCAAACCCCCGCTCTAAAGAAAGGGTGGACGCCGGCGCTGCGAGACGATGTTTGCGCAGAGGTGGCCCAACTCACCGGCCACTCTGACCCTGCTTCTCTCCATCATTATTTTCACGCTGAATATAAGGCGCTCACCTCGAGTTCTACCTACAGTTCGATGCTTGAAGCCCAAGACGAACTGGACTCTGTTAAAGACACGCTCACTGCTCTGGAGCATAGATCCAAGCTGCAAAAAATTGATATGTCGGTTGAGATCCGAAGCGTCAAAGCTCTGGTTGAAAAGCTGGAAATGCGGCTAAGCAGCCGCGAGAGTGCTGAGTAGTGTTGCTGTTCCACCCGAACGGCTTGTGAACCTGAGTCATCACAGTTTCACGCGCTGCCGGTGTGGGTTTACCGATACCAGGGAGAATAGTCAGATGCGAATAGTCCGTGCGCTATGGGATCTCATCCGCCAAGACCGCCGTCCTCAGCGTGAGATTGAGCGCGAACTTGCGTTCATCCAAGCCGCGAACAGCCTCCAGACCCTTAGGGTGACGCCGGAAGGGGCCATGTTCATTGATCCAGAAGAGTTCCGGGAGCAAATTGTCTGCGCACGTGAGCAGTTGAAGCATCTCGTACACGACCCAAGAGCGCTTGGTGGGCCGTTCCGAGCATCTGAGAGCCATAGGGCGGATGAGGGCGCGGGTTTCGCCGTCGAGGCTCCTGTGGAGCCAATGGACTGCATTGAGGTCGTGGCCTGGCGTAGGCTTTCCAGTGGCGCAGCATTGCGCTACGTGTGCCTCCAGTGTACAGGTACGGGGCGATTCGCTGTCGCTACAGCCAGTCTGTTCACAGAAGCCATAGAGAGTCTTCCGACCTGGGGCGACGGCAATACCAACAGGCAAATCGCGAACGCTCTACAACTTGGTGATCTCCAGTGGTACGCGGCTGTGAGCGAGGCTATGGATGCTTGGGATGCGGAGCTTTGATGACCCTGAGCGTTCAGTTGGGGCGTGCCCCTTCGGGGAGGGGCTGTCGTAAACCGAGCCTTGGCGCAAGCGCCGGCATCTCGGCCCTTCGGGCGTCCATCCCACACGTCTGCGCGCTCCGCTTGCCCTATCCAGCCGCGTAATTACCTAGCTTCGGATCGGGCGGTCAGACAAGCTGAGCTACATCCAAAACTCACAGGAATCAGTGCTTTCGTAAGTTGAGGAGCGGTAGTTCAATCTTTGAAAAAAGCGCGGCAGGCTTCCATCAAAGCGGTAGCGTCATGCAGAGCTCGGTGGTGCCTAGTTGTTGGCAGTAGGCGATAAATGTCACTAGCCGCCTCCCGACCGACAAAAACTTCCAAAGGCTTCAACTCAAAGGTCGGGATCTGATCTGCTGCCTCATAAAGGACGTCGAACCAAAACACGTCTTGAGGTGAGTCGCTGCAAAGCACATGCCCTGAAAACAGCTGATTCATTCGTTCCGCCACGGTGTGGGGGGAATCGCCTTCCTGAAGCAAATGATCCTGCGTAAGGCCATGCATGTCTTGCGCATCGAACGACCAGTGTGTCCAGTAACGGGCTGGCCTTATCAAGGAACTGAACGAGGTCTCACTCGACACGACGGCGACCTCAATGGGATAGCTATCAGGAGCTATTCCAGAAGCTTCAAAATCAACAAAAAACGAAGGCCGTCCCACCTTGCTACTCCTGTTTGAGGTTGCGATTTTCAGCGGCAACACCGACTGCTTGTGTTTGCGCCGCCATCGCTTGAGCCAGCCGTTCTAGCTGTTAGCAGCCTTTGCAAGTCGATGGTCTTGCAGATGCTGCATCTCACGCTCCCATTCAACCAAAAATTTATACCAGTTCGCAGCGTAAGGCCCATCTAACAATCTGGTCGACCCGATACTCGCCTGATTGAAGCGCTCCCTCCAGGGCTGGGGGATAGTCTGCTCCAAAATGATGTCGATTCCGGAGTGGTGATGCTGCACGGTGACACAATCCCGAAGCTGGTTGAGCTCAAGTGCCTTGTCAGCATGAGGGGAGTATTTCCGTTCTTGAAGGTCAAGGTCATCAAGGATGGATAAGGCGTCGAACGCCTTCGAATCGCCTGGAGATATGTGCGCAAGCATCCACAAAGCCTTTCGTCTCTTGGCCTCCAGTTCGCGGAGTTCATCGTCGGGCATTTGAGTTACCTCTTGTTGGCGTTGATGGCGTGCCGCCTGCGGCGTCAGGCTGCTGTGAATCGAGCCCCGCCAAGGCGTGTCTCGCCCCTGCGGGCTCGCATCCCTCACGCCTGCGCGCTCCGCTTGCTTGGTGTCTGAGCCTATGTGAAGCATAGATCGCAACGCATCCTACCCTCATGATTCGGAGCTCGGCATCGCTATTCGAAGCGTTCTGTTATCGTTCTAAAAGTAATTTAGTCGCTCTTATTCATCAGCCTTCTGGGGAGCCGGGAATGGACACAACTCGACGCGTACCAGGCAGAGCCTACCAAACGGTTCGCGATCCTGAGCGTCTGCTCATTGAAGAGCGCGCCGAAGCTCTATCTGCTGCAGGCTACCCGCTGCCAGATGATGATCCGGCTATGTACGCTGAGCAATTGTTGAAAGAGGCCAGAGCGGCAGCTCGTTCGTCGCAGCTAGATGGCGCTGCCGAAGAGGCTCCACTCTCAGCGCGAGAGGTCAGCCAAGTGCTGAGGGAGGTAGCTCTTGGGCGCCTAATTATGGTCAGAGCCTGCGAGAGGGGATGGGAAGAAATTTATGCGGAGCGCTTCAAAGTTAATGTCGAAGGTTGGCGAATATCTATTCATAACGACCGCGATGAGCTGGGCTACTGCGAAGAGTGCATAAGCCCTGACGGACGGCGCTGGTCTTTAGACTCGGGAAATCGCTTTGGCACAGATCCCATTGCTATGCTGAGCACATGGGAGCATCAAACGCTTGAGCGTCTCCTGAAGGCGATTTAAGTGGGGCACCCTCCGCCACCCGCCTCTTGAGACATTTACGCAGGCCTGCCAGGCTGCTAGGACGACTTCGGTGCTCAGATATTTGTCTTTCGTCCTGTGAGTTACAAGGTACTGCCGACTAGGAAGTTAAGAGCTGCCGCCCCCCCCCATTTTTAGCATCAAGGAAGAAAATGAAATACTCATTGCTTGAAGGCGCTCGTGTAGAGGCCACTCCAAAAGCACGTGGTGTTTGCAGTTTTTGTGGTTCCCAGACCGTCGCTAAATGCGGGAACCATGTCGTCTGGCATTGGGCTCATAAACGTTTGGACAATTGCGATCCGTGGTGGGAAACGGAAACGGCATGGCATCGCGATTGGAAGAATATGTTCCCAACCGAGTGGCAGGAAGTTGTGTTGCAAGCGTCCTCAGGGGAGCGACATATAGCAGATGTCCGAACGCCTTCAGGGATGGTTATTGAGTTTCAGAGATCGACAATACATCCTGAAGAGGTCATCGCGAGGCAAAACTACTATCAAAATATGATCTGGGTGATCGATGGCACGCGAACTGAGTTCGACAGGTACAACTTCAGAATGGGTTTGTCAAAAGTGTCGGAGAATGGACTGGCTTCATTTAGCTGGCATTCCCGCAGCAAGCTTTTTGCTCGCTGGTGGGTTTCCAAACCCGTGTTCATCGACTTCGGCCCCGATTTTGGTATATGGCGCGTCTTAAGATTCGATCCGACTCAAAAACGTGGAGTGGTGGCTTACACACACAAGGAAAAGCTGGTCGAATGGATCACCAACGGCACCACCGATTTTAGCTTCAATGGAGGCCCGGCCTCTGATAAATCCGGTACGGCGGATCAATAAAAACCGACCAAGCGTCTAGCCGGCATCTCTGTCCTTCGGGCTCATTGCTGTGCCTGCTTGCAAATCAAACACTTCGAGACTACTGAGGGACGGGACGCTCATAAAGTGCTCTCCAGGGTATCCCTATAGCCCTCGCACCCTTCAGAGATAGCCCTGGAGAGTACGAGAGACGATTTCGGGAGAAGCAACTCAAGGCTTTTCCTCCCACCTTCAGCGGCGCAGGAGACGGTCTAGTACCAGCAGGGCTACTGCACCAATTGCAAGTGCAGCAACCGGCTTCTCTTTGACGAACGTAGACACACTATCCAGTGCATCGCCATAGGTTTGGGTCAACTGACCGGCAGCCTGGCGTCCCGCACCTTCGGCTTCAAGCTTCGAATCACCAAACAGTTTCCCGACTGCGCTCTGCGCTTTGCCGGCAACCTTTTCTACAACGCCTTCTACCTGTTCGCTCTTCATGATTCACCAAACCTTTGTGTGTAAATAGGATGCTCAGGGTTGACCTGAGCTAGCGGCTATCTGCACAGGATTAGGGGCGTGGTCGTCATGATTAGTTCAAAGTTGCTGAGCACCGGGAGCTACCCGTAAGACACTTGCTGACTCATCTCTGAGCTATGCTGCGTCGTAATAAAGGAGTCCATGTAGATGCCCGGTGAATACTCGCTGTCAGATGTTTTGGAAAGGATGTACCAAAACCAACTCGCTCTCGAAGCTGCGCTCATGGAACTGACCCTCCAGGTGGAAGCCCAGGGACATGCCGAAGTCGGCGCCAACGTTCGTGGCGCGCTCTACACAATTGGCGAGAACGCGGGCCACATAAAACAAGGCTTCGCGCGTCTCAGCAAGCTCCCATGAGGCAGCCACTATTTGATTTTGATCTCAAGCGTGTGTCACGTGAGCACTACATTACCGGCAAAGCTGCGATCAATTTTCCACATCCTGAAAGCACGACGGGCGGGTGGCATTTTCTGTCGTATTTCGACCGGGAGGCTGGGGTCGTCAAGGTATCGTTGGCGGGCATTCATTATCCAGATACCACCGACTTTTTTGGCGATGCGGGCGTAACTGACGTAACTGACCAACTGTTTCAGCGTGGTTGGTCGGAAGGGGGGCGAAAACTCTTTATGGCTGATCACTACCGAGCCGTAGCCGACATGATTGCGAAATGGGCACTCAGCGAAACGAAACATTGCAGCGTTGAAATTGACGAGTGGTTTCCGGCGTCAAATGATAAAAAACGGTTGGTAGACCTTATTACTAATGGGATGCCGAAGATCTGCAATCGTGCAAAATCGGAGAAAGCTGAAATCTGGTTGAACTCGCAAACGAGCCGTTCTATTTGCAGGTAAACCAGGCATCGCCAGCAGCCCTCTTACGCATTGCTTCAAGCTGATTTCCGGTTGCCGATGGTGAGTGAAGGAGGGGGTGTGGCAAGGACAATCACCCGCCCTGACTTGCAGGACTTACAGTTAGTTGGCTATTCGATAGAGGTTCTGTCAGTGGCACCCAGCGCAACCCCAGCCCCTTGATCAAATAGCGATTAGTCCGGTCAAAGTCCTGATCGTCCGAGACGGTGAAGCTGCCTGAGCGGAAGGATATGAGATTCATCTCCAACAAAAGAGTAATGGCCGGGCTGATGGCCGACCGAGGCACACCTGTCAGATCCATAATCCTGTCGTAGCTGACGATTGTAAGCCCATCGCGCCCTGTTAAATCTGCTTCAGAACGACGATCTTTGTTCCGAAGAGCGAGAAGCAGGATGTAGATTTTCAGTGCCATTAGGGACAGCAAGCTGTTGAGCTTGAAAGCTCGGAGCTTGAAAAGGTGTTTTCTGCTAACCGCAGGAGCATCACCCTCTTTTCCTCTTACGCGGTAGAGCCAGCTCTTCGGAATCTTTGCGTAGCCTTCATCCTCAAGCCAACGGCAGACGTAAAGCAGCGAGCCGTCACGAGCCTTTGAGCTGTCGCTCCGGATGAGCCCATTGGCCAGAAGAATTCGCAAAGACCTGGCGATCACCAGCCGGGAATGCCCCAGCAAAATTCCAAGTTCTTCATAAGTGGTCTTCACGAGACCTGAACGAAAGTCTGCGCGGGTGCAAATAGCTATGTAGGTTTTGAGCGAAGCAATCGAAGCATTCGTATGCAGCGCGCTAACCATATTTCGAGCGTCCCTGTGCTTGAACTCTCGTAACCCCCCGGCCATTGCCCAGCGATTTGGCATCTTGGCCCAGCTCATCTTCATTTCGACCTCCTCAATAAAGCGAAGCTAAGTACAAGGGCAATGCACAAGGCAAGGTTCAGCGGGTCTGCCGTCAGTGCCTGCTGAATCATCAAGATCATGTCGTTCATCTGGAAACCACTCCTTCGAGAATTAGTGGTTCGAAAGTACGATCTTTCAAACAGCGTATCTAGATATAGGCGGATTGACTACTCAACTGAGCGAATGCCTATTTTTATTGGTTTATTGGGCTTATACGCTCAAATCCATCAGTTCATCTGATATCTAACTATTTCAATCAGAATTGACATTCTGATGTTCAAAATATTAAAAATGATTAACTCATTTTTCCGGAGGGTGAACGAATGATCCCAGTTACGGCGTTGCAGCTGCCTTTTCATCTGGCCATCCCTGGTGCCAGGGTTCAGCTAGTCGAGCAATCTGATGGATTTGTCATGAAGGTCTATCACAGTGGTGTCACTCACATACTGCACGCCCAGCGTCAGCACGTGCGCCTGTTCATATCGTTGAACAGGGCTGCGGCTTTCCTGAGTCGTCATAACATCCATATCTTTTCCGTCGCCACATCGAGTGCCACGCCCGCTGCCATTGAGAGCGACCTCGTACGCGAATTCGCTGTGACAACCACTTCGATCCCAACAACAATAAGCAAGCCTGGCCCATACCCGATCAAAAACGCGAGCACCATTCTTAAACACAGTGGTTCAGCCTCAGACGACGATCTTGCGGATCACTTCCTCCAAGAGCTTGAGGACTACAAGGACTCTCTTTAGCCCCACGTCGGTTAAAAGAGGCAGAGGTGATTAGTCATCACAACTGATACGCAGGACGCCCTTCCTGACTAGACCTCCAAAATCACTCTCCTCCACAGCTTCGCAGTAAGGCTCTGGGTCGTTGGAAGCAGGCGACAGTCTCAAACGTCGCCATCCGTCCCAGCTGTATCTACGGGCAAGAGAAACTGCTATACGAGGCCATCTGGTGGCTATAGGTTTGTTGCAAATAGTCCGGTTCTGTTTTGTGGAGCCGTGACGAACCTGACCCTATAAGTTAGGCAGTTTTCTCTCATTTTGACTTTCTCAGCTCAGGGCTAGACATGCACACCATAAGGAAAGTGGTAATTCAGAATTTCAAGAAATTCAAATCTCTCACGCTCGATTTCGAAGCTGGGAAGAATGTGTTGATCGGCAACAACGAGGCAGGAAAAAGCAGTATTTTGCTTGCCCTAGACCTCGCGCTCGGCGGGAGTCGCAACCGCATTGAAGCTCTGGGTGCAGAAGCTCTGCTCAACAAGGATTCGGTTGACACTTTCCTTGCTGGGGAGAAAAGCCTGGAGAAACTACCTGAGCTGATAGTCGACGTTTTCCTAGAGGAAGGTGACGACGAAGGCCTGTATGGAACCAACAACTCCCACCAGCGCCAGACTGACGGCGTGCGCATGATCCTTGCGGTGATGGCCGAGTATGGCGAAGCGGTGCAAGCCATCTTGGCTGATGATCAACCGAACTTCCCATTCGAATATTATGCGGTGCGGTTTGAAACGTTCGCCGGCAGGCCCTACGCAGCATTCAACCGCCCCATTAAGCACATGATGCTAGACGGTTCACGTATTGATGGCGATCACGCGTCTCGTGAATACACCCGAGCCGTTTACGCTTTCAACGCCCCCGTTGAAGACCGCTATAAACTTGAAAACCTGTACCGCCAAGGCAAGCAGGCTTTTACAGGACAACATCTCGCAGCGCTCAACGCTGACCTACCCGCGTATCAGTTTGACGTACGGAGTAGCGTCCGGTCGAACCTGGAAACTGACCTAATCATCACGGAAGACAATATTCCGCTTGAGAACCACGGCAAAGGAAGGCAGTGCTTCATCAAGACTGAATTTGCGCTTAGCAAGCACAAGCAAGGCGGCTTGGATGTAATGCTCTTGGAGGAGCCTGAGAACCACCTCAGCCATTCCTCCATGAAAGCACTTGTCGCCAAGCTAGCGGAGAACGAGAGCACCCAGCTTTTCATTGCAACCCACAGCAGCCATATCTGCTCAAGGCTTGATCTTCGGCATGCCCTTTTGATCGGCCCGAATGCAGCTGCTGGCTCACTTAAAGCCCTATCACCTGACACCGCAGAATTCTTCATGAAGGCCCCGGACAACAACGTCCTGGAGTTCGCGCTCTCGAAGAAGGTGATATTGGTTGAAGGTGATGCTGAATTTATCCTGGTGGAAGAGTTCTATAAGCAATGTACAAATGGGCGTTTACCGCATGTCGATGACGTTCACATAATCTCTATTGGGGGCACCAGCTTCAAAAGGTACATGGAGCTCGCTAACCTGCTCGGAATTCGAGTCGCAGCCATACGAGACAATGACAAGGATTATCAGAAAAACTGCGTAGAAAACTACGTCGACTTCGCTTCGGATAATGCCAAAGTCTTTGCCGACAAAGACAATGACCGTTCAACCTTCGAAATAGGGTTGCACAACGACAACGAGGAAACCTGCAAGACCGTCTTCGGCCCAGGACGAAAAACCCTCTCCCCCTTGGAATACATGCTGGCAAACAAGGCAGAAGCCGCGTTTGAACTGCTCAAGGGAAAGCCAGGCGAGCTCACCGTTCCTGCCTACATCGCGGAGGCAATCCAATGGATAAACGAGTGATGTTCGCCGTCGCAGGGTCAGGGAAGACCACCCTGCTAGTGAAGCGTCTGAGCCTAGAAAAGCGCGCACTGATAATCACCTACACGGAGAACAACTATCGCCATTTGCGCGATAGCATCATCAAACGGTTTGGCCATGTCCCAAAAAACATCAACCTGCTGAGTTATTTCACGTTCCTTTATAGCTTCTGCTATCGCCCTCTGCTGCAAGTGCATATGCAGACGCGGGGAATCAGCTTTCGAGCTCCGCACGCCCGTACGTTAAAGCTCAAACGGGACAATATGGCGTATTACGCCACTACAAGCGGCAGCGTTTACCACAATCGCCTCGCAAAGCTCCTAGAGACCGTTAATGCAATTCCTGACGTGATGGCGCGAATGGAGCGCTTTTACGATGAGTTTTATGTCGACGAAGTTCAAGACCTAGCAGGTCATGATTTCAACCTGCTAATGGCATTAGCGAAAGCCAAGGTTGAAATGCTATTTGTAGGTGACTTCTACCAGCATACGTTCGACACCAGTCGTGATGGAAACGTGAACAGCTCGCTACACGCCGACATTGGGAAATACGAAAAGCTTTTTCAAAAGGCGGGTGTGACTGTCGACAAGGAAACACTGAGCCGAAGCTGGAGGTGTGGCGTCACCGTATGTGATTTTATTCGAACACATCTGCAGATTGATATGCAGTCACAGCATACCTACGAAACCGAAATCATTCCTCTGGCCAATCAAGTGGATGCTAACGCCGTACACGCCGATGGCAACGTGGTGAAGCTGTTCTATCAGGAGCATTACAAGTACGGGTGCCTGTCTAACAACTGGGGCGCCAGTAAGGGTTTGGATCACTACAACGATGTGTGCGTTGTGCTGGGTACTACTCACTGGAAGATCTATCAGACGTCCTCGCTCGCCGCGCTCCCCCCACAGACAAAAAACAAGCTTTATGTTGCGTTCTCACGGACTCGCGGAAGGCTGTACCTAGCGCCCGAAAAACTTTTCAAACCATTTAAAACGGACTAGGTCGTAGCCATGGGTGGTGATGTCTGGCGTAAGACCTTGTCCAGAAAGTATGCTCAGTATGAAGGGGAACCGCTGGGCATGACACCTAGCGTGATCAGTCGAAAGACTGGCCCTGCTCCATCTCCCCAATCCAGCTGTATGTGCCGTTTAGCCAAACGAAGACGCTGTTGAGCACCTCGCGCAAGTGCCGGATGTTGATATGCGTAACGTCTGGGAGATGGTCTTTACCACTGTTGGTCGTCGCATACCGAAACGCCATCGAGTCTGGGTCGACGTTGTCCAACTGGCGAATGAATTCGTGAACAGCAGTAGCGTTGACGTCAGAACGCTCTAGCCCCAAGTCCTTGAGCAGATGCCGCAACTCCGACCACAGAGGCATCAACGGATGCTTATCGTAGTTCTTGGGCTCTTTGCCTGTCAGAGCGCGAGCACTCTTTAGCATCAGCTTGAACTGCAACTCCAAGGAATGGCGGTACAGAAAAAGCAAAGGATAAATGCCGCTGTCCAATGGCACCTGACGATTCGCCATCGCCTCTACAAGACCGTCGGCGGCATCTTTGTATGCAAAAGCATAGAGGTCGGCACGAAAGTGAGACCAGTTCAGCATCGCGTTGTACTGCCAATCCTCACCCTGGATAAACAGCTGCTGGCCGGAGAAGTCAGCCGGCCACTGGATGGCCTCAAGCTCCGGGTCGAGCATCGGTAGCGATTCCTCATCCATATCGTCTCCTCACGTTGGCCAGTCCATGGTGTAGAACTTTACGAATCTAGGTGGACTAACGGCAACCAGTAAGTGGTTTTCTGGCTCGGGCTACTGTGCGAGAAAGCGTGATCTCAGGTTGAGGTCACGGTGTCCTTTTTGCGGAGACATCGAAAAATGGCTCTGATCTATGCTGAGCACAGTTTCGACGCCTAATGAGCCTCAGAGAGTACGTTATCGCGGCAGCCCAGTAGTCATTGCAAGGAAGCTTGTATGAAATTTTATCGGTTTGATCCCCAGAAACTTGTTATGCCCGTGAAGCACGACGTGCAAGTTGATTCCGATTTGGCCGGCCTGATTCTGCAGGTGCGTCCCAAGGACTGCATTGTGCTGGCCGGTTGGGACGCGAGAGCCCAGGTTGGTAATGTGAGGGCATTTGGCATCGTCATGACGGTTGATCGAGAGTCAGGCCGTGCAAAGATTCTATGGCGCGAGGCTGATGTCACGCTTCGGCCCAGCTCGAATGGAAGACGTTACTGGGTGCAAGCCAAACACTGGTTTGCTTTTGCTCCTGACGTGGTCAACCGGTACGGTCTTCCAGATCTACATGCCGAATATTTTCCAGACATCGCTGGATTCGACATCCCTGCACCACCACCGCCCGTGAAAGGTGTGAGTCGTCCCTCGAATTCGCCGACAGGTGGATACGTCTATGTCATTCGATCTAAGCTGGGTTTCAAGATCGGCAAAACAATTCACCTGAAAGCTCGCACTCGGCTCTTTGAGGTCAAGCTCCCCTTTCCCATAAGCCTTGAACATTACGCCTGGTTTGATGATTACAGTCATGCAGAGCGAAGCTTCCACATCACTTATCAAGCAAAGCGCCTTGAGGGTGAGTGGTTCGATCTCGACGCCTCCGATCTTGAGCAGATCAAAACTTTTGGTAAGTCTGTGCCGGTGGCAGGGCTGTGAATAGGAACTCAAATGGAAGTGAATAGCTATTTGCGAGTCGAGGAGTCGATAGAGACTTGCCTTGAAATGTTGATGACGGCTTTGGTCACGATACCGACCCAGGTCACTGAATGTACTTCTGTCTCTACAGGCTCTTCTGCAGTCGCCATGCTAAATCGCGAAGCCTTCATCAAAGCGTGCGAGAGCCTCAAGCCTGCTGTGGTATTCATTTATCGCGAGCATAGCCTTTTGGAGGAACAACTCGCCGATCTGGTTTCCGAAATCACAGACGTCCAGGCTGAGGCGGATAAGCTCCGACAGGAGTTTTTGTCCACGGAAGCGGAAGTCATGGCTAGGGTTCGAAAATCCTGTCCTGATTACTCTCACCTTCAGTGTTTCTTTACCAGCGGGGCGTTATTAGTCGCGATGGCCTGTGAGGTAGGTGACTACCAGGACTTCACAGAGGCACTCGACAGATTTGAGCAGGCTGCGGATGAGGCTGAGGAAATGGCGTCATCTCTAGACCAGGCAAGACTGAACGGTGAGATGAAAAGGGTCGCGGAGACGGTTTCCAAGGATCAAGGATTCATTTCCCTTCGTGGCAAGCGAAAGCGGGCGATGTACGTCCTAAAGCATTACCGACAGGGGATTCCTGAGTCTCCATATCTTGAGCGACCCGATCAGGGATCAGAACCTATTGATCGGAACGTCGTTCTCGTTGCAAGGCAAGCCGCTGATATTCTTGAGTTTGAGACCTGAGCACGGTCAACCGCCGACGTACCACAGCCGGTTAACTGTGCTCTTGGGCAGTTCTAATTGCCGGCAAACCTCCGCTTGAGAAAGACCTGCCGCCTTAAGATCGCGCACCGCTTTGAGTCTTTCTGCGGCAGCGATTCTCTGGGGTGTAGTGAGCGTTTGGGGTTCGGCAGGTAGCTGCTCATCAAGAACACCAAGCTGCATGAGTTCTTTCATTGTGTCATTCAGAACTGAGCGCGCGGTCTTACCTTCATCGGCTGCGGCCACCAGTGTGAGAAAGGAGAGTGGCATTAGGCCTAGCGCTTTAGCTAAGTCGGCACTGAGATCGACGGTTGCCGATGTCGTCGATGCTTCCAAGCGGCTTATGTGTGCTTGGTCAGTCTGATGCTGGAGGTCTGCTTGCGACAACCCATGTCGAACCCTCAGCCACTGTAGCGTTGCCGCATATGCCTTCCGCAAAGACATCCAGCGCACCTCTCCCCAAAAGGAGACGGTATGCCCCGTTTGATGAGTTCCACACAAATGTATATAGTCATTGCGATGGAACTACAGGCGCGCCACCTTTGCGATCTGTACGTGCGCAGAGCCCTATTTTCTTTGTCGCCAAGAGGATCATCAATTTATGACTAATTCTTCTGAGCACGAGCTGCTGCGGGAAGGGGAAACCTCCTCTGCTGGCACATCGCTGTCTCATGCAGAAGTGGAAGTATTGGTCGCGGGGCGCTTCGGTCGTAAGCCTTTTTGCACCGTCGAGGACTGGGTCATCTTCCACGTCGACGAGTCCCCAGAGTCGCTCGCGAAAGTAAGAGCTACTGGTCTGGAGCCGATGTTCATGTATGCCCATTGCGTCATCCATGACGGTCATGGCCGGTTTCCACCAGGGGGCTGGGTGCGCTCGACCCTGTGTAAATCGTTCGACGGTGTTTGCCTGTTCGAGACGCGAAACACGGTGTACGTGCTCGTGGGAAAAGGGCGCGAGATGACTGCCTCGCTGAAGACAATATTTGGCTTATGTTAATCGCAGGCCCACTTCGCGGGCCTGCTCAACACGAGATACACGATGTTCAGGATTAGCATGCAAGACCAGGCCGGCCCGGTGGGAATGTTCGGGGACGGTCTCGCTCACTTTCACGCCATGTCGCGATCCTTGGTTACCCATTGGTATCACGTGAGCCTCAAGCGCCGGCATGAGGGGCGATTCGTAGCTTATGAAGAGATGCTGAACGATGAGCCTCGCTTGGTAGAGCTGCTGGTCTCCCAAGACGAGAGCATGGTCATTCAAGATGTCCAGGTCGTTACCCCGGCATGGATGAACAACGGGTCAGGCTGGAAGATGGAAAAGCTGAAATCACTTTCCATGGGGTTCAACCGGGCAGAAGTGCCAATCTGTGTTTTGCAGGTCGAGAGTGGTGATGTGTACGTCAATACCCATCAACGCGACCTGGATGTCGATGCCTTGGTTGGGGTCAGGGTGCTATATCGGCGCCGTTCTGAGACCACTGACGTAGCCTCAGCGTCGGAGGCTGTGTAGCCATGGAAGACATCAATACTGTTGCAGTCGATTTACACGAAAAGCGCTACTCGGACTTAGACCTCCTTCGCATAGCCAAAGCAGTGAATCAAGACTACGACGGGCTGATCACGGCCTACTTGGTGAATGTCCATATTCATGCGTGCAGTGCCGTTGGCGTGGTGTTCAGTCACATTTGCCCTGGGCCGTACCAACGATTTGCAGATGGTAGGCTGATTCGGACATCGGACATTCAGTCCGTTACGAAGGAAGGTAGGTTTTGGGTGATCAATACGGTCAACTCGAAGTACGTCATTGCGACGTTCAGGCGGGACGTCGGGCGCCGTAGCCTGCGTGAGTTCATGCGTATTGCGGGTGATAGGTATATGCCAACGCCTGATCGCCTCCAGTAGAGTCATGATAATTGTTGTTGGTCGGGCGTGCCCTCTTCGAGGGCCGGCTGTCGTGAACCAAGCCCCACTGTTGCGGGTCTTGGCCCTAACGGGCTTGCATTCTCACGCCTGCGGCCATCCTGCCGCCTCGTGGCGAACATGAAAACGCGCTCCAGACCCGGATGAACGAGTTCTCTGCCGAAAAACGGATGATGGCCCGTTACGCGGCAGGTCTCTACCCCTTAGTGGACAGCATCCTCATTGATACCGGTACTACGACTCTATTTTTTGCTCGGGAGCTGGCCAAGTTCAGCTGGATAACGGTGATTACGAACTCCCTCATGATTACCGAGAGCATGGGGGCAAGTGGCAACCGGGTATCCATGATCGGAGGAGAATACCGTCCTGAGTCGGCTCAGAACACGGGGGCTTTGGCAATGGAGCAGATTGCTCGTTTCAACGCCGAGCACGCTGTTGTGACCATCGGTGCGTTGAGTGCGGACGGCGCTTTCGACTTCTGAATAGAAGAGCAAGCGATCACCAGGGCAATGATCGCTCGCACGCGATACCTTACAGTCATCGCGGACTCTTCGAAGATGGGCAAGCGCGCTTTGTTTCAGGTTTTCGCTCTCGAGCGGATTGATCGATTGATCATCGATAGAAAGCTCGTAGGGGAGGTTGTGAAGCCGCTGGCTGAGGCACAGGTTGAGGTGCATGAAGTCCCGGCAGCTACTCGAATTGAATGGACATCTCGCTGAAACTGGAAATGATTACGGCAACGGCTCAACTCTGCCACCTGAGCTAATCATTCGCTCCCTTTGAGAGGCAGGAACAATGGCTCCCAGCAGTACCGATACGATTCTGAGTGAGATCTGGCTCGGCATGGAAAATGAGAACTCCATGTTCGTATGCACTTCGTGCGTACAAGATGATTGGATCAGGAACCTCGCCACAGGACTTATGAAACCTCGCACATGCAGCGGTTGCGGGAAGGTTGTCGAAGAGGCGCAGACGCCGGTCGAAATTGCCTCAATAATTCGAGGCCGCCTCCAGGAATACTTTATCGTCGACTATGGGCTCCATCCAGGCTACGAAATGAGCCTGCCAACAATCGTAGGTAAGGCGATCAGATGCGAGTCTGATGCTGTGTGCTCCGCGATAGCTGAGCTGCTGGTTGATCACGAAGTCGACGAGGATGAATTCTACTCCCCAGGGCAAGAGTACAGCCTGGCACCGAGCAAATTTGACTCTGAAGAGCACGAACGATGGTGGGCCGAAGGCGATTGGCACGCAGTTTCTTATGAGCTGACCCACGGTCAGCGATTCTTCAACGATAAAGCCAAAGTGTTTTTCAACTCGCTGATCCGCGAAGCAATGGGATCGAGAAAGGATGAGCTTAGCGAGCTGCCGTCAGCGGTCAAAATGGTTCCAGCAGGCTCCTTGTTCTATCGTGCCCGTGTCGCGCAGAACTTGAGTGAGGTCATACGCTTTCAGGGTGATCCGGAAAAGGAATTAGGTGCGCCGCCGAGAGAGCGTGCTGCTAACAATCGGATGAGTGCAGCGGGAATTCCATTGATGTACGTCGCGGGAGACTCTCAGACCTGTATTGCCGAGGTGCGACCGTCAATTGGAGATCAGGTCGTCGTTGCAGAATTTGTATCCACAGAAAACCTTAAGTTCTTCGACTTCACGGCACTCAGGACTCTTGAGCATTCCCCTCTCAGCCTGTTCAGTCCAAGCTTCAGTAATAGAGCCGACAGAAGGCTGCTCCTGGGCTATCTGCATGATTTGATCGCACGGCCTGTTAGAGCAAGCGATACGGATTATGTAATGACCCAAGCGCTCGCTGAATGCATTCGCTACTCAGCCCATGGATTTGATGGAATCGCTTTTCGTTCTGTCCAGCGCAGTGATGGCGGAATCAACTACGTACTGTTCGACAAGACCACATCCGCTCAAATACGCCATCCTGATCAGATGCCAGAGTTCAGTCTGGGTACATCGCCGGAGAACGTTTCAGTTCACTTGGTGAAGGGTGTGACCTATCAGACCGAAGCGCTGCCCTAACACGGTACCGCTAGCGCTTCCTGAAGCGCTAGCGGGGGTGTGTTGGTCTGAGCCGCGAGCCGTTAAGATAGGCACCCAAAGGCGGCATAGCCGTCAAATTTTCCGTGCCGAGGCCATTTACTCTAAGGTGCGTTCTGAATAGACCGCTATGGTGGGTGCATACCATGACGAACGGTCATGAGTGTGGGGATGCCGATCACAGCTGCAGGCTTGGTATTGTTGATGATCTATGATCAGGAAACCCCATTACCTCGTCGCACTGAGGCAAACATGCCAGCGATAATCCTGGCGTCGAGCAAAGCATGATGGGGCAGCTCCTCGCCCTCGCTAGTCGGAGTAAGTGTCGTTGCGTCAGTAGGGAAATTACAAACGATTCTGGGCCATCGCCCGCCGTCATAGACCAGCTCGCAAAAAAGCTCCCAGTCGTACTGGGGAGCATCGGTGACGATCTCGACCTCCTTTTTGAACGACGTCAGAAACCTGAGCAGCGACATCCTGGCTTCAACAATGGGCAATGCGTAGCTCCCACCCCACAGCTGCGGAAGCACGATTTTCTTTACGAAATCACTGCAGTCTTCTTCTTGCCAAGTATCGAGCAATTCGACGTAGAATTCGCGCCCATCCTCAGCCACTAATGCGAGTGATATCAGCTTCGCTGCTGCTGATAGCCGGGTAAACTCGCAATCAAGAAAGAGCCTCATGTTAGAACTCCGCAATGGCTAGGGCTCGCCTGGATATGGCGCAGGAAGGTCAGCTATGGGAAATGGCCCTCGAGCATCTTGGCTCAGACGGACTCCTCCAAGCGGTCATCGAAATGTTGAGCCGCGCCGCGCCTCCGCCCAGACCGTTGGTAGAGCACCTGTCCATCAATCAGGTGAGTCAGGACGTCTTGAGCATACTGAAAATTGCCCAGCAGCGGGTAGGTGCCATCGTGCCAGGTCGAACGCCTGATGCAGGCACAGTCACGCTGTACGCACGTCACGCTAGCAACTTAGTTGATGGGCTCATTACACTGCTGCCAAAGGCACAGCTTTCGCGAGCCTTGCGAGGCTCTTGTATTGAAATCGAATTGGGGATTTGACGTCCCCGTAGGCTCCCCGAACACAGGTCAGCAACAATCCTATTAGAACTTTCCCAGCGAAATGCGTCCCTTTGAGATGTTCTATGAACTCTGAATTAACTGAAGAAGAAATGCGTCGCGCTCTATTCGGTACGCCTCAGCCCGAAGAGCATGTTTCTGCTCCTCAAGTACAGGAGCATGTGCCAGAAGTATTGCCTACAAAGCCAGCAGCTCCCCAAGTGAAGAAGAAAGCGGCAAAAGGTTTTACGCCTAGGCTGAAGGTCACTCTCAGGGTTGGAAACGAATTTGAGGGAAAAATGCACGAGTTGATTCACGAGGCTGATACGTTGAGCTCGTTGCTTGCTGAGCAAGAGGCCGTGAAAGCCGCTAGGAAGAAGTACAAGTATGTGGACGTCGTCTCGGTAAAGTCGATGTAGCCACGCCCAGGTTCGCTCTCCCTCCAAGGCTCTTATAAGTGGCTTCAACGCTGCGCGTATCTAAATCGTTTGACGGTCGCACCATCATAGTCACGCCGCTTATGTTGCAGATGAGATATTGCGCTCATCCCAGTCGCTAAGCTGCCGCCGGGCTAGAGGGGAGCCCGGACTGAGGTTGCTCTGGATATGCACGTGGGGCACTTACTAATCAGAGGCTAGTAGTTTTTTAACTTCGGCAATGATCAAGTCGATGTTGAATGGCTTTGCCAAAACTGCATCAAACAGATCCGATCTTTCCATGCCGATATGGGCTTGAGCACCGCTCATCAAGATGATCGGCAAATGCTGGGCGGAGGGAAGCGCTCGGACGGCTGTAGCGAATTCTAGGCCGTCCATCACCGGCATCATAAAGTCAGTAATGATCAAGGCTGGCCGCTCTCTATCGAGCACCTCAAGCCCTTTCTGACCGTTGCTGGCCGTCACCACCATGAACCCCTCATCCTCCAGTGCGAAACTGAGAATGTCAGCGATCAAATACTCGTCGTCGACGACCAAGATGGTGGTCATTTTAATTCAACCCGCACAAAGGCTTAAGATTTTGAACCGGGCGATGTCTCAGTGGGGACTGAAGGTTCATGCCTTGAAGCCTTTTTCAGGAAAACGTCTTGATCACGGATCACGACCTCAAATCGCGAAGGATCGTAGGAGCTGTCTCTCACTTTAAGAATGGAAAGCGTCCTGCTTAGTTCAGAGTGATTCTCATAGAATCGCATCAGCATCAGGTTGTCGACGATGCTGGACAGGTCAGAGTTCGGCGCGCTTACCTCTGAACCGAACAGATCGCGCATTTCCCAGGATGCAAATACCGTAACGCCCCTAGATCGCAGCTCGTTCATCAGAGCACTGAAGAAGTCAGTAATCCGCGCTGGATTTGTCGTGACTCGCGTCATGCCGCTCAGGCTATCGATGAACAGACGTTTGATGCCTTTTTCTTCAACGATACTCAACAGCCGAGCGCCCAGCCCATCCAGAAGCCCCTCTGTGGTGGGCTGCCAGGCAATGCTCAACGCGCCGCTATCTTCCATGCCTTTGATATCGATACCCAGTGATTGGCCTTTGAGCCGCAGCCGTTGTGGGCTTTCGTAGAAACCAAAATGAAGGCCCGGCGCTTCCACAGTCGACTCGGCCAGGAACTTAAGGCCCAGAGTAGTCTTTCCGATCCCAGATGGGCCTATGACAAGAGATACACTGGAGCTGTGCAGACCTCCGCCTAATATGTCGTCCAGTGATTCAATGCCACTCGCGATGCGCGTCATATCGGCGCTATCGGGAGAAGACGGGTGGCTGTAGAGACTTTCGAGTCGCGGGTAAACTACCAAGCCCTTGTCGGTAATTTCACACTCGTGAAGACCGGTCATGGCTCCGCTGCCGCGAGTTTTGCGCAGCTGAATTCGACGCACTGAGCGAGTGCCATATAGCTCTTCACCCATCTCAATCACGCCATCAACCATGGTGTGCTCAGGACTGCCGTCGTCGAGGCGGGAGCTGGTAAGAAACAGCACCGTGCAACCAGCAAAAGCGGCATGCCCTTGCAGTTCAGAAATGAATTTCTTGGTGTCGATGTGCGAATCGGCTTTTGAACGCGCATTGAGCAAACCGTCTACCACCATCACTGTGGCTTTCTGACGGCTTATCTCACGCCGAAGCAGTTTCACTACTTCATCCAAACCGTCGTTTTCCAGAGTGTCAAACGCGCTGACAAACTGAATTTCGGCGCCTACCTTGGAAGAGTCGAAAAAGCTTAGAGTAGAAAGGAACTGAAAGAGACGGTCGTGCGATTCGGCCAGTAGCGTGGCGACAAGAACCCGGCCTCCATTGCTCGCATGATGGAACCCAAGCTGGTTCGCTAGGATCGTTTTTCCAGACCCTGGGCGCCCTTGGATTATGTATGAAGAGCCTGCTACCAGCCCGCCCTTGAGCAGAGCGTCGAGCCCTTCGATTCCACTTTCGAGGCGTTTTAGCTTTTCCACAATGCGACCCTGATCTGAAAAACAGGCTGTTTAAGCCGAGTGGGCGGAATGCTAACGCCATTTTCGTTCTAGAGCCATTGGGGCTAGATCATAGCTAGCTATGGAAGTTGCTTGTCCCGTTGCTACATGTACAAGGCGTTATCTGCGACTGCGTGAAAGTAGCTGATCACCTTGATGATGGCTTTTAGCCTCGATGCCAGCTAGATTTGGAGCTTTCTACGATCAAGGAAGGATATGAAAAAGCTCATCGCAGTAATGGGGATCTGTGTCGCACTAGGCGGTTGCGCTACGTCCCACTACACCGCAGGACGAGACTTTCCGTCGGCCAGTGTAGCGAGCATCACCAAAGGCAAAACGACGACTACTGAGTTGAAGTCCCTGTTTGGCGAGCCCTACGCCAAGAGCGCAGTCAGCGAGACTGACGAAAAGTGGATCTACACCTACACCAATGGCTCAGCCCATGCTCAAAGCTACGTGGTCACCATGAAGGTGACGACTACAGGCACTCAGAAAACTCTCGACGTCTTGATCCGCAATGATGTGGTCATCAACTACACGTTCAGCGAAGGCCCTGCGCCCGGCACAACTACCGCCACGAACTGAGAATGCAACCTTAGATTGGGCGACCTACCGCGCTCAATCAGTTGTTGATGGAGCATTGCTAAATGCAATGCTCATATCGTACGACGCTATGATCTTGCTCGAGTGTATGCCATGGAAAGCCCCCCCTCCTCGTATCTGTCGAAACACTTTGTGACTTTATCCAAGCATTGGATAGCGAGCAAAGAACAATTCGAGTAATCAATAGCAACGCTTTGTTGATGCCCGTAGAAGCCGTTTTGCATTTACTTGATACCTCCCTGAGAGAAGTCTTGAGTAATGCCCGCCAGCAAAAACCTTTTGTACCGAGCGACAAGACAATAGCAAAACTCATCAGCGAACCGCACCACCTGCCATCTCGTGGAACTCTACTGCGTCTTTTTAGGGATGCACCGCACCAGGAAGTGCTGCGAAACCTCATTGATGAGGGCAGGAAAGACTACAGCTGGCAGCCTGCACATGAGTGGCGCGCACTGCTCACGTCCCGGTTATTTATCAATCAAGTACCCTGCGACTTTTGGATCAGTATTGTCCGTGACGCTGAATTACTTAACGCGGTGGACATGCATATTGATAGAAGCGTAACGGCACAGTTTCAAGCTTACGCCAAATCCCCCATAGTTGAGCGTGTTGGCTGTCCCACCGTACGAGCATCTCTGCACGCTCGCTTGGATGAACTCAGGGATGAAGAAATAGCCAATGACGAGATCACACAGCACGTGATCATTGCAGATAGGGTCGCGGTTTTGATGCGTATGCTTGCCTGGATGGTGGCGGATACAGTCGTGGACATTTGGGAGATGACGGTTCGAGACGGAATGGAAGAAGTCACGCCATTGAACAGCATACTGCCCGCCATTGAACCCATATCTGGCGAGTGGAACAATTCAACAACCTGCGCACTTGAACACCTAGCGAAACAAGCAGGGTGGGAACAAAAACAGAGGGCGATTACCTTCCTTGGAAATCTTTGGGCTCTGCACGACCCTGATCGAAACACAGAAGCAAGCTCCCGGATCAGACTGTTGAGAAACTGGGAGCA
This sequence comes from Pseudomonas sp. 06C 126, assembly GCF_001855215.1. Lineage (NCBI taxonomy): Bacteria > Pseudomonadati > Pseudomonadota > Gammaproteobacteria > Pseudomonadales > Pseudomonadaceae > Pseudomonas > Pseudomonas sp. 06C 126. Next base: position 131,945 of record NZ_MIFU01000013.1, on the reverse strand, counting down.
ACGCAAAAAGGGACGCCCCCAGTTTGAAACCTTGAAAAGCCTTGCTCATGCGGTAACGATTGAAAAAGCTAGGTTGAGCGACGAGCCTTTCGAGGGCAATGAGGGCTACACATGGACTCAGGCAGCGATTCTACGCATTGGCGAAACTCTCTCCCTCATTCGTCAGGGATTGGTGGACGTTGGAATGGATGCTGAGCACATCATTGGAATCATGGATGCCTACAGATGGGAGTATCGCTTCGCACGCGACGCGCTCGGAAAACCTATGACCCCACCATGAAGTCGAGGCCGCCAAGCGGCAGCCTCAAACAACATGGAGTGCATACTGTTAAGTCTTACCACTACGCTGGTTTGGATTTAACTGCTTGCCTCGATTACCTTGAGCCTTATCCCAGATTGGGTTTGTTCCAGGCGAGCCAGGATTGGAGTTCTTTTGGTCGGATCGTGCGTCCTCTGGAGCTTTACGACGACTTGCCATATCAGTTCTCCTCGCCCGAGCGATCTTCCCAATCTTCAGGGCGCTCGTCGTAATCACGAGACTGCCAATACGCGTCATTGTTCTCATTCAATTGATTCGAGCGATTGTCGTTGTCTGATTTACTGCTCATGATCTGTGTCCTCGTTGGTAGATTAGCCCGCAAGCGGGAGCAGTGCGGGTGAGGCCAGTATCAACCTCAGCACCAATCACCAATAGGGAACTGGCGAGGGAATTTGTGTCTCTCAGCGAGGCCATCTAACCAGTCCAGACATCCACAATAGTAACGCCCAACAGTCTGTTCCGACCTAGGTTTTAAGTACACCACAGCAGAGTTGTTGCTGATGAACTTGCGGCAAATTGGAGAATTTTCCGAAGGCGTGCTCTCGCTTTTGCAGACTGTGGTGGCTGACAAGTGATGGGTATTTAGGATGAAGTTTCCGGCCCTTGGGGGAAGTAGTTCTCAGGGCAGCCACTGTAACTGCCAGGCACGCCTGGGCGACGCGTCGGCTGCACGACGAATGTAGATCAGCGATGAAGATAGCTGGTGGTTCTTATGCTGCACCAATCGAGCAGATTCGCTGTGTGGCCACCATGAAGGTGATGACTACTGGCATTGAGATAATGCTCGCCGTCCTGATTCGCAAAGATGTGGTCATCAACTATACGCTCAGCGAATGCTCTGCACAGAGTACGACTACTACAACCAACTGGTGCCGGATCAAGGCGTTGGGTCGACTGCAAAAAGTGGTCTGGAAACCAAAGGTGACAGACTTAATGAAACAAAGAAATGACGCCATAGAATCGTCAACTTCAAGTGCGGAATACCGCCGTTTTAAAGGGTAAAACGCCGGTGAAGAAGGAGAGTGTTTCAAGTTGTTTCTGCTGTAATGGCCCTTAGCCCCCGACCTAGAAGGCCTGGGCATCTATCCAGCATGAGAATGGATCCAAATCGACTTTTACACACAAGTTATCCACAGACTTGTAATCTTGCAAAGTGAATTCCACCACTCTATCTTGTATGTACGCCGCTGAATGATACCCATATGTAGTGTTTTGCGAGCGAGCTGAGGTTTCAGTAAAGACAGCGAGTATGCGTGCGAAGTTTGGTCGCCGAGCACACATACCCGCCTACCCCTGAGCCAACGCGTGCATTGGTGGGACGCGCATTAGAGAAAAATCCGACTCGGGATGTCAACTATCCGAACCGGTTTCCGCTCAAGGATTGCTCCTGCCTATTCAATTTTTATGTAGATACAGGAGCACTTAACCGTGCCTAAAAATACCAAACAAACTTCGACTCCCGTGGCCAGCTTGGCCTCCAAAGTCTTGCGTAGCGACAGCTCCTCCGCGATTCAGAAAGAATTGGCGGGGTCGGCTATGGCCCAGGCCTCCAGTGGTAAACAAACTGGTGCCGATATGGAGACCAAAGCAAGCCACGTCCTCGACAGCAATAAATACAACGCCACCACCAAGACCCTCGCGGCCTCGGTACTCGCCCAATCGAACAAAGAACGGGGCGAGTAAAAATGCCTCAGTATTTCGTCAACCGCAACGCACAGGCCAACGGTGACCACGAGGTGCATACCAGTACGTGCATCTATTTGCCGGCACTCCACAATCGCCTTGATCTTGGCTATTACACCACCTGTGCGACCGCTGTTCGCCAAGCTCGCAACACCTACCGGCAATCGAACGGTTGCCGGACGTGTTCCTCGGTGTGTCACACCCAATAGATAGAGGCTAGGTCTCTGGTAGGGAGCCAGTCGCATAATTGGGCTGGCCCCCAATTCATTGGTCGTGAGGTTTCTAGGAGTTTGGATGATGAGCTATTTGGTTTATTGCACTTTTGATCTGAAAAACGCGTCTTCCAAGGACTATGAAAATGCGTATGCGGATCTTCAAAGGATCGGCCTAGCGAAGGTGGTCAAGGCAGACGAAGGGAGGCATGTGGTCATTCCCACCACCTCCACGATGGGATTCTTTAACGGCACCAGCGTGACGGCTGTACGGGACGATGTCCGTAACGCGGTACAAGCTGCCTTCCGAGCGCGTTTTTTAACATCTGAGGTATTCGTTGTAGTGGGTGGTGATTGGGCTTGGGGCGCAGGGACGACTTAGGTGCTCTAGGTTTCCATCAAGGGGTCTCAGCTGTAACGACCGTTTCAAAGGAAGACGTTCTGTATGTTGAGCAAATTCTCGGAGCTTTCATCACACCTCAATTCCCTGGTGGATGCTGCCCCCAACCTTGCGATACTAGAAGCTCGTGACCTCGTTCTAGATGGGCGGGATCGTTTAAATATGATGTCCCTGCGTGCGGCTACTCTGGTCAATGCCGGCGCCTCGCTTGGTCGTAAAGATGCAATCGATGAGGGCCTTGAGCTATACCGCGAACTTCACGACTTGTATCCGACGGCAGACATCACTTACAACTTAGCAAACGGGCTAGTTGAATCAGCGAGCTGTGGGAGCGCTGATTTGAAATGGTTAGATCATCAGGAGCAGGCTCGGGTCTACAGAGCCGAAGCTCGACGATGCTATTGGAGGGTGGTGCAAGACGTAAATGCCGATGTGGAGTTACGCACGCAAGCTTGGACGAACCTCGCTAATTTGTTCGCAAAAACCTACCGACTTTCTGAGGCTCATGATGCCCGCCTTTCCGCGCTAAAGGTTGATCCAAAGAACGGCGTCGCCGCATTCTGCGCAGCATTGGATCTAATGTGGCTTTATCGGCGTGGAGGCTGCTCAGAGCTAACGCACATGGAAGCAGTAATGTTAGCCAGGCAAGCGCTTCGACATAGGGAGCGAATTGTTCAGTATGCCGGTGAAAGCGTCGCAGCTAAGGTTGAAGCGCTGGCCAGTGAGCTAAGCGATCCTCCCCCGCGCTCTCAGCACATCAATCCATTCACCAGGTGGGTTGAAGAGGAACGTCTAACGCTTGCCCCTGCGGTAGAACTCGTCGATCCATCCTTGGGCAAGCTCGACTGGCTTACCCTTCCAGGTATTCTCGAGCGTGAACCAGAACCGGGCGGCATGCCGCCGCCATTGTTCGCCATGTTCAATATGCTGAAGAGCGATTTCGTTCTCGCACGGGATTTGGCATGGCGTGCAAGTGATGGAAGCGTTTGGCCGAAAACAGGCCAGTATGCGGACACGCTAGACTACGCAATGTACGGCCCTGATACCTCGGAACTCATACTGGCGCATCGAACAGCTCTTGATCTGCTCGACAAGGTAGCTGTAACGGCAAATCACTATTTCGAGCTAGGAGTCGCTCCTAACAAGGTCATTTTCGGGAAGTTGTGGAGAGAATCTGCAGACAGGAAGACAGGTACTCCGCTCACAAAAAAAGTAGAGGCACTGATTCGTTCAGGCGTATACGCAATCTACGGCTTGACCGAGTTGGCAGAGGACTATGACGGCATAGATGGAATACTCCGCTCACAGAAAAATCTGCGCAATTCTGGCACGCACCGATTCGTAGTGCTTCATGACCTTGGGGATCCTTCCCAGGCGAGGCAAGCTCCTGAAATCGAGCATCTCAACCACTCAGACTTTGTCGAAGAGACCCTGGGTGCTCTTCGGGTCGCAAGGTCTGCAATCCAGATGCTCGCACTGGCAATTTCTCAGCATGAGGAAATCCTGAGAAAGCAAACGGATGGCATTATCGGAACCCTGCTCGTTCATGATCATCACTGGGTTCGTGGGGAGGATGAAGAGCTCTGATTCCCTATTGTTGAGTAGTCAGGCGACCACCCGTCACGGCCCCTACTCACGATTTCTATTGATCGGGCGCGAACTCCTTATCTGGCGTCCACCAGGCTCTACCTCCCTGAGACGGGTCATTTGTTCACGCGTTAACGTCTTCCAGGTAATCGGTAGGATGCCTTGCGTGGTCAAAGCGCCATCAGTCTAGTAGCATTGAGCCACTGGGAAGTGGATCCAGTTTTGATAGTTCGATATGGAGATGGATATGGGCTTCTGGGATAAAGCTGGGGAACTCGCAAAAAAGGCCGGATCCTACGCGGTGCAAGAGGCAAAGGCCGCTGGGGATCGCACTCGGGAGTACAAAGAGATGATGCCTAGCCTTTCTGATGATGAGCTCCTGGCAATCGTGAAAAAAGAGCGTAGCTCCTCACCTTTGAAAGCTGGCGCGGCGCATGGTGAACTCAAAAATCGAGGTTATGACCCAGAGTCGATTCAAAGACTCTTGGCTCAGCGCTAGTGCTTGCTCGGTCTTCAAATTACTAACGAGGAAAAGTTATGTCCTGTAGTGCTTGTGGTGCGGGAAACCACACTTTAAGAAATTGCCCCAATGTCAGTCGCTGCTCTGTTTGCAACAAATCTGGGCACAACGCGCAAACTTGTCCTGAGGCTCGTCGTTGCAGCATCTGTAACGGCAGAAACCACGACGCTAGAAACTGCCCTGTCAAAAAATAAAATGCTCTCTCCATGTCACTAGATCAAGTGATGAGGAGGGATGTACGCTGGCAATTAAGATCCGTCGATCATGACGGCAGAAAAAACAGCGAACGCATCTGCAGAGGTCAGAATCCGAAGTTTCAAATCGATTCTGACCCCTATTCAGAACATCAAGCGGATCGAGCCCCAAACTCGGTGATCCAGCGTTGCAAGGCCGTTACATCAGCTTCAAATACATACAGTTCAAGAGTGCCGCTGGACTTCTCATCGGACTGCGCATGTTCAAATACTGAGTAGCGAGTCATCAGGTCATCAATGAACACGCAGTCTTCATTCGTCACCTTGGCGACCTTATGGAGCTTGCCCTGGGTGTTGATCGCACGTCTGAACCGGCCTACAACATCCGCCAATAGAATGTGCTCAATCGTCTTTTCGACAATCACCCTGAAGTCACTGCATGCACTTTTACCGAGCGTCTCGTAATCGTCGACTTCAGCCCTTTCCTGGTGTTTTTTCAGCCGCGTAATCGTGTTGTCGATCAATCCACGAACAGCACTTTCCGGCTTCAGATCTCGAGCGCTAGCGGTCGCGACGATACCAGCCACCTTGTCCAGTCTTCTGAGGGAGGTCAGTGCCGGTTTAACAGATGGCATCCCTGGCATCTTCGTCACCGCGTCGACTAATGACACTAGAGAGAGCCTGTGAGTAAAAATGATGACCTGCCGCGTCGCTGATAAGGACACCAAACGCTCGACGACTCTCTCCTCAAAATCTTGGTCAAGTGACGAAATTGGGTCATCAAAAATGAAGGGCGCCAGTTGGTTCGAGCCCGTTGTGTCCGCTAGAAACGCAGCCAGTGCAGCAATTCTGGTTTCGCCTTCACTCAAGATGTAATCCAGGCCATGTGAACCATGCGCACCTACCAGGTTCAAGCCAAATGTAATCTTCCCTTTACCACCCGATTTACTCTGCGGAGCAATTGGCATGCGGTGGCCGCCCAATAGCTTCAGTTCCTCTAGGAATCGAGTTTGATAACCAGCGTCCAGCTCGGTTTTGGCCAACTCATTTTTCTTTGAGGTCAGGGAGTTGGTAGCGGCTGAACGGGAAGCTTTATCTATTGCCGCAACGGCGATCAACCTTGCCCTTTCAGCACTGATTGACGCCTTGTTCTGTGAAAGCCATTGCTTGGCTTGAAGTTGCTGGACTTGGTTCTGCACTGCCTGACGATGCTCATCCTGTAATAGGGCCGACAGGCTCACTTCTTCGGCAATCAAGTCTGCTGACTTGGTTGTTGCCGCTTCGTTGATGCTCTTCCAGTCGAAAGCTTGCAAGCTGCTGACAGGGCTTCCCAGCACGATTTGATCACGCCTCTCCTTGAGCACGCCAAGCCAAGAGGTCGCATCTGTTTCCTCAAAGCCTAAGGTGGACATGTGAACCATCCAGCTTGTTTCCCCTGGAAGAGTTGGCAACAGGTTTTTCTGATCAGCAAAACTTTTTTCAGCCTTCTTGGCGGCTGTCTCAAGGCCATCAGTGACGAACTTCTCAAACCCCGTCAGGCGGACTTTAGCATCCTCATCAAGGCTTTGATGGCAAAGCACACAGCGTGAGACAGCTGCAATATTGGGAAACTGAGATTCTGTGTAGGCCGTGCCGTTGGAGTATGCACGTGCGTATTCCCACATACCCTGCCAGGTCGCAGAGCCAACACCGTCGAGCTCGGCTTTACCGAAAATCGCTGCCGCTGCCTCTTCGCTCGAATTCCTGGCCTTAACAGCGGCGTTTTTCAGGGTCTCTAGCGTACCTGCCATCGCATCGTTCAATCCCTGTTGAAGAGTCGACATTGCTGTTTCAATACTCTTCAGCGCAGTTTTTTCTTTGTTAATGCTCAGCAGCCGGCCTGCAATGTCTTTCTCTGCGAGTAGGGCCTCCTTCTCAATGCGCTCCCGATCAAGCAGATCTGTGTACAGACATTCCTTATCAATACTGGCGGTCGTGGTCGTACTCTTCAGGCCCTGAAGCCATTTTGCTTCGGTTGTGTGATTTAGAGTTTCTGGGATGGCAGGTAACGCTTTGCTGAGTAGTGACTTCTCTCTTGAAAGCTCTGCACTAACAGCGTCCGCTGTGACGATCAGTGCCGATACGAACTTCATCCGACTGGGCTCATAGCATGCCTCAGTCCTGCCCATGTACTGCTGGGCGGCCTTACTATCGAACACCTGTGCATGTCGTAGAGCTTTGTGAGGCCCGCTTGGGACGTCCCAGTGAACATCCGCCGGCTTACCGTCTATTGACACCTTGAAATGAGCACGGCAGGGCGTGGGCGTTGGATCGAAGACGTTGCTGCGTATCTCGTCCTTGGAGCGTGATCCGCAGATCCCCTTCAACAGCCGCGCAAATCCGCTCTTGCCAGTTCCGTTCTGCCCGTAGATCACCGAGAGATTGCTCTTGCCAAACGGGAGGTTGGCGCCAGCCTTGATGGCATTCAGCCCATGCACATCCTGGATCTCTTCAATCCGGAGCAACGGTCTATTGGCAACCTGCGATAACGTGCCGGGGGTTACGGTCAAAAAACCTGGATCAGCTTCATCCTTGGCTTCGAGCTTGCAAAGCCTAGCTAGCGTTTTGATCTCGTCCTGGTTCAGTTGCCGCTTCGAGTCGATGATCATTCGAGCTGCGGTCTGCAACCATTTGGGGCGCGCATTCAGCCATGTCTCGAAATCATCAGCTACTGCCAGCCCAGCCTCAATCTTAGTCATGGTGCGCTCATCTCACGGAGGAATTCCTGAGCGTAGGCACTAACTGGCTTTTTGCCGTTATTTAGCCACCATAATGCTTGCAAGATGTGGCTGCGAGGCATCTAAGGTGATTTACGGGGCTGAGTCGGATGCAGGATTGAAGAACAGCTGGGGCAGTGTTCAAAGTGAAGGTGGCCTGACGAGCGTCAGCATTTCTTCAGTCAAACCTTCTTGGACGTATAGTTCTGGTATCGATTCCTCACCAGGCGTCTCCATTGCAATCAAAGCTTTGGCTTGCTCGAACGCCTTGGTGATGGAAAGTCCAAAGCCGATTGCAGAGTAAAACTGCGCAGAGAAAATTCGTGCAGGTAAATCCCCGACATCTCTGTTCATTCCGATGGTCGCGGGCACGTGGTGTAGACAACCTTGAGCTTGGTTGAAGGAGAAGCAGGTATTGAAGAACACCAGCTTCACACTCTCCGCACCAAGTGCCATAGCACTGACGATGGCCTCCTTGGTGACGTGTTTTTCATTTCCTTGATCGTCCTGTAGTACAAGCGTATCTGCACTTGTTCCATGGCCACTGAAATGAACCACGGTTGGCTGCAATTCATTAATGGCTTGAAGCACATCTCGCGGTCGTACCGCCCATCTTGTGTGAAAAACCAGAACATCTCTATGTTCCGATGCACGGATCCGCTCACCGATGAGACGGGCTTCTTCATCGAGCCCAAGCTTAGTTGTGGAGTCGCTGCCAGGGTCAGCGGCGAAGAAAACTACAGTGATTTTCTCTGGGAGAGCCTTCAGGCGCTCGATTTCCAGAGCGGTTTGAGCGTGCAGATTTTCGTGCCTCGAAAGGCCTTGGCTTAGGTCGCGAAGTACACGCTCTTGCTGGACGGCTGTGCGCCTCTGCTCAGCCATAAGTTTCTTTTCTTCAGTGATTCGCCTAGCGTGCGCAGTATCTTGGCGTTTGCGCTCTCGCTTCAGTTCATCCTCAAGACGCTTCTGCGCGGTGACGAGCTTCTTATGCTCATCGGCAATCTTCATTTCAATTTTGCCAACTTCTGTCTCGGCTTTGGCGTGTTCACTGGCGTATTTAGTCGCTTCCCGGAGTTTAGATGTGGCGGTCGAAGTCGAAGATGTGCGCGCTGCTGCCGCCAAGGCGTCATGATTTTTCTTACCTGCTTTTGCTGCCGCATCGATCTTCTTGGCTTTTTCGCCTTGAAGCTTGGCAATGCTTTTCTGAATGTTGGCTACCTGCGTACGGTACTGATCAGCGCTCATAACAAATTCCTTTCTGCCGATGCTTCCATATCGCTACTATACCGCGATTAGGTTCGAGGGTGATTGTGCCTATGGGCCGCTCAGCATGGGACTTACGCTTCGATGAATGAAACGATTTCGTACCTGAAAGATAGGTTCAAAGAGGAGCAAGCTCGTTTCGATCAGGTCGAGAATAAGAGTGCTAAATTTTTCACAGCTGTGTCAGTCCTGGTTGCAGGACTTAGCGCCTTAGCTGCAATGAAAAATGGGGTTATCTTCCAGATCCAAACGCCGCTGGCCTTGGGGGCGTTGGTTGCTTTTGTGGTGGCAGCGTTCGCTATAGCCTGCGCTTGGGGGCACGCTCTCAGTGCACTTAGCATTAAAGCCTACCCGAGTCTCCCCTCAAGTCGTGAAACCGCAGAATATTTGAAGGCGGTAGATGATGACGCTCAGAAAACACATATCTATAACTGTTATGTCGACACGCTTGAGATCCTCAAAGCGGCTATCGACGAGAAGTCAAAACCTCTAGGTTTGGCCTACCAGGAAATCACTATCGGGGCGGGAGCATTTGCCGTACTCGCCGTACTTACCATTGTCAGGGAGTTGATCGCATGACGGATGAGAAAAAACCACAAAGTAGCGAGCAGAAAACGCCAACCCCTCCACCCACCACTGAGTATCAACGGCGCGATAAGGAGTCGCCTTTGAGCCAGCAGGAGCGAGATAAACGCCGATAACATCAGTGCGTAGCGGGCATCAAGGGTCGCGTTTCTAACGCCTCCCTTGGCCGGGACACGCGTAATCGCTTAGTAGTCGCCCGAACATGGCGGGCCGGCTGAGAAAGGTCATTAGCAGGCGGCCAGCTTGGGCATAGTCGTGATATCGGTTGCTTGGTGGGCAATCTCGAGTAATCGAGACCAGGCCGTGTTGTGTCAGGCAGGGTGAGTGCTGGTCGGCCACAGTGGGTAGTAAGCTTTACCAGCTATATACGAGGTAGAGCCCGCGTAGAAGCGGGCTCTAGATGCAGTCACCGTGGGCTTGCCCAAGCTGGACATGTAGGAGCCTGACCAGCTTGAGCACTTTCGGCTATGCGAGGTTAGCGAATCCGCTCCCCACCCATACCGGCGTGATAACGATTAGCGCTCGCCCAAGCCGAATGGAAACAGGGGTCGATGGAGATGACGGCCCGATCAAGCTTTTCATACTCAATCTGGGTGCCGGCTAATAGGTACTCGCCGCCGTGATAGGCCTTACCATCTGGCCCTTTGGGTGACATCACTACCCCGCAGCTAACGCGCCACTTATCGCGGGAAGTCCAGATGTCGGTGACGTCGTCGACATCATCGATCTCGACAAACTCACATGGCGCGTTGACCTTCTCATGGGCGGCACGGACTTCGTCGTTTCGGTGTAGCTCGGCTAGGAAGAACGCTGGGACGTGAGGATCCAGATGGTCGTCAAGGAAGGCGCCATCGACCGCGTAGACCGGTGCAGAAATCTCCTGCCGGATGTTCTCGATCAAAAGGCCCACGTAGCGCCGAGCGGCGGCGACAGGCTTTTCGTTCTCTTCGAGAAAGACCGCCGCTTTACGCACAGCGGCCCTTTCATTTACGAGAATGGCAGCGTCGGGACGGGCTATCGCCTGCTGGACATTGGCAAGACGTTGGGAGAGGTGGCGTCGTGTTTCGTACCCCAGGAGCGGGGCAGTAAGTTCAGAAAGCTGGGCTCGCGAGAGCGCATCTAGGCCGATTTCTTTGGCTTGGATGTGGGTGTGGTAAACAGCAGAAGCAAGGAAGCTGGACATGGGCGTAACCTCAGAGTGATTGGTCGGGACACTTTTCAATGGCAACGATTTCCCGCATCAACACAGAGGTCGGTAGCAGAGGGGGTGTAGCGTTTTATGCCTTCTTTGAGTCGTTGCGTCTGAGGCGGGCGCCTGTCAATCAGGCACAATATTACATCGCTGGAGGCAGTTGTCCAGGCCCTTTGACGACTGATCGGCTGTCACGAGTCCTCAGGGGACATAGAGGAACGCCACGGGCAGCTCTGCCTGGGATTGCAACCCGACTACTACTCTCTACTTGGACGTCTCACTTCCAGGCGGCGAGTGTTGGGGCTATCCACCTGGCAGAGGGGCCCTATCTGCGCGATTTCGAGAAGTTCGTGGTGGTCTGGCACCAAGAGCTTGAGCACCTAAAGGCCCATCGGGCAAACCGATCCGGTGGAAGATCGCGATGAAGAGAACGCTTCTGGGCATGGCCGAGGCCGGCGAGCCGCTCTTGCAGCAGGCTCTCCAGGCCATCCGAGCTCATCAGAAGGCGGTAGATGAAGGGCGAGCAGCCGAAGAGATCGAACGACTCCGTCTCGAAGCGGATCACCTGTATCAAACCGTCATCGACTACCAGTTGCACGCACTGGGTAGGCTGGGTCAAACCCAGCACTGATAGTCCGCCTGAGTGGTTGGGCCTTGCCGAGCTATGAGACCGTATTGCCACCAAGTCCTGATTGCACGGGGAAGGGGGATCAGGTAGCAAACAAAGTCTTAACTCCATCCTTCAAGAATGACCAGTTGCTTATAACCAGCGAGATAGCTGTGGAAATCAGGATGCTGAGGATGGCCCACTTCACCGTAGCCTTAACGCCTGACTTGCCCTCTTCTTGGACAGGTCGAATGATATTTTTATAGATGTGCTCATAACCCTCTGACACCACGCGGATGCTATCGAAATGGCTCTGAATCTCGCGCAGTGGGCCGGATAACGGCTTGAGTAGTTCGTTTGATGCTACGTGTTTGTTGACCTCATCGATCTGACGCTTAGTGTCGCTGATTCGATTGGTCAGGGCGCTAGGATTGAAAGTCAGAATGTCGGTGATGCGCTGATTCAGGGCGACGTATTCCGTTTCAATCTTCTCAGCCAATGCTGCGACGTAGCGATGAGTACCGTCGTCGACGACGCATATGATGATTGGCTTGAAGCCATCCTCACCAATATCCGAGTAGTCGACCACACCAGCCTGATCGAGCTTGTAAAGCAGATACTCCAGAGCATTCCAGTTACCTACAAGGCTACCCAGAGCAGCCGTGACGTCGGGATCGTCAAAGTCAACGCCCCCTTTTTCGTCCGCATAGCGGATAAGGCAGAGCAGAATTCTGAGCTCTTGCAACGGTGTGATTTGGTCATCCATTGTTGTTGTCATGTAAACCGGTGTACTCAGCTTGCAGAGATGATGGCCTGAACCTCTTAGGGCTTTCTCTGATCAATGTGAACACAGCGAACAGAAAGCGGTCAGGCGCCAGGCCGGGTTTATCGCACACCCCGGGTAAAACGCCTAGATGGCTTGGCCTCATCCAACGGGCAGAACCGCTATATTCAGAACGGAACCGCCTAAACAAAGGTCACCATCCTTTTTTGGTCACAATCGCAAGCGGAGCGCGCCGGCCCATGATGGGCCAAAGGCGAGAGGATGGAAGCCCGATAGGGTCGTAACCTGGCGAAGCCAGGGTGCGGTTCACGACAGCCGTCCCCGTAGGGGCGAGCCACCAAATTTGCGGGTTCAAGAATTCCCTGAAAGCTCCGCCACGCTTGGCTTACAGCGTGAAAGTCTCGAAGGTTTTGCGGATTTCTTTGCGGATTTTACTTAAGCTACTCACCGTGTGCATGTCGCGGGACTTCAGCCGGCACTAGCTTGCAGGCCGGTTTGCCGTTCTTGGTGATCACGAACGAGTGCCCCTCCTGCAGAAGCTTCATGATCCTCCGGAAACGCAGCCTTGCCTGCGTTGCGCTGATGACTTGCATGCTGAAGTCTCCCATGGCGAAGAAGGTATGGACGGAGTTGAAGGCGGCCAGCATCCGCAGCCAGCCATCCCAGTTCACTCACATTTCAGGATGGAAGTCGTCGAAGGAATTGACGTCCACCTCGAACTCCAGGGTGCCGAACCGGGCCAACAGATCTGCTCGGAGAGCTCCCTCGGCATACGGCTCAACGTCCACCCAGTAGTTGTGGATCATCCCGTCATCCGAGGTGTGCCCTCTAACTTCCGCGTCTGCCAGAAACTTCGCATCCTCTAGGGATATCTCAAGCCCACTGGCCAGCGCTTGCGCCATGCTAATGCTGGGACGGTACTCCTCGCTTTCAGCGGCCTGTTGGTGCGCCCTGTCCTCCCATTCAGTCCTGCGATCACGGTCTGCATCCATTTCGCTAGTGATGATGCAAACACCGTCCTCACCGAGCGACCACCTGCCATCCCGCCGCACCAAATTAACATCCGCTTTAAGGAAGAAAACCCTACCGTAGTAGACACGGCCAGGATCCTGCTGCCCTTCCCAGTCGATGGACATGCCCAACCTGAGTGCGCCAGTCGCATCGTCATAGGCGACTGAGTCCACCTCGCTATCACCGATGGCGAACTCACTGGCGTTGGTCTCGGCCATCGCGCCGGACAGCATGTGCTCCAGCTCTTGATCCAGCTCGGAAAACACATCGTCCTCGAAGATCGCTTCCTTGAAGTCACGCACGCCAAAGGAGGCGAGCATCAAACGCGGATCCGTAGGGTTTCGGTGGGCGACGACAACGAGCTCGTGGTACTCCTCGAACCCAGCCTGACGCGCAAGCGCTTCTTGGGCAGCAGATAGCTTCGTGTCGTGTTCACGAGCATGCTGCTTGGCTTGCGATTTGAAAATGCTGAGAGGGGAAAAATCAGACATAGCAATGTCTCCAAAACCATCAACGCTTTGGTTACCGATTGCCTGTTCACCGGGCAGCGTCTGGGTTGGGACATGCCGATGTAAAACGTGGGGTGCATCTACGATGGGCTATTGCTTCGCGAAACAGGCGCCAGGCGACCATCACCGCCTAGTGGGATCATAGGTCAACGAGCCCAACTCGACAACTCGAAAGATGCTCAATTTCCTAAGTGGCATTAATACGAGCGACACTTAAATTTTGACGCTTTATACAGTCAAAAATACGACTTATACGAAGAACAACTCTTGCAACAAATAACAGTTGTCGCCGGTTTGTTTATTCTGATAAACACTAAATCTGTTGGGTGCTACCACCCAAGTGCTCTTTAAATATGACTGAAATTTGGGCTTGCGGTTTTTGACCGGGAAACTGGTCGCCTTGGTGTTCGCCTTGGCTTTCTTCGCCGCGCAGGTTGGTGCTGCCCATCGCTCCTCAGTGCTTAGCGCCTAGGGCAATCCCAAAGGTGATCCAAGGGTTTGTCTCTGATCGTTAGATGCGTTGAGGCGAAATGTGATGCGGCGGTAATGCGGCGGACGGCTTATCAAGGGACTTGATAAGCAGAACTGTGGTTTGTAGTGGCATCTTCAGCGTTCCTTTCGGCCCGGAATGCTTGGCGGCGGGGCAATTTCGCCTGTCGTTGGGAACATCAGTCATGGTTAATTTAAAGAACCTAGCGCGCCGCAAGGCGCGTCAGTCTATGCACAACAGTGAAGATGCTCGTGTCATCGAGATAGCTCCATCTCAAGAACCTAAAGCGGGTCGGATTGCGTGGGTAAAGGCGAAGGCAGTAACCCTGCTCAAGTGGATCGCACGTATTCGTCTATGCATCTGGTTATGGGAAAAGGCTGTTGAGGGCTGGGATTTTGTCGAGACAGTGGTGATTCCATTTATTGAGAACCTCCCATGACACAACAAACCACATCATTCGAATTCAGAGGGGCCGGTTCTTCGGGGCCGGCCCATCAACGGAAGCTTGGACATGGATGCTCCGTTCTATCCTCATAGCCCTATCCACAGCATCAGCGCCTTAGCACGTGCTCTCGGAGAGCCTGTCGAGAGGCTAATCGCACTTGCTCATCGTAGCTCTCGCCTTTATCGATATGTCCCGCAAACAAAAAAAGACGGCATAACACCCAGACATACCTATGATGCTCATGAGCCTCTGAAGACGATCCAGCGCAAGATCGTGGATCGGATCCTCAGCAAGGTTGCGTTCCCTGGATACCTGCACGGCGGTATCAGAGATCCCAAGCTACCCCGCAGCATTTACTCGAACGCTCGGGTTCATACCGGCGCCAAGACAGTCATCCTTCAGGACATCGCTGATTTCTTCCCGTCAATTACAAACGAGCACATTCATCGCTTGTTCGTGGGTCTCTTCCGTTTCTCCGCAGATGTAGCCACTCTGCTTGCGGATCTAGTTACTCGTGAGGGCCAGGTTCCACAAGGGGCGAGTACAAGTAGCTACTTGGCCAACCTAGTGTTTTGGGATATCGAGCCGGCGCTCGTCACTCGCTTTAAAGCTCAGGGACTGGCGTATTCGCGCTTCGCAGATGACATCACTGTTTCTTGCAAAACTCGTATTGATCAAGCTACTACCACCCAAGTTATTGCCTCTGTCACATGGATGCTCGGTCAGAAAGGCTGCCTGCAGAAGCGAAGCAAGCTGCATGTTCGTAAGCGCGGGCAAGCATTGATTACTGGCGATAAAGCTGACGCCGTCACCGTGACCGGATTAGTGGTGAGCGGGCCAATAACGGGGCTTCCCAAAAAACACCGATTGGCTATCCGCGCCGCCGTGAAACAGCTGGAGGATCGCGTCGAGGGTAATTCAGGTCATCTGTCCACTGATGATGAAAAGGAGATGCGTCGAGTAATGGGACGCATAGGCAGGTTGATCGCTTGTGGGCATCCAGAGGGGCAGCGCTTGAAGGCTCGCGTTCGAGTATTACTGACGCGTGCGCCACTTTTGGAGCGATATGCAGGTGCCGAGTTTCAGGTTCAGATGGTTGCGGAGACCACCGCAAATCTGAGCGTAGCGGCTAGCAGCTTGCAAATTAACCTGCCGGTGGATCTGCCTTGGAAAGCTGGCTAACCGTTGGCTGGAGGTTTATTTGGCTGTGATATTCAAGAGCGGCTTGGCTAGAAAATGGGGCGATGTCGCTGACATGCAGACGGAGCTTCAAGCTCCGTAACCGCAACAAATTTCCACCCTGCGATACAGGAAGTTAAAACATTAAAATTCCAGCACGAAAGCTAAATCGGTTCTACGAGAATACGTCTCAGAGCAACGTAATTCAGTCTGTGAGAAGGCTTATATTCACCCATTGCTCTCAGCCTATTGAAGAGCTTGGCCGGTATCACGCCGATATGGTCTATAGCAAAGGCGGGACAGGTATACTGATCAAGTACCAGCAGAAATTTTTTCTCCTGACGGCTCAACACGTTCTAGATGAGAACTACGAGGCGGCACAAAACGAGTCGCCGTTCTTCACTCACCTCTTTGCTAAGAGAGGTTGGGAAGGAATAGAGGGTATGGGATTCCCAATGCGCGGCTGGCGTATCGGTGAGCTGATAACGGCAGATAGTCCCTGTATCGACATGCAAGACATCGTGCTGATCGAGCTTTCATCCTCGCTATTCCGTTTTCCCGATAAATTCATCGACCTAGATGGCACGAATGGCCGTATAGCCGTAGCTGTAAGCGATTTGTATGACGGCATGTTATTGGTAGCCTCTGGCTACCCAATAGATGAAAACCCGATTGAGTATCCGTATGGCGATGACTACAACTGCTCGACAGTGATCAATAAGCATATCTTTCACGGTGTTTGTGAGTTCGAAGGATCAGCCCCCCTCCTGCGTTTTTTTAGTCAGATCACGCACTCAGAAATGAATGGAATGAGTGGCGGGATGGTTTCTAACCTAATGCCTAAATCCAACCAGGTTGCCTGGGTCGGTATGATTCAGAAGGCTGGTAATGGAATTCTCCGTTTCTATCCCGCATGCTGGATTATCCCAGCCATCAAGAACTATATGCAGGCGAGCCATTACGTCATAGATCCTGCTGTCCATATGGCAAATCTAGAAATTGAATCTACTCCAGAAGCAATCCAAGGTAGAGCAGAGTATTTCAAGATGATCAAGGTCATAACGGATGATATGAGGGCTAGAGAAGCAGGACATTAGCATTAGCCAATGCTCCTCCCTCGGCCCACTGCCCTACTTTTCAGGCTTAAAACGCCAGTTTGAATCACCTTATGCCAAACGCTGTTATGGGATCAACGGCGCTGAACCCAGCGATTCCTTACGAAGTAAGGTTGTATGCGATTCCAGATTCAACATCGTCGATGAGAGCTAGCTTTAAGCCTTACTTCCAGTGATGGATGTGATGCTTTTGACCACAAGTACGGCAACCATACCTACGAGCGCGCCTACCAGGCAGTGAATGCCTAAAGTTGCGAAGGTTTCCCACGCCCCTGCCCCTTCGACCAGTCTCTCAGCAAAGTGCTGCATCGGCCCGATGCCTTCTGTAATGAACGCCCCCCCGACCAGGAACATTGCCACAGTTCCGATCCAGGATAATGCTTTCATAAGCTTCGGAGCAGCCGACAGCAGCCATCCCCCGACAGTTCGCACCACAGAACCCCATGTACCGGCAGCTTTAGACTTCTGGAGAATAAGGCCGGCATCATCCAAGCGGACGATCCCCGCAACCAATCCGTAAACGCCCACTGTCATGACCACCGCGATCAGCGCTAACGTCAAAATCTGTTGGAGCATCGGGGCATCAGTAACGATATTTAGGGTGATGACGATGATCTCGGCGCTCAGAATGAAGTCCGTTCGAACAGCCCCTGCAATCTTCCGCTTTTCATAAGCTGCAAGCTCTTCAGGCGCCTTAAGCTTCGCTTTCTTTGGCTGCCCTGTGTCATCGTCTCGACCAGCCGTGAGCTTGTCCTTGATAGCCTCAAAGCCCTCATAACAGAGATATGCCCCACCAATCATGAGCAGCCAGTGAACCGCAGCAGGCAGCAGTGCGTTCAGCACCAATGCACAAGGCACCAGGATTGCTTTATTTCTCAACGACCCCTTGAAAACAGCCCAAACCACCGGTAGCTCTCGATCTGCTTTCATGCCGGTAACCTGCTCAGCATTCACAGCAAGGTCGTCGCTCAGGACGCTAGCCGATTTCTTTGCAGCGACTTTACTCATGAGCGAGATGTCGTCTAGCAGCGTGGCGATGTCATCCAATAACGCGAACAAGCTACTGCCGGCCATTTAAGGCTCCTTACGTTGATTTATTCTGTTCCCCCGAGCACCTCACGCATACCCACGCTAATGCCCCGCGTACACTCCTTCCGTAGGCTCAGGATTCCCCTGTCGTCATCGGGTTACGGTGAGCACCTTTCTAGACAATGGACACACCATGCCGTTCATCAATAGCTAGGCGATCTGCAACAGAGCCTTCAAGACCGCACCAAATAATCTTTACTGAATGCTGGCCTACTAACATCTTTTAGATCAAACCGCCTATTCTAAGTCAGCGATATCCGAGCCGTTCGGCTGTCGGCGACGCGAACCGAGTCAGCAGACGCGGTACGTACACATCCTGGACGATGGGCGGTGAGCAATGAAGCTGCAGAGTATTCGGCTATGTAATTTTCAATCCTTCGGCAATGAGCCTACGGTAATCACATTCGAGGATGTCACCTACCTTATCGGCCCTAATGGCTCTGGAAAGACAGCAGTCCTGCAAGCGCTCTGCAGGTTGTTTGCCTTTGATCCAAGCCTCCGTCGAATCAAGCGATCCGACTTCCATGTGCCTGCTGATGAGGATTTGGTACCTGAGGAGCGCAGTCTGTGGCTGGAAGCGGATTTCGAATTCCCAGAGCTTCTAGAGGACGAGGACAACTCTACCGTGGCCCCGCACTTCGCTCATATGCGATTGGACACAGCCGAAGGTATCCCGCGCGCTAGATATCGATTGAGCGCAACGATGGGGATTGATGGGGACATTGAAGAGAACCTAGTTTATGTCCTCGATGTTGATAAAGACGCCAACCCATTGTCGACCGCAGTAGTCACTCGAGTGCATCGCAATACAATTCAAATGCATTACCTCCCCGCCAGACGAGACCCTGCCGACCACATAACCTATGGCGCTAATGCCCTGCTCGGACGCTTGCTACGAGCCGTAAATTGGGAAGACGACCGAGAACGGATCAAAGGACTCACTGACGAAATCAGCGAATGCTTGTCAGGAAACCAATCAGTAAGTGCATTCAGTGAAAGCCTGAATTTGATGTGGAAGCGAGTTCACAGGGGCACCTTTTTCACCGACCCCAAGCTCACTTTCGTCACATCCGAAATTGAGTCGCTTCTCAGACACATGTCAGTGTCGTTCTCACCAGGGCACGACGAGAATCTAGTCGACTTCTCTCGCCTCAGCGATGGACAGAAGTCGATGCTCTATCTATCACTGGTGTTGTCCTCTCACGCCATCGGGCGTGCAGTCCTAACTGGTAAGGACGTTTCTTTCGACGCTGACAAACTGAAGCCACCGTCATTTACGCTGATCGCAGTGGAGGAACCTGAAAACAGCCTCTCACCTCATTACCTAGGGCGCATCGTTAACGCCCTCAATAGCTCAATTGGGGGGGCAGACTCCCAGGCAATCATCGCCACGCATGCTCCATCCATGCTCCGCCGCGTGGATCCTGAGAACATCCGCTATCTACGCCTTGCTGCGAACCGCGCCACCAAAGTTACCTGTATTGCCCTACCCGACAAGGAAGATGAAGCTCATAAGTTTGTCCGAGAGGCTGTACAGGCCTTTCCGGAAGTCTATTTTTCCCGGCTAGTGGTACTGGGTGAGGGAGACAGCGAAGAAATTGTTCTTCCGAGAATTCTTCAGGCGAAAGGTGCGCCTGTTGATGAGTCGGCGGTGACCATCGCGCCACTGGGTGGTCGTCACGTCAACCATTTTTGGAGGTTGCTATCCGCGCTGGAGACGCCCTATGTAACCCTACTTGATCTCGACGTTGCACGACATCAAGGTGGGTGGGGACGTGTAACCAACGTCAATAATCAACTTGCAAAATTTTCTCCAGAGAAAAAGCTTCCCGCTTGGAATATAGCCAAGTGGAATGATGATCTCCCGGTTCGAACCCACCATTGGTTTGAAGAAGGAAAAGTGAGCGTATTTGTCGAGCTGGAGAAGCGCGGAGTTTTCTTCTCAGAGCCCATGGATTTGGACTTCTCAATGTTGCTCGCCTACCCAAATGCATATGATGTATCGCTAAGCGATCCGGATGAGTCGACTGTTAAGGCCGTCCTAGGCAAGAGTCATCATAAGTCCGACCAATACAATGCAGCGGAACAGCAACTTTTTGGCACCTACCACTCCAAGTTCAAACTAGGTAGCAAACCGGCAGCACACATCTCTGCCCTTGCAAAGCTCACTGATGAAGACCTGCTAAAGGCTCTTCCTCCTTCGTTAGATCGTTTGGCCAATGCAATCATCGCGGCGCTGGAGGACATCCCAGAATGATCAGCGCGGATGTATGGAAAGTCGCCGATGGCTTGACCTTGGAAACAAACGCCCTTCTCGCTGTGAGGGAGCTTGGAAAGTCGCTCGCGCTCACCGCAGGCCCAGGCGCAGGCAAAACGGAGGTTCTGGCGCAGCGGGCAGACTTTTTGCTACGCACCGGAAACTGCCGATACCCCAAGCGAATACTGGCGATCTCCTTCAAGGTCGATGCGAGCATAAACCTCAAGGAACGGATTCGTCGCAGATGCGGACTTGATCTGGCTGCACGCTTCGACAGCTACACCTTTCACGGCTTCGCCAAGCGCATCATTGATAGGTTTAGACCCGTGCTCACGGGCGGGGACTCTCTTGAGCCAAACTATTCCATAGGCGACGAACCAATTCAAGGCAAACAAATTAAGTTCGCGCAGCTCATACCTCTCGCAACGAAGATCTTGAGCAATTCAGTGGTTGCAAGAAATGCAATTTGTCAGACCTACGCTGATGTATTCCTTGATGAGTTCCAAGACTGCACTACTGAGCAGTACGCACTGCTGAAGCTTGTCTTCATGAATAAGCCAATTCGATTGACCGCCGTCGGTGACACCAAACAGAAAATTATGGGCTGGGCGGGAGCACTGGATGGCATATTTATAGACTACGCAAAGGACTTCGACGCCCGACCACTCAATCTATATCGAAACTTCCGATCTAAGCCTCGGCTTTTGCGGATGCAGAACGAGATCATTCGAACACTTGATCCTGCTGCGGTGATGGCAGATGACCTGATCATTGGAAACGACGGCGAACTCCTCGCTCGAAACTACGACAACAGTCACAGCGAAGCAGCCGCGTTGGCCAACATCATCCAGAAGTGGATAGATGTAGAGAAAATACCCCTACCAGAAATAGCGATTCTTTTTCCCAGGCAGATAGACCTCTACGGCACCCCCCTCATGGAGCAACTGGCAGCCAGAGGAATTCCCTTTCGCAACGAGCATGAGTCTCAAGATCTAGTTAATGAGCCCGCCGCTCGCCTAATTATTGACTACCTATCATGCCTGTATCGGGAGCGAGAACCGAAGGCGTGGATCAATTTGATGGAGCAACTGGTTTCATTTAATGACGAGGACGGTGAATCTGAGCTCCAGAGAAACTTCGAGCGCCTCTATCTTGCCCAGCGCAAGGAAGTGAAAAAATTGGCCCGATCTGACGCGCCTTATTCAGGATGGTGGGAGCTAACTATGAAGTTCCTAAAGAATATCGGCCTACCCGTGCTGACCACCCTTTCTTCTGACTACGAAGCAAAAGCCAGATTGAACGAGGTTATCAAGAACACGAGACAGCAAATTGAGAAACTGCTCGAGCAAGAACCGGATTTGCTCAAAGCACTTGATCTGTTCTCCAACGATCAAGCAGTCCGTTTTCTGACGATTCATAAAAGTAAAGGATTGGAATTCCACTCTGTAATTATGATCGGTGTAGAAACACAGACATTTTGGGGCAAAGTCCAAGAGGAGCGTTGCGGCTTCTTTGTGGGTGTTTCACGTGCCAAGGAGCGGTTGATGATCACGACATGCGACTTACGTTATCGACCGGCCTCAAACCCTCCAAGGTGGAATGAGCATCGCACTCCTCATGCTGAGTTCGTCACATACGTAACGCCATTTCTTTCCGCCCAGCCAAATGCCTGACAGGTAGCCGCGTGTCGCTGATCTTGTATGAACTCGCGGCAAGGATGCTCCCCACACAGCAAGTCATCCTTAGACCTCAAGCAGAGTCACGTAAGCGGATGGCGAACACACCTACCGAACTCCAGTATTTAGGACGATGGTGTCCGCGTATTTTAAGCGGACGCGATCACCCTTATCGCCAGGATTTCCATGCGCCAACGCAGCTCTTACCCCAAACCATTTAAAGCCCAGGTCGTCCAGGAATGCTTGCAACCTGGAGCGACGATTTCCAGCGTAGCCATCCATCACGGCATCAACGCCAACGTGATCCGCAAGTGGCTACCGATTTACCGGGATCAATCACCCGCAACTCTGCCGGCCTTCATCCCCGTACAAGCTGCACCCAAGCGCGCAACAGAAGAGACGGTGATCATCTCACTGGTTCTGGGCGATAAATCCGTCACCGTAAAATGGCCAGCCTCAGATCCGGACGGCTGCGCGTGTTTTATCCGTGGCCTGGCCCAATGATTCGTATCGACTCCATCTGGCTCGCCACCCAGCCCATGGACATGCGGGCCGGCACTGACACTGCACTGGCCCGGGTGGTTGCCGTGTTCGGTGCGGCGAAGCCGCACTGCGCCTACCTCTTTGCCAACCGCCGGGCCAACCGCATAAAGGTGCTGGTGCATGACGGCGTTGGTATTTGGCTAGCGGCGCGACGCTTGAATCAGGGCAAGTTTCATTGGCCGGGCATCCATCTTGGCGCGGAGGTCGAACTCGACCCCGAACAACTCCAGGCGCTGGTACTTGGATTGCCTTGGCAGCGAGTAGGTGCAGGCGGCGCAATTACATTGCTCTAATACCTGGCTTATAGCTGTGACCGGAGGACTGCTTTGGTAAAATCCACGGCATGACTTCTTTGCCCGATCTCGATCAAATGCCCCCTGAACAACTGCGCGCGCTGGCTGCGCAGCTGATGTCCAAGGTCGACACCATGGGCAGAAAGATCCATCGTGATGAGACGATCATCGAGCAGCTCACCCACGAAATCGCCATTCTCAAGCGACACAAGTTTGCTAAGCGCAGCGAGCAGATCAGCCCGGCGCAAGGCAGCTTGCTCGATGACCTGCTTAATACCGACCTCGAAGCCATCGAGGCCGACTTAAAAGCACTTCATCCCGCACCCGCGCAGATAGAACCACGCCAGCAACCCAAGCGTGCGCCGTTGCCGCCGCAGTTCCCGCGCACTGTGATCCATCACGAGCCGGACAACACTCAGTGCGCTTGCGGCTGTCAGCTTCAGCGCATCGGTGAAGACGTCAGCGAGAAGCTGGACTACACGCCGGGCGTGTTCACCGTCGAACAGCACGTTCGTGGGAAATGGGCCTGCCGGCAGTGCGAAACACTGACCCAGGCCCCGGTGCCGCCGCAGGTGATCGACAAGGGCATCCCCACTGCCGGCCTGCTGGCGCAAGTGATGGTGGCCAAATTCGCCGACCACCTGCCGCTCTATCGACA
This sequence comes from Pseudomonas sp. 06C 126, assembly GCF_001855215.1. Lineage (NCBI taxonomy): Bacteria > Pseudomonadati > Pseudomonadota > Gammaproteobacteria > Pseudomonadales > Pseudomonadaceae > Pseudomonas > Pseudomonas sp. 06C 126. Next base: position 108,578 of record NZ_MIFU01000013.1, on the reverse strand, counting down.
GGAAAAGATCTTCGGCCGTGCCGGCCTTGCCATCCCGCGCTCGACACTAGCGCAGTGGATGGGTCAAACCGGCGTGCAGCTTCAGCCGCTGGTCGATGCGCTGCGCGAAGCAGTGCTGGCCCAGCGCGTAGTCCACGCCGATGAAACACCGGTACAAATGCTGGCTCCAGGAGAGAAGAAAACCCACCGCGCTTACGTCTGGGCCTATAGCAGCACGCCATTCTCGGCACTCAAGGCCGTGGTCTACGACTTCAGCCCCAGCCGTGCCGGCGAACATGCGCGTAACTTCCTGGGCACGTGGAGCGGCAAGCTGGTCTGTGACGACTTTGCCGGCTACAAGGCAAGCTTCGAGCTGGGCATCACCGAAATCGGCTGCATGGCCCACGCGCGCCGCAAGTTCTTCGACCTGCACGTCGCGAATAAAAGCCAGTTGGCTGAGCAGGCGCTTCACTCGATTGGCGGGCTGTACGAAGTCGAGCGACACGCTAAGGAAATGAGCGACGAAGACCGTTGGCGATTACGCCAGGAAACGGCGGTGCCCATCGCTGAAAAACTGCATGAGTGGATGCTGGCCCAACGCGAACTTGTGCCCGAGGGCTCTGCTACGGCCAAGGCCCTGGATTACAGCCTTAAACGCTGGGTAGCGCTGACGCGCTACCTGGACGATGGTGCTGTGCCCATCGACAACAACCAGATCGAGAACTTGATCCGGCCGTGGGCGCTTGGGCGGTCGAACTGGTTGTTTGCTGGGTCGCTGCGCAGCGGCAAACGGGCGGCGGCGATCATGAGCCTGATCCAGTCGGCACGTATGAACGGGCATGATCCGTATGCTTATCTCAAGGATGTGCTGACGCAGCTGCCGACGCAGCGGGCCAGCGAGATCGAGCGACTGCTACCACATAGCTGGGCGCCTGCTTAGCTACCCGACAGCAAGGTAGCTAAGAGCAGTCTCTATTCAACACGCTATACCGTGGAGGGGCATTGTGTGTCTTTGCCTATTACTTGTAGATCACTAATCTGCGCTTCAAGGTCGCTAGACTTCGTCCAATAAATAGCGTTCCACCCTGACTCACGTGCGGCTTGAACATTAGCTTGAGTATCATCTATCAAGAGTAACTCTTCCGGTAGAAATCCGGACAGTTCGGTAATTTTTTTATAAAAATCAAGGCTTGGCTTTCGGCAAGACAGCGCCGCCGAGTAAAAGATGCCATCGCAGTAGTGCTCCAGACCAAGCGATTTCATTAAAAAATTTGCGCGTAGGTGTTCTTGATTGGACGCGAGAAATACTTTCACACCACGACGACGATGACGGGCCAGATCCGACAGCAACCCAAGGTTGAGCCGAGCATCGTTTTCAAACCAATAACTCAATAATCTATGCCGAGAAAGTTTCGGAGCAATGTCTGCCAGCACTGACTCAAGCCTCTCCTCTAGGCATAACTTGCCTGTAACTATGGCATCCCAGTAAGGCTCGAAGAGCGCCTTATGGAGATCTGAGCTTGCTAGCCCGAGATCTTCCTCAAGAGATGAAGCCCAGCCCTCACCGTCGGAGGGGCGACCATCAACGACGACACCATCCACATCAACCATAAAAGCTTGAATCAACGTAGCCTCCGTCTGGCATCCCGTACTTCGCATTGCGAACAGATCCCAGCGTTTTCAGTTGGCATATTTCCCGAGTCGCAAGCATATGAGAACGGCTTGGATAGGTATAAGACTTGTTATGCATAACCTTAGGGCGCACTCAGTTGCCAGGTGAGTTCGCCGAACGCTTACAGAGTCACAAACACGAGCTGAGGAAAATCTCCGGGCTTCCGGGGTATGCCATAGATAGAGGTGTGTCAGGAAGGACAAGGCAAGAGCACTCCCAATCAAATACACATCTTAATCTTCCCCATCAAGAGCAAGAGCAAGAGCAAGAGCAAGAGCAAGAGCAAGAGCAAGAGCAAGAGCAAGAGCAAGAGCAGGTCAAAGCCTAAGGGCTTTGACACCAAAGCGTAGTGTGTCTAGAAAATCACCGCCGAATAAATCGTGTCGCGCACCAGGGTCGGCGACGCCTCGTTGCTCATCATGATCGCCAGGATCACCACTTCCACCAGCACTGCCGCGAGGGTCAGGATCATCGTGCCGTAGGGGTCGCCCACCTTTTCGGCGAGCAGTTCGGCGTGATGGGCCACGCGCATCGAAGCCATGACAATAAAGCCGATCAGCACCAGGCCACCGAGCAGCGCCGTGGCCTGCCCACTGTGCAGCATCCAGTGTTCCAGCGGGTAGGCCGCGATGGCGGCGATCAGCGCCAGCCACATGAATTTTTCTTGCTTGAGGGATGTGAGCATTGCGGGCCTTTTCGAGCGGCGATTCAGTCATTGATGGGGTACAGACTGCAGCGAATCGCTAACGTTTCGTTACACCTTAGTTCATTCACCCACTGGCACAGGCACGAAGAATGCTTACCGCTCGGTCAGGTTTTACCGATTATTTGCGCCCTGGCCTGTAGAATGTTGCCATTGCACCTGATGAGAACGCACACATGTACGACTGGCTAAACGCCCTGCCCAAGGCTGAACTGCACCTGCACCTGGAGGGTTCGCTGGAGCCCGAGCTGCTGTTCAGCCTGGCCGAACGCAACAAGATCGCGCTGCCGTGGAACGACGTCGAGACCCTGCGCAAGGCCTACGCCTTCAACAACCTGCAGGAGTTTCTCGACCTCTATTACAAGGGCGCCGATGTATTGCGCACGTCCCAGGACTTCTACGACCTGACCTGGGCCTACCTGCTGCGTTGCAAGGCGCAGAACGTGATTCATACCGAGCCGTTCTTCGACCCGCAGACCCACACCGACCGTGGCATCCCTTTTGAAGTAGTGCTCAATGGCATCGCCAGCGCGCTCAAAGATGGCGAGCAGCAACTGGGTATCACCAGCGGCCTGATCCTCAGCTTCCTGCGCCACCTGAGCGAAGAAGAAGCGCAAAAAACCCTCGACCAGGCGCTGCCGTTCCGTGATGCGTTTGTCGCCGTGGGCCTGGACAGCTCGGAAATGGGCCACCCACCGAGCAAGTTCCAGCGCGTGTTCGATCGCGCCCGTGGCGAAGGTTTCCTGACCGTCGCCCATGCTGGCGAAGAAGGCCCGCCGGAATACATCTGGGAAGCCCTCGACCTGCTGAAAATCCAGCGTATCGACCATGGCGTGCGCGCCATCGAAGACGAGCGCCTGATGCAGCGGATCATCGACGAGCAGATCCCCCTGACCGTGTGCCCGCTGTCCAATACCAAGCTGTGTGTATTCGACGACATGGCCCAGCACAACATCCTCGACATGCTCGAACGTGGGGTGAAGGTCACGGTGAACTCCGATGACCCGGCTTACTTTGGCGGGTATGTCACCGAAAACTTCCACGCGCTGCACACCTCCCTGGGCATGACCCAGGACCAGGCTAGCCGCCTGGCGCAAAACAGCCTGGATGCACGCCTGGTCAAGCCCTGACCCCTCCCTGTAGGAGCGAGCTTGCTCGCGAAGGACGCCAACGATAAAGCGTACATCCTGGATGAACGCGGCGCCTTTGAATTGTTCGCGGGCAAGCCCGCTCCTACACAGCTGCCATCCGGGCAATTTCCAGGCGCCCGGTCTCGGTGACCTGCAGTGCGCTCGACTCACTGATCGTCTGCAACCAGCGCGACTGCATGAACAACTGCAACAACCCTGCCCCCAACGCCCCCCCCAGGTGCGGCTGCTGTTCGCTCCAGTCATAACAATCGCAAGCCATCGTCGCGTAACTCTGGTGGGCCAGGGCCTGGGTAAAAATGCCATGCTCGGCCAAATGGCGTGCGCCCAAGGGGGTCACGTGGATCCGCTGCTCGAAGCGTTCAATCCACTTCGCCAACACCATGCGTTGATAAAGTGCCGCGGCCATTTCCCCGCCCAGGTGGTCATGGCAGAGCCGTGCCTGACGCAACAACGCCGGCGCCAGCAATACCGCGACCGACCGGCTGGGCGCACTGCGCGCCACACTGGCCATTGTGGTACTGGCCAATGCATCGACGGCTGCGGCCACATCCGCCGCCGCCATGCGGAAGAAGCGCTTGCGCCCCCGGGCTTCGATACGCAGCAACCCACCCGCCGCCAACCGCGCCAAATGCGCATTGGCCGATGACGCTGACAACCCGGCCAGCATCGCCAGCTCCTCGGACGGCTTGGCCGAACCGTCCATCAACGCCCAGATCATTGCAGTGCGCTTGGGGTCTGCCAGCAAGGTGGCGATCTGGCTGATGCAAGGTGCCTGTTCCATGTACTCACTCCCTGTTGAATCGTTGGTCTGCTCCATTTCGCGCAAAAGTATAAGTGTGTGGGCAGCAGATTCCGTGGCGTCCTACCGCCAAATCAGCGACAGCAGCTGCCTGAAGTTTCCTGAAATCCCTGAGGTTATTGCGTAGTTCCCCTGCGTTCGGGCAATTGCGCGCTCAACTTCCCACAACGTGCCACAAGCATTTCTCGCAAGAGGTTGACCGGTTTACTCAATTGCGCGCGATGGGCACACAGCAGATTGAGCGGTGTGCGTTCACCCTGCAGCTCGGGCAAGAGCAACTGCAGGCGACCAGCCAGCACATCGGCGCTGACATCCAGCCAGGACTTGTAGGCAATGCCCACCCCGGCCACGGCCCAGCGCCGCACCACATCCGCATCGTCACTGAAACGGTCACCGCTGACAGTCAGGCTGATTTCCCGTTTGGCGTCCTGAAACCGCCAATGGTCGTGCACCCGGCTGCCGAGCATATAGAGCAGGCAATTGTGCTGGGCCAGTTCTTCCAGATGGCGGGGCTCGCCATGCCGGGCCAAGTAGCCGGGCGCTGCGCACAGTACCCGACGATTGTCCGGCGCCACCGGCAACGCCACCAGACTCGAATCCTCGGGTTCGCCGTAGCGCAAGGCTATATCCACCGGTTGGCGGAACAGGTCGGCGATCCGGTCGCCCAGCAGCAGGCGCACGCTTAATTGCGGGTGCTCGCGCTGAAACTCGTCCAACCACGGCAGCAACAGGTTCCGTCCGAAGTCCGAAGGCGCCGACAGTTGCAGGACGCCGCTGACATGATCCTGGCCGCTGGCCAGCAGGCGACGGCCTTCATCCAGTTGGCTCAAGGCACCCCGGGCGTACTCTAGAAAGCCTTCGCCCTCGGCGGTCAGGCGCAGGCTGCGGGTGGAACGTGCCAGCAAGCGCGCACCCAACTGTTGCTCAATGCGTTTCAACGCAGCACTGGCCACCGCTGCCGACATATCCATGACCCGTGCGGCAGCCGATAAGCTCCCCAAATCCGCCGCACGCACAAACAACTGCAAATCATCAAAACGCAGCATGAGCACCGCCCCGGGCAATTATCAAAAAAATATTGAAAGAGACTGCTCTTTTAGCGGGTTTTATCTGCAAGAGAAATAGCCAATGATCTACCCATCCCATTCCGTACACCCTGGAACTCGTCATGAAAGCCATCGCCTACTACGCCGCATTGCCGATCAACGACCCCAAGTCCCTGCAAGATGTGCAACTGCCTGAGCCGGTAGCCGGCCCGCGCGACCTGCTGGTGGAAGTCAAAGCCATCTCGGTCAACCCGGTCGATACCAAGATCCGCCAGAACGTCGCCCCGGAAAACGGCGCGGCCAAGGTGCTGGGCTGGGACGTGGCTGGCGTGGTCAAGGCCGTGGGCAGCGACGTCACCCTATTCAAGGTCGGCGACAAAGTGTTTTACGCCGGTTCCCTGACACGCCCGGGCGGCAACAGCGAGTTGCACACCGTGGATGAGCGTATCGTCGGCCATATGCCCCAGAGCCTGGGTTTTGCCGAGGCGGCCGCCCTGCCATTGACGGCCATCACCGCCTGGGAGCTGCTGTTCGAGCGCCTGCAAATTGCTGAAGGCCAGACCGATCAAGGCCAGAGCCTGCTGATTGTCGGCGCTGCCGGTGGCGTAGGGTCGATCCTTACCCAACTGGCTGCGCAACTCACCGCGCTCAAGGTGATCGGCAGTGCCTCGCGCCCGCAAACCCAGGCCTGGGCCAAGGACCTGGGGGCTGATCTGGTGGTCGACCACAGCCAGCCACTGAGCGAAGAACTCAAGCGCGCAGGCCACCCACAGGTGACCCATGTCGCCAGCCTGACCCAGACCGACCAGCATCTGGACCAGTTGGTCGAAGCCCTCGCGCCCCAAGGCAAACTGGCCTTGATCGATGATCCCAAGTCACTGGACGTGCTCAAACTCAAGCGCAAGAGCCTGTCGCTGCACTGGGAGTTCATGTACACCCGCTCGATGTTCGAGACCGCCGACATGATCGAGCAGCACAACCTGCTCAATCGGGTAGCCGAACTGATCGACGCCGGCACCCTGAAAACCACGGTGGGCGAACACTTCGGCCTGATCAACGCAGAGAACCTGCGCCGGGCCCATGCCCTGCTGGAAAGCGGCAAGGCCAAGGGCAAGATCGTGCTGGAAGGCTTCTAAGCCAAGGGCTCTGTCAGTACCGTCTGTTATCTCTGTAGGTAACGGACGGCACCGCTAGTCAGAGACTTGATCCTTGTCATATTTGTGAGCGTATTCGGGTTTATATTGGCCGCCTTTGCCACGCAATCTTTTACGTGAGGAAGTCAGCAATGAAGATCCTGATAAAAGCGTTAGCAAAATCCCAAGGCAACAAATGGCAGGTCCGCCTGGACCACGACGCCTTTACCTTCCGCACTGAAGCCGAGGCCCGCGCCTTCGCCAACACCCTGCAAAACCGCATCCAGGCGCCCCATCGCTTTCCCGAAAGCCAGCAACGCGCTACTGGCTGAAAACGCCGTCAGACCTGCGCTTGCAAGGCTCGCTGCCGTTGCAGGCGCTGGGTCAACATGGCCACCACTACCGCCAACACCCCGCACAAGCTGATGACGATCGACATCGGCATGGCTGTGCCGTCGTGCAATGCGCCGACCAACGATGCCGCCCCCGCGGCCACGCCAAACTGGATGCAGCCCAGCAGTGCCGACGCGCTGCCGGCCCGTGCGCCCTGGCCGTTCATGGCGCACGCCGAAGTGTTGGGCATGATGCAACCCAGGCTGGCAATACACAGGAACAGCGGCACCAGCAGCGGCCACAATGCTTCGGTATGCAAGGCACTGACCGCCAGCAACGCCAACGCCGCTGCGAGGTAGACCCACACCGTGCGGGTCAGCAGAAACGCCGGGCCGCGCTTGGACAGCAGCCGCGCGTTGACCTGGGCCACCAGGATAAAGCCCGCGGCATTGGTGCCGAACAGCCAACCGTAGTGCTCGGCCGGCACGCCATACAGCTTGATAAAGACGAAAGGTGAACCGGCGATGTACGCAAACATCCCGCCAATTGCGATACCGCCAGTCACGGCATACCCCAGGTAGACCCGATCAGCCAGCAGCCGCCCGTATTGGCGCAACGCCCCGGACAGTGGCTGCCGAGGCTGATGGGCCGGAAAACTTTCCGGCAAGCCGACAGCCACCGCCACCCCGGCGCCGACACTGAATACCGTCAACGCTAGGAAGATCGACTGCCAGCCCCACAGGCTGACCATCACCCCACCGAGCATCGGCGCCAGGATCGGTGCCAGCCCGACCACCAGCATCAATTGCGAAAAAACCTTGGCCGAGCCCACCGCATCGCACTTGTCGCTGACCACCGCCCGGGAAATCACCATGCCCGCACACCCGCCCAGGGCCTGGACAAAGCGCGCACCGATCAGCCATTCCAGGGACGGCGCATAGGCGCACGCCAGGGAAGCCACGGTGAACAAAGTGACACCGCTCAACAGCGGGATACGCCGGCCAAAACGATCCGCCAGCGGCCCATAGATCAACTGACCGATCGCCAGGCCCGTGAAGTACACCGCCAGGGTCAGTTGGATATGTTTTTCGTCAGTGCCGAATGCCACGGCCATGGCCGGGAAGCCCGGCAGGTAAAAGTCGATGGCCAGCGGCGCAAATGCGCTCAAGGCCCCCAGAATAAGGATTATGCGAAGGTTCATCAGGCACCCGGTAGAGTCGGCAGCCCGACAGTCTAGCCGCGCTTGGGTGCCTTGAACATTACGTTAGCTCGCTACCTATTAAATAATCAGGCGAGCTTGGCGCTGTAGCCTTCTTCGCTGATCAGGCTGATCACTTCGTCCGGCGATAAACGACTTTCAACGCCGACTTCCTTGGCGGCCAGATTCACATTCACACTGGCCGCCGGGTCCTTGGCCTGTACCGCTTGGGTCACGGCCCGAACGCAGTGGCCGCAGGTCATTCCTTCAACGCTGAATATTTGCATGACATGACTCCTTGAGTGAGGTTGCACCCAGTCTCATCCTTGCCACGATGGCAAGGTCAAGCGCTGAAAACAACCGCCGGGCTGGTATTCCCCGGCGACGTCCGCCAAGCTGCAAGCATCCACGATCTAAACCGGAGAATTCACCATGCGCTGGTCGTTTTTTGGCCTTGCCAGTCTGCTGAGCCTGTTCGCCGCCGTTCCCCAGGCCAGCGCCGCCGAGGACTATGCGGTGCTGATCGTATCCAGGGAGCGCCTGGAAGTGCCCACCAACTGCGAGATTGGCCTGTACGTCAATGACCAACTGGCCGGGCGCCTGTTCCAGGAGCAGGCCACCTCGTTCAACTTCCCGGAAGGCAAGGTCTCGCTGCGTCTCAAGCTGCTGCCGGGCCAGGCTCCAGGCTGCCTGCCGGGGCTATTGGCGCCCAAAGCCCAAGAGATCACGCTGAAAGCCGGCGACGTACGCAAGTTGCGCATTGCCCAGGGCGCGGACGGCATGTACCTCAAGGCCGCCAAGCTCGGTTACTGACCGTTTTTGTAGGAGCGAGCTTGCTCGCGAAGAACGACAACGATGACGCGTATTTACCGGGTAAATGCGGCGCTCTCCAGTTCTTCGCGAGCAAGCTCGCTCCTACAAAAAAACGGTATCAGGGCTTGCCGTGAATTAAGGGGCTTGACCTTCCCCTAAGGTCAAGCTTGATCCTACAGGCAACTTTTCCTGGAGGAACGCCCCATGAATGGATCCACCACCTTCGACCTGCCGATCAGCGGCATGACCTGCGCCAGTTGCGTGGGCCGGGTCGAGCGCGCCCTGAACAAGGTGCCCGGCGTGCAAAGCGTCAGCGTCAACCTGGCCAATGAACGGGCCCATGTCGAGGTGGCGGGCCAGATGGACCCTGCCGTGCTGATCGCCGCCGTGGAAAAAGCCGGCTACACCGCCACCCTGCCGCAAAGCGAAACCGCCACCCAAGCCAGCCAGGAACAGCGTCTGAAACGCGAACGCTGGTCGCTGGTGATGGCCATTGCGTTGGCGTTGCCGCTGGTTTTGCCGATGCTGGTGCAGCCCTTCGGCCTGCACTGGATGCTGCCGGCCTGGGTGCAGTTCCTCCTCGCCACGCCGGTGCAGTTCATTTTCGGTGCGCGCTTCTATGTCGCCGCCTGGAAAGCCGTGCGCGCCGGCGCCGGCAATATGGACCTGCTGGTGGCCATCGGCACCAGCGCCGGGTATGGCCTGAGTATCTACCAGTGGCTAATCGCCCCGGCAGGGGTTGAACCCCATCTGTACTTCGAAGCCTCGGCGGTAGTGATTGCCCTGGTGCTGCAGGGCAAATACCTCGAAAGCCGCGCCAAACGCCAGACCGCCAGCGCCATCCGTGCCCTGGAGGCCTTGCGGCCGGAGCGGGCGATTCAGCTGATCGATGGCCGTGAGCAAGAGGTTGCCATCAGCGCCCTGCGCCTCAACGACCTGGTGCTGGTCAAGCCCGGCGAGCGCTTTCCGGTGGATGGCGAAGTGGTCGAAGGCCAAAGCCACGCCGATGAAGCCTTGATCACCGGTGAAAGCTTGCCGGTGCCGAAACAGCCTGGGGATAAAGTCACCGGCGGCGCAATCAACGGTGAAGGCCGTTTGCTGGTACGCACCCTGGCCCTCGGTGCCGAGAGCGTGCTGGCGCGGATCATTCGCCTGGTCGAAGACGCTCAGGCGGCCAAGGCGCCGATCCAGAAACTGGTGGATAAAGTCAGCCAGGTGTTTGTGCCGACCGTGCTGGTGATCGCCCTCGCCACGCTGATTGGCTGGTGGTTGTACGGTGCACCGCTGGAAACGGCATTGATCAATGCGGTGGCGGTGCTGGTCATTGCCTGCCCTTGCGCACTGGGCCTGGCCACGCCAACGGCGATCATGGCCGGCACTGGCGTCGCGGCCCGCCACGGGATTCTGATCAAGGACGCTGAAGCGCTGGAGCGCGCCCATGAAGTCAGCGCGGTGGTATTCGACAAGACTGGCACCCTCACCTCCGGCGCGCCGAAAATCGCCCATCTGAGGGCAGTGGATGGCAACGAAGCCTTGTTGCTGCAACAGGCCGGCGCCCTGCAACGCGGCAGCGAACACCCCTTGGCCAAGGCGGTGCTGGACGCCTGTAATGATCAAGGTTTGCCGGTTGCCGATGTGAGCGCCAGCCAATCCCTGACCGGACGCGGCATTGCCGGCACCCTGGACGGTCGGCAACTGGCCCTGGGCAATCGGCGCATGCTCGATGAAACCGGCTTGAAGCCAGGTGACCTGGCCGCCAATGCCAGCGCCTGGGAAGCCGAAGGCCGCACCTTGTCCTGGCTGATCGAGCAAAGCCCACAGCTTCGCGTGTTGGGCCTGTTCGCCTTTGGCGACACGCTCAAGGAGGGTGCCCTGCAAGCCGTGCAACAGCTCAAGGCGCGGCATATCAGCAGCCATTTGCTGACCGGTGACAACCGCGGCAGCGCCCGCGTGGTGGCACAAGCGCTGGGCATCGATGATGTGCACGCCGAAGTATTGCCCGCCGATAAAGCCGCCACTGTCGCCGAGCTGAAAAAGACCGGCGTGGTGGCCATGGTCGGCGACGGCATCAACGATGCGCCGGCCCTGGCCGCAGCAGATATCGGCATTGCCATGGGCGGCGGCACCGACGTCGCCATGCACGCGGCCGGCATCACCTTGATGCGCGGCGATCCGCGCCTGGTGCCCGCGGCCCTGGAAATCAGCCGCAAGACCTACGCGAAAATTCGACAGAACCTGTTCTGGGCCTTTGTGTATAACTTGATCGGCATTCCGCTGGCCGTATTCGGCCTGCTCAACCCGGTATTGGCCGGCGCCGCCATGGCCCTGTCCAGCGTGAGCGTGGTCAGCAATGCGCTACTGTTGAAAACCTGGAAACCCAAGGATCTGGAGGATCACCGCCAATGAACATCGGCCAGGCAGCCCGGCAAAGCGGCTTGAGCGCCAAGATGATTCGCTATTACGAGTCGATCAACCTGCTCAAGCCAGCCCATCGCAGCGACAGCGGCTATCGCCTGTATAACGACGACGACCTGCACACCCTGGGCTTTATCAAACGCTCGCGAGACCTGGGGTTTTCCCTGGAGGAAGTCGGCAAGTTGCTGGAGCTGTGGCAGGACCGGCAACGGGCCAGTGCCGACGTGAAAGCGTTGGCTCGCCAGCATATCGAGGAGCTGGATCACAAGATCCGCGAACTGGGGCAGTTGCGCGATACGTTGCAGGACCTGGTGGAGCACTGCCAGGGCGATCACCGGCCCGATTGTCCGATTCTCAAGGAATTGGCGTCGGGGAGCTGTTGCGGATCTAACTGACCGAACGCAAAACCCAATGTGGGAGCTGGCTTGTATGGAGGCTGGCTTGTGTGGGAGCTGGCTTGCCTGCGATGCAGGCACCTCGGTACATCAGTTGCACCGAGGTGATGCTATCGCAGGCAAGCCAGCTCCCACACAAGCCAGCTCCCACACAAACCGGCTCCCACATTTTTAGATCGTCATGAATCTGGCGATCACTGCATCCAAGGCGGCGGCGGTTCTTCCGCCGGTTTGCCCGGTGGTGCATCGTCCGCTGCGCGGATCGCCTGGCGCCGCTCTTCGTCGAGCCGCGCCGCTTCGATCTCACGCATCACGCCGCCGACGTCTGCCAATTCTTCCGGCTCATCGAACTCGCCAGTCAACACACTGGCCGGGTGCAAGGTGCCGGCTTCGTACAGCGCCCACATCTCCTTGGCGTACTTGGTGGTCTTCAATTCCGGGGCAAATCGCCCGAAATACGAAGCCATGTTGCCCACGTCCCGCTCCAGCATGGTGAATGCGTGGTTGTTGCCCGCCGCGTCCACCGCTTGCGGCAAGTCGATGATCACGGGGCCCGTCGGCGTCAACAGTACGTTGAACTCCGAGAGGTCACCGTGCACCAGGCCGGTACACAGCATCAGCACGATCTGCGAGATCAGGAACGCGTGATACTCACGGGCCTGATCCGGCTCCAGCACCACGTCGTTGAGCCTTGGCGCCGCATCACCGTATTCATCGGCCACCAGTTCCATCAGCAATACGCCTTCAAGGAAGTCGTAGGGCTGGGGCACGCGCACACCGGCGCCGGCCAAACGAAACAGAGCCGCAACTTCGGCGTTCTGCCACGCGTCTTCGGTTTCTTTCTTGCCGAACTTGGAACCCTTGGCCATCGCCCGGGCCTGCCGGCTGTTGCGGACCTTGCGGCCTTCCTGGTATTCGGCCGCCTGACGAAAACTTCGTTTATTCGCCTCCTTGTAGACCTTGGCGCAACGTAACTCGTTGCCGCAGCGCACCACATAAACAGCTGCTTCTTTACCACTCATGAGTGGGCGCAGCACTTCGTCGACCAGACCGTCCTCGATCAGGGGTTCAATGCGTTTAGGAGTCTTCATCAGCTTTTATTGTGGGTCCTTTATTACCAAACACGCGTATGGCACTCGTTATACGGCAATCCTCGCACAGCGGGGAGAGGGTAACGAGCCTTGATCTGCTAAAGAATGCATCCAATATGCCAGATTAATCCGACAAAGCCGCTATTGCCCGAGGCGTTCGGATAATAGCCGAGATCAGCGCTCAATGATCGCCGTCACGCCTTGGCCCCCCGCCGCGCAGATCGAGATCAGCCCGCGCCCCTTGCCCGCCGCGTCCAGCAGCTTGGCCAGGTTGGCGACAATACGTCCACCGGTGGCGGCAAATGGGTGCCCGGCGGCCAGGGAACTGCCCTTGACGTTCAGGCGGCTGCGGTCGATTGAGCCCAACGGCGCATCCAGCCCCAGGCGGGTCTTGCAGTAATCGGCATCTTCCCAGGCCTTGAGGGTGCACAACACTTGGGCAGCGAAGGCTTCGTGAATTTCGTAGTAGTCAAAATCCTGCAAGGTCAGGCCATTTCTCGCCAGCAAGCGTGGGACGGCATACACCGGCGCCATCAACAGCCCTTCGGCACCGTTGACGAAATCCACCGCCGCCGCTTCGCCATCACGCAGGTAGGCGAGAATCGGCAGGCCACGTTCCTTGGCCCAGGCTTCGCTGCCCAGCAACACCAGGGAGGCGCCATCGGTCAGTGGCGTGGAGTTGCCAGCGGTGAGAGTGCCCTTTTCACTGCGCTCAAAAGCCGGTTTGAGGCTGGCGAGTTTCTCCAGGGTCAGGTCCGGGCGCAGGTTGTTGTCACGGGTCAGGCCCAGGAACGGCGTGAGCAAATCGTTGTGCCAGCCCTCGGCATAGGACGCGGCCATTTTCTGATGGCTTTCCAGGGCCAGTTGGTCCTGCTCGGCGCGGGGAATCTGCCAGGTCTGCGCCATCAATTCGCAATGCTGGCCCATGGACAGGCCAGTACGCGGCTCGCCATTGCGCGGCAACTCCGGCTTGAGGTGCTGGGGACGAAGTTGTAACAGGACTTTTAATTTATCCGCCATGGATTTGCTGCGATTGGCTTGCAGGAGGATTTTGCGCAGGCCCTCATTCACTCCGATGGGCGCGTCGGAAGTGGTGTCGACACCACCTGCAATCCCGCATTCGATCTGCCCCAAGGCAATCTTGTTGGCCACCAGCAGCGCCGCTTCCAGCCCGGTGCCGCAGGCCTGTTGAATGTCGTAGGCCGGGGTTTGCGGCGACAGGCGCGAGCCCAGCACGCACTCACGGGTCAGGTTGAAGTCCCGCGAATGCTTGAGCACCGCACCTGCAGCCACTTCGCCCATGCGCAGGCCGTGCAGGTTGTAGCGCTCGATCAAGCCTTCCAGGGCAGCCGTCAGCATCGCCTGGTTACTGGCCGTGGCGTAGGGGCCATTGGAACGGGCGAAGGGGATACGATTACCGCCAATGATCGCGACACGGCGCAACTGAGTCATGGAAAGCTCCCTGTTAGGTGGTAGGTGCAATCCTGAGCCTAGACTAGGAACGACTGTCACCTATTGATGGTCCACCCTTTGAACCCCAGCAGCCGGAGAGCGTTCCATGTCTGACCGTTATATCGACTTCGCCAACTCAAGCCTTGGCCACCGCGTGGTCTCGGCCATTGGCCTGCCGTCCCCGGTACGCCTGGAGCGCTGGCAAGCCGGGCGCCTGCGCCCGGTGGAAGGCGCCCTGCTGTTGGGTGGCGGCCCGCTGGCGGCCCAGGTGCTGGGATTTGCCAATAAACTCACCGAGGCCATCTACAGCTACGGGGCCGAGCCGCTCAAGGCCACGCCCTGGATCCCCGGGCATGGCCCCAAGCTCAAGGCGGTGCTGTTCGATGCCAGCCATTTGCAACACACCGACCAACTCAAGCAACTGCGCGAGTTCTTCCAGCCGCTGCTGAAAAATCTCGATCACAGCGCGCACCTGGTGATTCTCGGCCGCGCCCCGGAAAGCCTCAGCGATCCATTCGCCGCCAGTGCCCAGCGGGCCCTCGAAGGCTTCAGCCGGTCGCTGGCCAAGGAGCTGCGCAACGGCGGCACCTTGCAGTTGCTGTATGTCGGCGAAGGCGCCGAAGCACAGTTGGAAGGCGCGCTGCGGTTTTTCCTCTCGCCGAAAAGCGCCTATATCTCCGGGCAGGTGCTGCGCCTGAGCGCCTGCCCGACCCAAGTGCATGACTGGACGCGCCCACTGGCCGGGCTCAAGGCCCTGGTGACCGGGGCTGCCCGAGGTATCGGCGCTTCAATTGCCGAAACCCTGGCCCGGGACGGTGCCGAAATTGTGTTGCTGGATGTGCCGCAGGCCAAGGCCGATCTCGACGCCCTCGCCGCACGCTTGGGCGGGCGTGGCATTGCCCTGGATATCTGCGCCGATGACGCCGCCACGCAACTGATCGAACAATTACCAGATGGCATCGACATCGTGGTGCACAACGCCGGGATCACCCGCGACAAGACCCTGGCCAATATGACCCCGGAATACTGGGACGCCGTATTGGCGGTCAACCTCAACGCCCCACAAGTGCTGACCAAGGCCCTGCTCGACAGCGGCACCCTGCACGACAACGGCCGCGTGGTGTTGCTGGCTTCGATCAGCGGCATCGCCGGCAACCGCGGGCAAACCAACTACGCCGCGAGCAAGGCCGGGCTGATCGGCCTGGCCCAGGCCTGGGCGCCGCTGCTGGCGCAACGGGGCATCAGCATCAACGCCGTGGCCCCGGGCTTTATCGAAACCCAGATGACTGCACATATTCCTTTCGCCTTGCGTGAAGCCGGGCGGCGCATGAGCTCCCTGGGCCAGGGCGGTTTGCCGCAGGATGTTGCCGAAGCGGTAGCGTGGCTGGGCCAACCGGGCTCAGGTGCGGTCAGTGGCCAGGCGTTGCGTGTATGCGGGCAAAGCCTGCTGGGAGCGTAACTATGCTGTGGTACACATTACCTCGCAGCCCGGCACTGCCGCCGCTGTATTGGCGCGCCGCACTCAAGCGCAAGATCACCGGCACCACGCTGCCCGACTCAGGGTTGCATTGCCGGGTGCAGGTCAATCCTGCGGCAGTGACGGCCTACCGCAAGGTCTGTGGGTTTGCCGAGAGCCCGATGTTGCCGGCGACTTATCCACACATCATGGCGTTCGGCCTGCAGCTGCAACTGCTGACGGCACCGCAGTTCCCCTTCCCGCTGCTAGGGCTGGTGCACTTGAGCAACCGTATCCGCGTGTTTCGCCCCATGGGCGGGGTCAGCGAGGTGCGGGTCAGTGTGCATACGCGCAACCTGCAACCCCACGCCAAGGGCGCGACCTTTGACCTGATCACCACCGTCGAGGATTCCCTGGGTTTGCTGTGGGAAGGTGAAAGCCAAATGCTCTGTCGCGGGGTGAAACTCGATGGCGAGGTACCGGAGCAATCCCTGCCAGCGCCCAGTACGGTCAGCGAGCTGACTCGCTGGAAGGCACCGTCCGATATCGGTCGGCGGTATGCCCGGGTATCCGGCGACTACAACCCGATCCACTTAAGCGCCCTGACCGCCAAGTTGTTCGGCTTCCCCCAGGCGATCGCCCATGGCCTGTGGAACAAGGCGCGCACTGTGGCGGCCCTGCATGAACATCTACCCGCGGCGAACATCGAGATCTACGTTGAGTTCAAGAAACCGGTACGCCTGCCTGGCGAGGTCATCTTGTTGAGCAGTGCGCCCGGTTCCAGCGGCGAGTTGCAACTCAAGGGCGCTGGCGATATCGAGCATATGCTCGGCAAGTGGCAGCCGATTGCCTGAAATCGGGTTAACCGGCTGATTAATTGTATATATACAACCTAAGTTATAGCGGGCTATCGACAGCCCGCTGATTTTTTCAAGTACTTGATTTACATCGCATCGCCCCTGACAGAAAACCACCTTATATACCGTTGGTATTAATCACCAAGACGCATATCCCTGCCTGTATATAAATCGTTAATACCAAGTTGAGCGTTGCGACAAAGAGTGCCGAGGACTGTTATAGCCACAACGGACGCAAATATTGCCTGCTGAAGAACGGGTGAACTTGCGAGACCAACAAAGGCTGTACCAGGTGCTAAGGAACTCATCATGAAAACTCAAGTCGTGTTGTGGAAGGCAAGTACTGCATTGGCCCTTATCTTGGCGATGAGCCTGGGAGGCTGCAGCAGTGGTGGTGGCGGTCATAAGAGCAGCGTTGCATCCTCGTCCCCGGATGCTGGCGCCGGTACCGGTGGTGGTGACGGCGGCGGCACGGGTGGCGGCGACGGTGGCGGAACTGGCGGTGGCACGGGTGGCGGCACAGGTGGCGGCGACGGTGGTGGCACTGGCGGCGGCACGGGTGGCGGAACCGGCGGTGGCACTGGCGGTGGCACAGGTGGCGGAACCGGCGGTGGCACTGGCGGCGGCACAGGTGGCGGAACCGGCGGTGGCACTGGCGGCGGCACAGGTGGCGGCACAGGCGGTGGTACTGGCGGCGGCACAGGCGGCGGCACCGGCTCGACTACCAGCCCATTGGTCACTGGTCAGATTGCGGCCAATCTGGGCAGCACCCTCGGTAACGTCGGTACAGCGATCGGTGGCATCGGCACAACCGTTGGCGGCGTTCCGGTAGTCGGCACTGCCGCAGGCGGCCTGGTGACCAGCGTGGGCACCGCGGTTGGCAGCGTCGGCACTGGCGTCGGCACTGGCCTGGGCTCCCTGGGCACCAACAGCAACTCCGTAGGCGTTACCGTGGCCGGTGTGGCCAACGGCGTTGCCGACCTGGGCACGGGTGTTTCGAACACCGGCAAAACACTCTCGACTACCCTGGGCGGTATCCCGGTAGTCGGCGGCCTTACCGGCGGCGTCGGTGGAGCAGCAGGTGGCCTGGTGGATAAAGTTGGCCAGGCAGTCACCATGCTCGGCGATACCTTGAGTACCGCCAGCACCACCGGCCCACTGGGATCGGTCACCAACACCCTGGGCGGCAAAGTGCTGGTGCCTGTGGTCTCGCTGGTGGAAAACACCACCGGCAACCTGGGTAAAGCCACCGGCCTGGGCAACCCGGTCAATGGCCTGCTGGATAAAGTCGGCTCTACCGTCACCGGCCTCGGCACTCAGGTGGCAGGCGCAGGTGGCGCTGGCAACCCAGTGACCGGTGCCGTGGGCAGCGTGCTCAGCGGTGTCGGTGCGGTAGCAGGCACTGCGGGTGGTTATGTGGCACCGTCTGCCGGTACCGGCAGTGGCAGTGCCCCGGCATCCGGTCTGCCTGAACTGGTGGGCGGCCTGGTGGCCAACGTCGGTAACGGCCTGAATGCGGGCAACACCAACGGCACCGTCAGTGCAGGGGGTGTGGCAGGTGGCGCACTGGGCAACACCGTGGCCTCGCTCGGCACAGTGATCGGTGGCAACGGTGTGGCCAACACCGCGGCAACCGCACCGGTAGCAGGTCTGGCGACCAATGTGGGCGCGGCGCTTAACCCTGTGACTTCGGGTGTCAGCAGCCTGACCCAGAACATCGGCACCACCACCGGCATCGGCGCACCGGTCAACGGCTTGGTGACTCAAGTGGGCGGCGCAGTCAGCAGCCTCGGCGGCAACATCACCGCAGCCAATGCCAACCCAATCACCAACACTGTAGGCCAGACCGTCAACACAGTCGGTGGGGTGGTGTCCTCGGTCGGTGGCCTGGTAACCGGCGGCACCAGCGGTAGTGGTGGTGGCCTGCTCGGCGGCCTGAACATCAACGCCAACGCCAATGCCACGGCGTCTGGATCGGCCACTGCAAACACCGGCGTAGGTGGCCTGCTCAAGGGCCTGACCGGCAAATAGAAGAATTGCACCTGGCCATTAGACGGCCTCCTCTACAGCGCCTACGCTTGGTTGAGACGAGAGATTCCAATGGGTCTCTCGTCTTTTTTATTGGAACTCCCGAACCGTGCCCAAGAACCCGGCGGGAACCTGCGAAATGCCGCTGCAGTTTTGACCATGGAGTGTCCTATGCGCGTTTTGACGCCGTTGTTATTGCTCACCCTCAGCGCTTACGTCCACGCCGAGACCCTACCCAGCTTCCTCAACAGCAACGACACCATCCGCAACCTCCCCGTACCCAACCTGCCGGCCGACGCCTACCGCCCGGTGACGCCGCAGACCCAGCTACCAGAGACCCCGGCCGCACAAGCGCAACCGTTGCTGATGGACACCAAAGTCACCATCCGCAAACTGCAGATCGAGGGCGGCACCGTGTACCCGCTGCAGGAAGTCGCCCAGGTTTTCGAGCCGTTGATTGGCCATGAAACCAACCTTGCGCAACTGATCGAAGCCACCCGCAGCATCACCCGTCGCTATCAGCAGGACGGCTACCTGTTGTCCTACGCCTTCCTGCCCGACCAACGCTTCGAGCAGGGCCTGGTGCGGGTGGTTTTGGTCGAGGGCTACATCAAGGACTACCAAGTGCAGGGCGACATTGGTTCGGTCTCGGGCTACGTCGACAAGCTGGCGCAAAAGCTCCAGGCCGAACGCCCGCTGACCCGCAAGACGTTTGAGCGTTACACCACCTTGATGGGGCGGATTCCCGGCGTGACCCTGCAAGCGCAAGTACCGCCACCGGGCACCACCGACGGTGCCGCGCATATGAATATCCAGGCCAGCCGCAAACCGTTTACCAGCAGCATGAGCATGACCGACGACAGCCGTGGCGGCCTGCAAGCCCTGATCGCCGGCACCAGCAACTCCCACACTGCAATGGGCGAACAAGTGAGCCTCAGCGGCCTGTTCCCGCCGGGGGAAGACAAAGAGCGTTACTACCGGCTCGACTACAGCCAGTTCATCAATGCCGAAGGCACGCAATTGAGCCTGTATGGCGCGCGCTATCGCAGCGACCCGAGCACCCGTATCCGCCTGGACGGCGGCTTTTCACTCAAGCCGCACCGGGAGAACGACCGCTTCTCCATCGGCCTGAGCCATCCGCTGATCGCCTCGCCCAGCGAGTCCCTGACCCTCGGCACCCGCTTCTACGGAGTGAACGACCGGACCCGCTATCAACTGGTGGGTTACCCGCAACGGTTCGACGTAGAAACCGACCTGCGCGCACTGGCCTTCGAAGGAGACTGGCGCAAGGCCGATGATCGCCAATTGCGCATCCTCAGTGCCGGCCTGTACCAAGGCATCGACGGCTTGGGGGCCAAGACACGCAGCGACCTGGAAGGGATAAAGTCTGACCTGGACTTCTTCCGCCTGCGCCTGTCCGGGGTACAGAGCGACAAGTTCTTCGACAATTGGCAAGGCGTGCTCTCGGCAGCGCTGTACTGGAGCGACGACACCTTGCCCGACAGCGAGCGCGCAGTGTTCGGCGGGCAGAATTTCGGGCGTGGTTACCCGGATGACCAGGGCTCGGGCGACAAGGGCTGGGGGGTGGCCTACGAGGTCAACTACAGCTACAACCGCAGTGGCGACTGGGTAAGGATCGTGCAGCCCTACATCGTGCTCGACCGTGCCAAGGCGTGGTTCAACAACTTGCCGGTGAAAGATAGCGACATGTCCTCTGCCGCCATAGGCCTGCGGTTTGGCGATGCCAAGTACTACAACATTGCGTTGGAGGCGGCCAAGCCGATGTCGGATATGGCGCTGGACAGTTTTAACCGGCGGCCGCGGTATACGTTGAGTTTCAGCTATCAGTTGTAGGGGTGGTTTGAGCCAATAAAGGCGCGCTGACCTGTGGAGAGGGGGCTTGTCCCCCGCTGGGCTGCGCAGCAGCCCCAATAAGACTTACTGATTTTTATCAGCCACACCGAAGTGGCCGGTTTTGGGGCTGCTGCGCAGCCCAGCGGGGGACAAGCCCCCTCGCCACAATAGCCGCCGTACTCAGGTCAGCGCATCCCCCACCTTGCCAAAGAACGTCGCAATCTGCGGCCCCAGCAACTTCCCGGCCGCCAGTACCACCAACGCAATCACCACAATCAAAATCACGTATTCAATCGCCGTCGCACCGTCCCGTCGGCGCACTAACAGCATCCACCACGTGCAAATCCTCAGCAGCAGGGCAGGCAACATAGAACATCTCCTCAGATGGGCGCTACGGACTGGCCAACTGCTCCCTACGCCCTGGGAAACAGATTGTTTAGGGTATCGATCAAACGAACCAGGTAGATGGGTTTGCGAAACAGGTCCAGGACCTGCAAGCGCAACATGTCACTGACGTCATCCATTTCGGCATGACCCGACATAACAATCACGGGCAGGTGCTGGCGTGAGGTGTGCTCACGCAAGCGCTTGATCAGGGAAATGCCGCTTTCCTCAGGCATGCGCAAGTCAGTGATGACCAGCGCAATATCAGGATGCAGTGTCAGCTCCTGTAGTGCATCCGTGACGGAGCTGGCACAGAAGCAAACAAAGCCCTCGTTCCCCAGCGATTCCGCCAGTTCTACGAGGGCATCTTCTTCGTCATCCACCAACAGGATCTGCTGGCGGCTCGTCACAACAGCGTTCATGAGCAATACCTTCCAAGACAATCACTGATGGGCTTGCTCAAAGCGCTGTTGCCAATCAGGTCAAGGCTGCCCCGACTTTAGCGAACATGGCCGCGATCTGAGGCCCAAGCAATTTCCCTGCTGCCAATACGACTAACGCAATAACTGCTACGAGGATCACATACTCGATCGCCGTAGCGCCCTCTTTGCGATGAAACAGCAGTTGGAGTTGAAGGTAGAGCTTCATCATGAAGGTAAGGAACATATGACTTCTCCTTTGCGCTTACTTGCGCAGATCGCGGTACTGCACGGTGATTGCTGCGTGCCACTAGAGCATTGTCAACAAACCCCACATCAACAACTGTAAGAACGGATTAATCACAAAGTAGTAGTCACAACACTGACGTCATAAACCCGCGTTTTCAGGAGGCATGTCGATAGTTCCAAAATAAATCGTGATGGCTAATGGCATTTTGTCCTAGCTCGGCTACCGTCAAATAGCGAAATCGTTAGATGTTCATAGCTGCCTGGTTGCGAAATAAACTCGTTGGGAAAAACGGGCCCGTAGTGCAACAGGAAAGGGAGAGCCTTCATGAACAGTCGTGTCAGCATGATCCTGGCCGGGTTGTTATTAATCGGTGCGCTATTCGCAGGCTATTGGGGGCTGGTGCTGAGTCGCCCGCCTGAGCCGGTTGTCGAACCGTCGCCATCTGGCGTTTCCGTGGAAAAAACCGTCGCCGCCGTCGAAGACCAGACCCGCCAATCGGTAGTGGTCCTGGCCCATGATGTGCCGCCGTATATCGCCCTCACCGCCGCCGACCTGACCCTGGAAAGACTGCGCACGGCACCGGCCGGCAGCCTGACCAGCCTCGACCAGGCCATCGGCCGCACGCCCTTGAGAGCACTGCCTGCCGGTACCTGGCTGGATGATTCGAGCTTCAATGCCGGTGGCCCCCTGGCCCGCATGATCCGCCCTGACGAACGCGCCCTGGCGGTCGCCGTCGATGAGGTCATCGGCGCCGCCGGCCAGTTGAGCCCCGGGGATTTTGTGGATGTGCTGCTGTTCCTGCGTCCGGAAGGCACCAACCCTGAGGCCACGGCCCAGGTCATCGTGCCGGCCCTGCGCCTGCTCAGTGTGGGCGATAACCTCGGCCCGACCAACGATGGCAAGCCGGCCGTAGCCCCGCCCACCACCGATGAAGAAAAAGCCCGCCAGGCACAACGCCAGGCAAGCCCGCCACGGACCGTGGTGTTGGCAGTGCCACAACAGTTGATGAGCCGCTTGATGCTGGCAACCAGCGCCGGCACCTTGCGCCTGGCCGTACGCAGTGCCGATGAGCAGTTGTTGAGCCAGTACTGGGCCGGCAACAACGAGGCCCCCGCCAACCTGCAAAGCGCTAATCGCGAGCTGTACCAGTTCACTCAACTGGCGATGCTCGGGGCCCCGAAAAGAGTCGCGCAAGCCTGGGGCGCCAGCGAAACCAGGCGCTCCGGCATCGAGGTCATACGTGGTAACCAAGCGACCCAACAAAACCCCTGATTGAGCAAGGATGCCCTGAATGCGCCAACGTTTCGCACCTGCGTTCACTCAAATGGCCTGGGCCTTGATGCTGTCCAGCCTGCCTGTCGGCCTGGCATTCGGCGCCTCGGACACCTGCAACAACCTGGGTGCCCTGCCGGCCGTGGTCGAGGTCGGCGAAGGCTTGCAGCAAAACCTGCAGTCACCGGTGGCGATCACCCGGCTGGCCATTGGTGACCCCAAAATCGCCGACGTACACCTCAATGGTGACCGCGCGTTCCTGCTCACCGGCGTTGCCTCTGGCGCCACTAGCCTGATGGTCTGGACCCGTTGTTCCAGCGCCCCGCGCCAGAGCATGGTGTTCGTCAAGGGCAAGGCCAGCTCAAGCCTGACCAGCATGGCCCTGTCGCCCTCCGACGACCCGTCCCTGCCGAGCCAGGTGCAGACCGATATCCGCTTTGTGGAAGTCAGCCGCACCAAGCTCAAGGAGGCCAGTACCTCGATCTTTGGCGGCACGCGCAACTTCCTGTTCGGTAGCCCGCGCACCGCCGGGATGAGCCTGCCGCTGGATAACGAGAGTTTTAATATCGGCATTGGTGGTGGGCGTTTTTCGGCGGTGATCAATGCCCTGGAACGCAGCGGTTTTGCCTACACCCTCGCGCGTCCGAGCCTGGTTGCCATGAGCGGGCACAGTGCGACCTTTCTGGCCGGCGGCGAAGTGCCGATCCCGGTGCCCAGCGCCGGCAGCGACACGATCTCCATCGAGTACAAAGAGTTCGGCATCCGCCTGACGCTGACCCCGACCGTGATCGACCGCACGCGGATTTCCCTGAAGGTGGCGCCGGAAGTCAGCGAGCTGGATTACGCCAACGCCCTACAGGTAGAGGGCATCCAGGTGCCGGCCCTGACCGTGCGCCGCACCGACACCACGGTGTCCCTGGCCGATGGCGAAAGCTTTGTGATCAGCGGCCTGATCAGCAATAACAACCGCTCCACCATCAGCAAGTTTCCAGGCCTGGGCGATATCCCGATCCTCGGCGCGTTTTTCCGCGACAGCAACGTCAGCCGCGAGGAAAAAGAGCTGCTGATGATCGTCACCCCGCACTTGGTCCAGCCCCTGGCCGCCAACGCACGCCTGCCGTCCCTGCCCGGGGAAAAACTGCGCACCTACGACCCCAACTGGTATCGCCTGTACTTCCTGGAAAACGGCAACTTCGACCGACGCACAGGACTTTCCCAATGAGCGATAGCCTGAGCCAGACGTTCCTGGCAATCACCCGCAACACCACCGACCTGGAATGGCTGCAAGGCGCCCTGGCGCCCCTGGGCCAAGTGGTCAGTGCCGGTGGTGGCAGCCTTGATGAACTGTTGGCCCTGGTGGACGTGACCTTCGCCAACCTGGTGTTCGTGGGCCTGGACCGCGAGCATGTGGTGGCCCAGAGCGCCTTGATCGAAGGCGCCCTGGAAGCCAAGCCAATGCTCGCCATCGTCGCCCTGGGCGACGGCATGGACAATCAACTGGTGCTCAACGCAATGCGTGCCGGCGCGCGGGATTTTGTCGCCTACGGCTCACGCTCCAGCGAAGTCGCCGGCCTGGTGCGACGCCTGAGCAAGCGCCTGCCACCGGTGGCACACAACGCACACCTGGGCGGCCTCACCGTGCTGTATGGCACCCAGGGCAATGCCGACGGCGCCCTGCTCGCCAGCCACCTGGCGATGGTGGTGCAAAAGAGTGGTCAACAGACCCTGCTGCTGGACCTGGGCCTGCCCCGTGGTGACAGCCTGGCGCTGCTGGGCCTGGAAAGTTCGTTCAACTTTGGCGATGCACTGCGCCACCTGCGCCGCCTGGACACCACCCTGATTAACAGCGCATTCACCGCCACCGAGGGTGGGCTGCGCATCCTCGCCTATACCGAAAGCGACGAGCCACTGGAAATGACCAGCGCCGCCGAGTTGTACATGCTGCTCAGCGCCCTGCGCCAGCACTTCCAGCACATCGTGGTGAACCTCACCGGCCAGCGCGACAGCGAAGCCTTGCGCACCTTCGTCAGCCATTGCGACAAGCTCTTGTGGTGCACCGACCAGAACGTCCTCGACTGCCGGCGCAACCTGGCGGTACTCAATCAGTGGCGGGAAAAAGGCATGAAGCTTGATCATGCCAAGCTGCTGGTGGACCGCTACCTCAAAGGTGCCGCGCCGGACACCGATGCCCTGGAAAAGAGCTTCGGCCTGGAGGCCATCGCCGTGCTGCCCTTCAGCCCCGAGGTGCGCCTGAACGCCAAGAACCAGGGGCAAACCTTGTTCAGCCTGGCGCCCCGGGAGACCCTGACGCAAAACCTCAAGACCCTCGGTGAGCGCCTGGCCAAGCGCTCCGAAGGTCTGGAAAAACCCTCCACCCGCTGGTTCGATCGGCTGCTGGGGACTCCCAAATGAGCAGCGAAAAACTCTTCGGCGCACCCGCCCGTGGGCTTAACAGTGCGGTGGATCACGACGGTCTGAAACTGGTGCTGCACCGCTACATCATCGACGCCATCGAAGAGTCAGGCAAAAACCTGCTGGAAGGCTCGCGCCAATCCCTGGCGCAATTTGTCATCGACAAGGTGTCGGAATACATCACGCGCATGCACCTGGCGATTTCGCGTTATGAGATGGAGCGCCTGGCCGAAGAAATCGTCGATGAGCTGACCGGTTTCGGTCCGCTGGAAGTGTTGTTGCGCGACCCCTCGGTGACCGAGATCCTGGTCAACGGCCCGCACCGGGTATTTGTCGAGCGCGACGGCCTGTTGCACCAGAGCGACCTGCGTTTTATCGACGCCCATCATGTGGAGCGGGTCATGCAACGCATCCTCGCACCGCTGGGCCGGCGCCTGGATGAGTCATCGCCGATGGTCGATGCCCGGCTGCCCGATGGCAGCCGGGTCAACGCGATCATCCCGCCGATTGCCCTGGACGGCCCGTGCCTGTCGATTCGTAAGTTTCGCAAGGACATGCTCAAGAGCAGCGACCTGGTAGCGATGCAGACCATCGACCAGGCGATCTTCGAGTTTTTCCAGGAGGCGGTCGGCAAGCGCTGCAATATCCTGATCAGCGGCGGCACCGGCACCGGCAAGACCACCCTGCTCAATATCCTCAGCCAATTGATCAACCCCCATGAACGCCTGGTGACCATCGAAGACGTCGCCGAACTGCAACTGGGCCACCCCCACGTGGTGCGCCTGGAAACCCGCCCGCCGAATGCCGAGGGGCATGGTGAGGTAAAGGCCAGCGACCTGATCCGCAACGCCCTGCGGATGCGGCCGGACCGCATCATCCTCGGTGAGATCCGCGGTGTGGAAGTGCTGGATGTGATGACCGCAATGAACACCGGCCACGACGGTTCCATGAGTACCGTGCACGCCAACAATGCCCAGGACGCGCTATTGCGCCTGGAAACCCTGGTGGGCCTGACCGGTCGCGTGGTCGCGGAGAAAACCCTGCGCCAGATGATCTGTGCGGCCTTGGATGTGGTGATCCAGCTGACCCGCATGCCCGATGGCCGGCGCTGCGTCAGTGAAGTGGTGGAGGTCGTGGGGGTGCGCGATGACGTGTATGTCACCAACACCCTGTTCCGCCATGACCGGCGCACCGGCTTTGGTTTCCTGCGCGAGGCGGTCAACCCGGCGGGTGACAAGCTGCGCCGCGAATCGGCCTTGCCGCTATAGGAGCGTCACCATGACCGGCGCCATCTTGATGTTCAGTTGCGTAATCCTGATTGGCGTGTCGCTGCATCTGTTCCTCAGTGGCCTGCGCCAGGCGGAAACCGATCGGGTCCTGGAGCGGCTCGCCGAAGGGCAGCCGCTGCTGGCCGAAGAGCGCGGCCGCTGGGTCGGCCTGGAGCGCATGTTCCAGCGCGCGGGCCTGGGCAAGCCCACTGACAGCCTGGGCCTGTGGGTGACCTGCTGGGTGTTGGGCGCGCTCCTGGGCTTGCTGGTGTGGAGCTGGGTCGGGATGGCCGCAATGTTAGTGCTTCCGCCCCTGATACTGCGGCTGTACATCGCCTGGCGCTATCGGCGGCGGGTTAAACGGATGGTCGAACAATTGCCGCAAGTCCTCGACCACACCGTGCGCAGCCTGAAATCCGGGCGCACCCTGGCAGATGCCCTGCTGGGTGCCATCGACAGCACCGAGGCGCCTTTGAAGCCTGCCATGGAGCGTATCCAGCGCAACGTGCAATTGGGGGTCAGCCTGCCCGAGGCCGCCAGTGATTTTGCCGAATTCTACGAGCAGGACGAGTTCCGCATGCTCGCCCTGGGACTCAAGGTCAACCACCGCTACGGCGGCAACGCCAGTGACTTGCTGGAGAACCTGATCAAGGTCATCCGCGAACGGGAGCAAGGCGCGCGGCAATTGCGCGCCATGACCGGCGAGACCCGCGTCACCGCCTTTGTGCTGGCCGGCATGCCCATTGCGATGGTGGGCTATTTCATGCTGATCAACCCCGGCTACCTGCTGACCATGTGGAACGACGACAGCGGCCGCTACATGCTGCTGGCCGCGCTGACCATGCAGGTGCTGGGCTGCCTGACGATGTGGCGCATGTTGCGGAGTATTTGAGATGGTTCTGCTGATCAGTGCCTTACTGTTTTTGGCTGCGCTCGTGCTGATCGCCGGCCAGTTGCTGGGCCAGCGCCGCCGCGAGCGCCTGGTCAACCAACGCCTGCAAGGCCAACTGGTACGCGGTGACCGCCTCGGCACCCTGCTCAGCCAGTTTGGCAGCAGCCAGCTGGCCCAGCGCTCGGTGAGCATGGATAACGAAACCCAGATCCTGCTCAACCGTGTGGGCTGGCGCAAAGCCAACCAGCGCTCGATCTTCGCCGCCTGCCAGATTGGCGTGCCGTTGGTGCTGGCGGGCGTGGTGCTGTTGGGCCAAGAGCTGCTCTTCCCAGGTTCCGACTCCCCTTGGATCGCGCCCCTGCTCGGCCTGGGCGTGGGCTACCTGATCCCCAAACGCATCCTCGCCAGTGCGGCCAGGGCCCGCCAGCAGCAAATTTCCCGCGAGGTGTCGACCTTCATCCCGCTGCTGCGCATCTTGTTCGAGTCGGGCATGGCGGTTGAGCAGTCCCTGCGCGTGTTGAGCGTTGAGGCGCAGCGCCTGCTGCCGGCGCTGACCCAGGAGTTGCGACTGATCCTGGCACGGGTCGACTCGGGCCTGGAACTGAGCGAGGAACTGGGCAAGACCGCCCGGCTACTGGCCGTGGACGAGTTCACCGACACCTGCATCATTTTGCAGCAACTGATCCAGCAGGGCGGCGGCGCCATGAAGTCGCTGCTGGCCCTCAAGCAACTGCTCGATGACCGCCGCCTCACCCGTTTGCAGGAGTTCATCTCGAAGATGTCGGCCAAGATGTCGGTGGTGATGATGGTCTTCCTGTTTCCCGCTTTGTTGATTGTGCTGGGGGGGCCGGCATTCATTGCGATCTCCCGGGCCCTGAGCAGTTTTTGAGGAGCGCTCGATGAAAGCACTGATTGCAGGCCTGAGCCTGCTGATGCTCGGCGGCTGTGCCAGCAACGGCCAGATGCCCTGGTCGGCGCTGATGACCCCGGGCAGTTGCACCAAGCCCAGTTCCGAGCAGGAGTTGTCATTGAACCTGGCCGACGACATGGCCAATGAAGGGAAGATGCACGCCAGCCTGGCCAACCTGCAAAGCCTGCCGGAGTCTTTGCCGCAAGTGCGCCAGCGCAAGGCCAAGGTCTACCGCCTGCTGGGGCGCAGTGAAGCGCAACCGCTGTACCGCAGCCTGCTGGGCACCTGCATGGCGGCCGAAGGTGAGCACGGCCTGGGGCAACTGGCGGCGGCCCGTGGCGACAACGAGCAAGCCCTGGCCCATATGCAACGGGCAGCGCAACTGGCGCCCACCGATGAAAAAATCCGCAACGACCTGGGGGTGGTCTACCTCAACCAACGGCGCCTGGAAGAGGCGCGCTTTGAATTCATGACGGCCATGGAGCTCAAGCAAAGCGATCAACTGGCGGCCGTCAACCTGGTGACCCTGTTGATCTATCAGGACAACTGGGGCCAGGCCGCGCAACTGGCCAGCCAGGTGGGCCTGAGCCCCGAGCAGGTCACCGAGGCCCAGGCCCGCGCCGAGAAGCTCAAGGCCGGCACGCCAGCCGCCAAGGCCAACGGCCAGGTCGCGGCGGCCAGCGATGCACCGCCCGTACTAATCAAGTAAGCGCTTGAAGGAGTCGATGATGAAATTCCATTACCTCGCCAGCCTGACGCTGCTGGCCCTGCCTCTGTCAGTACAGGCCATCGAGCCTGGGCCCTCGTCCAAGGCCCAGCAGGAAACGGAGAACTGGCTGGGGCTGCAAGTCCACGGGCAAGCCGCCTCGCCCACGGTGCAAAGGGCAACGCTCGCCGAGCGCGAACTGGCGCTGCAGCGTTTGCTGGAAAGCAAGAAATTCGCGATCCCCGAGAAGTTTGGCGAGGACGGCGCAAGCGCAAGCTCGGGCGGTAGCAAATAATCTAGGCGACCTCACGGCCACTGGAGAACTATCGGATGTACCCCACTCAAAATGTGGGAGCGGGCTTGCTCGCGAATGCGGCATGTCAGTCAGCCTATCTGGCTCTGACCCACCGTATTCGCGAGCAAGCCCGCTCCCACATTTGTTTTGTGCATGTCCTGAGTAATCAGTAATCCTCAGTGCGCCGTCACCCGTTGGCGCAATGCCGAATTGCTCGGCGACAACGCCAAAGCCAGTTGGGTGCGGTTGTGCATATGGGTCAGGCGCAACACCTGGGACACGTACAGCTTGACCGTGTTCTCGGTGATGCCCAGCTCGCACGCGATCTGGTAATTGGTCTGGCCCTTGCCCACCAGCCTTGCGACGTCCAGTTGCCGGGGTGACAACTGATTGAAGATCGCCGGCACCTCCAGGCGCTCGCCCTCCTCGCCTGCCCCGTCGCCATCGGCTTGTGGCGCCGGACCGCGACGGACCTTGTCCAGGTCCTGGTACAAGTCGTCGATGGATTCAGAAAGGTATTGCAGCTTCTGGTTCAGGTTGCCCAGGTGCAGGTTCTTGTGGCGCTCCTCCAGCGCGGCCTCCTGGCGCTGCAACCCTTCGAGCAATTCGTTGAGGTTGATCGGCTTCTGGTAATAATCGGAGATACCCACGCGCAACGCCTTGATCACGTCCTGCTTGTCGGCCCTGCCGGTCAACATGATGGCTTCGAATGCCCGCTGCTTGCCGGCGATTTTCTGCAGGGCCTGCACCAACTCGATACCGTCCATATCCGGCATATGCAGGTCACACAGCACCAGGCCGATCTGCGGGTCTTCACTGAAGCGTTGCACCGCCTGCTGGCTGGAGCCGCAAGGGACACAGCGATAACCGCTGCTTTCAAGAAATTCGCAAAGCTCCTCCACGATCAGCGGCTGATCATCGACCACGAGCACTTTTACTGCAGACGTAAGCTTGTTCACGCGCTACTCCATGCCTGGCAAGCCAAAAATTGACCTATCCGTTCCGAAGAACTTTCCTACTTGCTGTACAAATAAACGTAGACGTACTTTCCGACTATGTACATAGCGATATAGAGCCCCCGCGACTAATGGAGCACCAGCCAGGCCAGGGTGAAACCCACTAAAAGAAACGGTGCAAAGGGCAGTTTTTTTGACGGATCCACCACCAGATAACCCAGGCGCGCCCTAACGCCTTGACTGGCAAGTGGTAACAGCCGCGGCCCGTACACCAGCCAGGCGACATTGGCTACGCCGGCACCTATCAGCGACCACAACAGGTAGGTCGAATTCGACGCCAACGCCAACGCCGCGAGCAACTTCACATCACCGGCGCCCAGGCGCCCGAGGGCGTAGCCCGGCAACGTCAACAGCAGCGCCAGGACAAATGCCCACACCCCTTCAGCCCTGGAAGTACCGAGCCAGGTGCTGCCACTCCACAGCAGATAGAGCAGCGCCAGCAGCAGTGCGCCGAGGGTCAGCCGATTGGCAATCAGCCGCTGGCGAACATCCTGCACCGCACACAACACCAACCAGACAAAAACCACGAGGCCTTGGATCACGTAAAAACCGTCCCTTTTTGCTGATTGATTCTATGCTGATATCAGGTAGTAGCAGTCAGGGTAGTCGCAGTGATGAAAACCAGCCTCCCTAGAAAGCAAAAAGGCGCCGTCGCCATCGAATTTGCCGCGGTGTTCGTGATCTTTTTTGCGGTGTTCTATGCCACGGTCAGCTACAGCCTGCCGCTGTTGCTGTTGCAGTCCTTCAACCAGGCCACGGCCGAGGCTGTGCGCCGCAGCGTGGCATTGGACCCCAGCACCCCCAACTACAGCGCGGCGCTTATCCAGCGCGCCACGCAAACCGTACAAAGCCAATTGCAGTGGATCCCCGCGACCTTCCAGTTCCAGGCGGGCCATATCAAGCCGACCTACACCGCAGGGGTGCTGACCGTCGAAATCAACTACCCCTCGGCCAATCTCAAGAACGTGCTGCCGTTTATTGTCCTGCCGGGCATTGGCACCGTCCCCAGGTTGCCGACCACGCTGCATGCCCAGTCGAGCCTGCAATTTTGAACTCCGGTGACAAAATCTTCGGCCGGCTGCTGGGCCGCAGCAACGCCCAGGCCCTGGAGACGCCCGCCAGCCCACCCGCGCCGGGCTTGCACCTGCGCCTGGATCAGCAAGGTCATGTGCTGGACATCAGCCGTGCACTACAGCAACACCTGGCCCGCCACCTGGGTAACCAGGCTCAACCGCTGCTGCGCGACCTGCTGTGCCTGCCCGGCGCTTTAAGCATCGAAGGCACACCTGCCGACTGGCAGCGCCATAGCATGGACCTGGACTTCCAAGGCGCCGGCGACAGCATCTTGCACACCCGTGGCTGGATCGAGCCGGACGCCGATGGCTGGCTCCTGCGCCTGACGGATATCAGCGACCTGCTGACCGGCCGGCAATTGGCCCAGCAGCGCGAACAGAACCATCAACTCGCCAGCCAGATGAGCGAGCAACTGCGGGTGTGCAGCCTGACGCGCTTGCCCCAGGTCTTCAGTGAGCACCTGCGCAGCCTCGCCCAGCGTTGGCGCATCCCGTGCGTGGCCATGGTCCTGCTCGACCAACAGGACCAGGACTGGCTGGTGTATTGCAGCTACAGCGCCCATGACGCGCCACAGCTCTGGGAACCGGGCCAACGCCTCGGCACCTGCCTGGACAGCCTCAACGGCAACACCCCGCTGAGCCTCAAAACCCTGCAGGGCCGCAGCGAACACCCGCGCCTGCACAGTGTATTTGGCAATGCCGAAGGCCTGCTGGTGCCATACCGCGATAGCCAGGGCGTCGCCGCCTGGTTGCTGTGCGGCTTCTACAGTGGCCACCCCGACGTCAGCGAACGCGACTGGCTGAACCTTGCCGCCGCCCTCGCCGCACCGCTGCTCAGCCGCCTGCGCGAGCAGCGCCATCACCAGCAACTGGAACGGGTTGAAGCCTTGCAAGGCCTGCTCGGCACCGGCTGGTGGGAACTGCTGGCCAGCGGTGAAGAGATCCTGCTGGCGCCGCAACTGATGCGCAGCCTGAGCCCGGAAGATGCGCCAACCAAACAGGTGCTGGGCAACTGGCTGGAGTTGATTCACCCCGCCGACCGCCAGGAGCTCAACAGCCGCCTGCAAGACCTGCAAACCCTGGGCAAACCGCTACTGACCAGCGTGCGCCTGCTGCGCAGCGACGCCAAGCAGAACCCCATCTGGTACCGCGTACAGGGCCAGGTGCTGGGCACCGGCGAACATCGGCGCTGGATCGGTTTCATGCTCGACATCAGCGACATCAAGAACCAGCAACTACAGGCCGCCGCCGCCCATGCCCGCCTGGACAACCTGATCGCCAGCTCCCCGGCGGTGATCTACGTGCAGCGCTACGTCAACGGCGCACTGCACCCGGCATTCTTCAGCGACAGCCTGCTGCCGCTGCTGGGCTGGACCCTGGCCGAATGCACCCACGACACCTCCGTGGAATGGGTACACCCCGAAGACCGTGACCTGTACTTCGAACGTACCCGGCAATTGCTCCGCGAAGGCAGCGTGCGCAGTCGCTACCGCGTGCGCGATCGCCAGGGCAATTACCACTGGCTGCTGGACGAAGCCAAGCTTTTGCGCGACGACCTTGGCTTGCCGGTGGAAGCCGTCGGCCTGTGGCTGGACGTCACGGAAGCGACCCTGGCGGCGCAACAGATCAAGGACAGCGAAGAGCGCTATCGCATCCTCGTCGAAGACTCGCCGGCCATGATCTGCCGCTACCGCCCGGACCTGACCCTGACCTTCGGCAACACGCCCCTGGCCAACTACCTGGAATGTACGCCGGCACAATTGCCAGGGGTCAACCTGGGCCACTGGTTATCTGAAGAACAGCGCAACGCCTTCGTAAAACGCATCGGCCAGTTGAGCCCGGAATTCCCCGTCAGTACTGCCGAAATCAGCCTGCAACTGCCGGGGCGCGAACATGCGTGGTGGGTGTGGTCCGACCGTGGCGTGTTCGACGAGCACGGCCAGTTGCAGGAAATCCAGGCCGTGGGCCGCGACAACACTGAAGTGCGCCGCTCCCAGCAGCAACTGACCCAAAGCGCAAAAATGGCCACCCTCGGCGAAATGGCTACCGGCCTGGCCCATGAGATCAACCAACCGCTGAACGTGATGCGCATGGCCATCGTCAATGTGCTCAAGCGCCTGGGCAACGGCGACGTACAGATCGACTACCTGATCGAAAAACTCCAGCGCATCGACGCCCAGGTCCAGCGCGCGGCCAGGGTGGTGGACCATATGCGCGTGTTCGGCCGCCGCTCGGAGGTCGAGCAACAACCCTTCGACCCGGCCCAGGCAGTGGAAGGTACCCAGTCACTGCTGGGCGAAGGCCTGCGCGGCAAGGGTGTGGACCTGCGCATCACCCCCATGGACTTCAGCGCGCAGGTCAACGGCCATGTGGACCAACTGGAACAGGTACTGATCAACCTGGTAGTCAACGCCCGCGACGCGCTGATGGCACGGCACGAAAAAAACCACGACTTCCACCCATGGATCGCGCTGTACAGCGAACACGACAGCCGCCATGTGCGCCTCTTTGTCGAAGACAACGGCGGCGGCATCGATGCACGGTTGCTGGAGCGCATCTTCGAGCCGTTCTTTACCACCAAGCCGATAGGCGTCGGCACCGGGCTGGGGTTGTCGGTGAGCTACGGCATTGTGGAAAACATGGGCGGACGCCTGAGCGTCGCCAACAGCGAACACGGCGCGCGGTTTTGTGTGGAGTTGCCGGTGGTGGGTGGGGGTTAGATGACGAGGTAGGCGCGGCCTGCTTGGCAACTCAGGTTGGCACCTACATCCACTTTATTTAGATCGACGCCCAAGGCCAGTAACAGGGTATTTATCAGCGAGTCCAGCAGCGGCGTAAGCGTGGTTTTGATCGTACTGATCAATAGGGAAGTGACGCTATTTAGCGTGGTTCCGAGACCACCAATGAGACTGCCTAGCAGGTTTTCGTTTCCGGGCTGCGGACCATACATATTTAGAACAAGGCCCGCGGCTGTTCCCTTCGCTGGGTCGGTGAGCCCGCTGACAATATTGCTGGTGGTGTAAGGGAAATAGAATGGTTGTTGCGATATTTCCGGTAAATCGGGGGACAGGTAAGTATGGGGAAGGTTCTTGCTACCACCGACGTCGATATTGGCAGATAACCCGATACCACCTCCCACGGAGGGAACGCGGGCATTGCAATCATTGAGTACCAGAAAGCGGCGACACGATTCAGTACCGATATCAACGACCTTCAATGGTTTCACAACCATCTGGGGTGGAGTTTGACTGCTGCCGAAAATGCTGGACAGACCGTCAACCTGACCCAGTTTCAAGTTAACCAACGAGGTATTGGTGCTGGTTGTCAGGCTTTTATTGGTGGGGCTTGCACAACTGTAGGCCGTTACCCAACTGCTGGCGCTGGCAGCTTCTACCGCAATATCCACGTGGACGGGCGGGGGCAGAATCTGGAGGTTGGGCGAAGTACAAAGTGCGCCCAAACCACATGTCAGCGCATTGATCGCGCCCACAATATCAAGATGTAGCAGCGCACCCACCGTGCTTGCCAGAGGTCCCGCCAATCCGGTCACGCCGTTCACCAAACTCACGACTGTGTCCAATACCGGCAAGTTGACCGAAAGTAGAACGCGCAGCTGCGACGTGCGCACATAGATACGATTCGGACCCGTTTCAGGGTTATGTCCTGCTGCTACAGCCTTGGCTGGATTACCGACAGCAGATAACTGAGGCGGCTGCAAAACCTGAACGGTCGCCGTGATTTGCGCCACGCCAGGCAAGTCAATCGGGACACTGGCCAGTAAACCGTTTTTCTTGTTGGCCAATTGCACAAAACCTTCGATCAGATCAAACACCCGCATGTTCACTGCCAGAGACGCCACATCAGTGCCACTGGCAATCTGCAGAATATCGCCCAATACGACTTGAGTAGAGCCAGCAGCTGTCTTGAGCGCTTTTAAGCCGACAATCGTTACATCCGTCGCCAGTGTGTTGGTCGGGTCCAATACATTGATCGCACTTTGAATTAGTTGGCCAACACCGAGGGTATTACCAAGAACCTCTGTATAGCCAACCGCTGTCAGGCCCAGGTCGAGCTTCAGCCGGTCCAGATAACTCAATAGAGAGATGTTGGTATTAATCAAACCATTCCAGCCTGCCACCGATAGGTTCAGGCCACCGCCCAACAAGCCACCGAACAGCGCATTGAGAACCGAGGCTTTTTTGTCTGTGTCCACAACCACTGCTGTGCTGCGGATTGTGAGTGCGGCCACTGGGGTCGCCAGCGCCGCCACCGCGGTCGCCGTCAATGTCGTATTAGCGTTATACGTACCGCTGAACAACCGCCATACGCCGTTGGCAATACCGGTGGTGATGGTACGAGTGGCGACTACGCGGATGGCCTCATTCTTGGTGGCATCCGCCGTAAAGACACGGGTGTTGAGGCCATTGGTCAACAACGTCCCACACGTCACCGCCAGGGCGCGGCTGGGGTCGTTGGCGACGACGGTGAAGCCATTGCGGGTGGCGTTCTGCTTGGCGTAGTCGACGGCGGTGGTGCTGCCTGCACACTGCCCGCCGCGGTTGGCGGCTTCCAGGGCGGCGGTGTCGGCAACGGCCTGCAGCTTGCGTTTTTCCAGGTACAGGCGACCGCTATCGACCACCAGCAACAGAAATACCAGGGCCAAGGCCAAGGTCCCGGCGAACACCAGACCGATTGCGCCACGTTGGCCAGAACGAAGTCGGGGAGACATCGAGCACTCCTTTGCCGGCGAACTGCCGAGCGCTTACTCTCCTGTAATGAACAGCAGTGTAGACAAGGCTTGGAAGGTGCGCTGGCAAGTTGCCACTTTGGCGACTGACGGAACCCTCAAGGCCACACACAACACCTGTGGGAGCTGGCTTGCCTGCGATGCGGGCGCTGCGGTGTAACAGGTACATCGCGGCGATCCCATCGCGGCCTCGCTGGGGCTCGACGGCTCCCACATTTGATCGGTGTTCGTGACACAGATCGGGACTGGCCGAGTAAGACTTACCGTGGTGGGTAGTTGGACAGCACCTTGGTCACCGTCGCCCGGATCGCCGCGCTGCGGTCTTGGGGGCTGGGGGAGCTGCTCATCATCTGTTCATCGCTGCCGCGCCACACCAGCTTGCCGTCCTTGCCGTCGAGCAGGTCGATCTGGAGGGTGGCGACCTTATAGGTGACGTTGCGCGTTTCGTTGTACATCGGCGCGCCCCAATAGCCATTCCACGGGCCACCCCAGGCGCCGCCGTAGTTGGTGGTGACTTGTTGCTGGCGATCTTCGACGATCAGGTAGGCCTGCACGTTCACGTCAGCCTTGGCCCCGGGGGCGGCCGGGCGCAGGCCGCGTTGGTCGAGCTGGTCGGCCACCGCCTGGCGGATGCGCTGTTCGGTAAGGTCACTCTTGATCCGCGGATCGTCAGGTCGGTACTGCAACGCCGGATCTTTCCAGGCCCAGCTACGGTAGGCACCAAAGTCGCGGCTGGCGTCAAAGTCGTGGTTGACCTGATTGGTCTGGCAACCGCCCAGCAGCACGGCAAAAGCGAGCAAAGCGATACGACGCAACATGGTAGTTCTCCAAAGGGCAAACCGAACCTGAGATGAGAATAGCTGTTAACTCGGAGGATACGCCGTCATCGCCTTCTGCACAGCCTGGCGCAAGGCATCACTACGTTCACTCAAGCTGCCCTGGCTGCCCGTTTCGGCGCTGGCGCTCCACACCGGCTGGCCCGTGCGGGCGTCGAACAGGTTGACGCGCACCACCACGACCTGCACTTCATAGGTGCGCACAATCGGCACCGAGTTGTACATGCCGTAGCCGTTGCCATAGCGATTGTAGCCACCGTAGCCATAGCCATAATCGTCCTGCACCTGGCGCAGGCGCTTTTCCAGGTGCACGTCGGCGCTGACCAGCAAGTCCGGCGCACCCTGGTCATGTACCGGGCGCAGACCGCGCTGGTCGAGGGCGCCGCTGACGGCTTCGGCGATCTGCGCAGGATCGGCCCAGGCCGAGCCAGCCGGCAATTGGCCGTTGCGCCAGGCCCAGTTGCGGTAGGCGCCATAGTCGCGCACCGGCGCCGGGTAGGCGCTGGCGTCAAAGGTGTTGGCGGCCTGGGCAGGCGCCGGCGGCATGGGCTTGGACGCCGCAACATACGGGTTGTTGCTGGAGCAGGCACCCAGCCCCAGGCACAGCAGGATCAATGCACAGCGCTTCATTTCGATCTCCGCAGACTGGGCCGCTTAAACCGGACGGCAGATCCAGTGCAAATAACGCCCAAGTCCGGCAAAGCTTGGGTGACGACGGTGAGCGAGTTCCATCTCCAACAAGTCCTGCAAATCGGCGCGGGCCTGGAATTCCACCGGCATGTAGTCGTGGAATACCCGTACCCCGCTCTGGCTTTCGACCTGCCACAGGCCTTCAAGTTGCGCCGCCAGTTCACGCGGGTCCAGGGGCTGTTGCGGGGTCAGGCTCTGTTTTTCGCCGGCCATGTCGTTCTTGCGCATCTTGCGAAAGTGGCCCTTGAGCAAGTTGCGATAAATCAACGCATCACGGTTATAGAACGCCAGGGACAACCAGCCGCCCGGCGTCGTCAACTGGTGCAGCACCGGCAGGATCGCGTGGGGTTCGGCCAGCCATTCCAGCACGGCGTGGCACAGCACCAGGTCATAGGGCTCGGTGAGCTGACCCAACAGCTCCTGCCACGGCGCCTGGATGAACGTTGCAGTCTGCCCCGCCTCGGCGAAACGCTGGCGGGCGCCTTCGAGCATCGGCTCGGCGGGTTCGGCCAACGTCACCTGATGCCCGCGCTCGGCCAGCCACAGCGACATATGGCCCAGGCCTGCGCCGATATCCAGCACGCGCAAGGGGCGATCCGGCAGGGCCTCGATCAGGTCGGCCTGCAACACGGCCAGGCGAATCGCGCCCTTGGCACCGCCGTAGATCTTCTCGGCAAATCGCGTGGCCAATTGGTCGAAATGACGATCACTCATGGGCAAACCGCCGCTCGTTGTCAGCCAGCTTGGCGCTTACCACCTGGTTCATATCCAGGCCCAGCTCACCGCACAGCAGCAGGAGATAGAGCACGATGTCACCCACTTCCTGGCCGGCGTGGGCGAGTTTTTCGGCGGGTAACTGGCGGGATTGGTCTTCGCTCAGCCACTGGAAGATTTCTACCAGTTCAGCCATTTCGACACTGGCGGCCATGGCCAGGTTTTTCGGGCTGTGGAACTGTTTCCAGTCGTTGTTATCGCGGATGCGATGCATGCGTTCGGTAAGGTGTTCGAGATTCATGGGGGGCTCCTGAAGAGGTATAGCTTCGGGCTCAAGGGCGGGGATGGCAAATAAATTTGCGGCGCGCTCAAGGCCGCCATCGCAGGCAAGCCAGCTCCCACATTTGACGGTATTCAAAAATCAAACTGTGGGAGCTGGCTTGCCTGCGATAGCGATCTAATCAACCACGCTGAACTCAACCCGGGCCGTCTGCCCCGCCTCATCGAGCACACTCAGTTGATAGCGCCCCAACTGCTCCAGGCTGGCATTGATACTGTCCTGGTTGGTACTGTCGCCCAGCGGCGCCCCGTTGAGGAACCACCAGCGCCGCCCACTGCCGCCCAACGCCGATAGCTTCAAGCGCAACTGCTGCTGGCTGCCCGCCGGCAAGCGCAGTTGATCTCCCTCCCGCACGCCCACCACCGACAACGGCGACGACGCCGCCAACGCCGGTGGCGGGCAATCCGGGTCTGGCGCGGGGATGCGAGCGTCACGCCGCTCGATCTTCGGCAGCCACGGCTCCAGCGGTGCCGGCCACAGGGCAATATCCCGCGATACCGCGCCCGGACAACTGGCGGCCACGCGCAAGCCTTTGGCGTTGACCCATATGGTTTCCATCAAGCCGACACCCAACGGCTGATCCAGTGCCTGCAAGGTCGGCGGCGTGGTGTTGTCCAGGGTCCAGGCAAAGCGCTGGCGCCGGCAATTGGGGTCGCTACGCCCCATGGGCTGGCCCAGGGGCCAACAGATCGCCGCCACGCCGACGTTCATCGGCACGGCTTTGACGGGCGCGGTAATGCCGCGCTGGCTGTCGCGATTGGTCAGCACATCGTGCACTTGCAGCATCAACGGCGCCGCCGAGGCCAGGCCAAACTGGCCCGGCACCGGGGTGCCGTCCGGGCGGCCGATCCACACCCCAATCAAGTAGCGCGGCCCGACCCCGATGGCCCAGGCATCGCGAAAGCCGTAGCTGGTGCCGGTCTTCCAGGCCAGCACCGGGCGCTGTACCAACTCGGCCCGGGGATCACGATCCGGCCGTGCCTGGCCACTGAGGATGCGCCGCACGATCCACGCCGAACCAGGCGATAACAGCGGACGCTCCTTGAGCGCATCCCCAGGCTGCAAGCGGATCGCGGCGCTCTTGCCGTCACGGGCCAACGCGCTGTAGCCGCCGACCAGGTCCTCCAGGCGGCTGCCGGCACCGCCGAGGATCAACGCCAGGTTCGGTTCAGCCAGCGCCGGCAACGCCAGGGGCATGCCGCCGATGCGCATCTCCCCGGCAAAGCGCTTGGGCCCGTAGGCTTCCAGCAGTTGCACCGCCGGCAGGTTCAACGAGCTGGAGAGCGCCGTACTGGCCGGTACCGCACCGGTAAAGCCCATGGAGAAATTGCCCGGCCGGTAATCGCCATAGCGCCGTGGCACATCCTGCAGCAGCGATTCGGAGTGAATCAGCCCCGCGTCCAGGGCCATGCCATACAGGAAGGGTTTGAGGGTCGAGCCCGGCGAGCGCAGGGCGCTGATCATATCCACATGGCCAAAGCGCCGTGCATCGTTGATGTCCACCGATCCCAGGTAGGCGCGCACGGCCATGCTTTCTTCCTCGACCACGAGGATGGCCGCCGAGGTGTGCTCCGGCAGGCGTGCGCGCCAGCCCAGCAGCAGGTCTTCGAGACGGCGTTGCAGGGTCGCGTCGATCGTGGTGCGAATCAGCGGCGGGCTGTCAGGACGGTTCAGGCGGCGCGCCAGCAGCGGCGCCAGGCTGGGTTCCAGGCGCGGCGCCAGCAACAGGGGCTCTTCCAGGGCCTCGTCGACCGCCGATTGCGGCCAGACCTGAAACTCGGCCAGGCGCCGCAGCACTTTGTCCCGCGCCTCCTGGGCGCGCTGCGGGTGACGATCCGGGCGCAGGCGGCTCGGCGCCTGGGGCAGCACCGCGAGCAAAGCCGCTTCGGCGTGGGTCAGGTGCTGTGGAGATTTGCCCAGGTACGCCCAACTGGCTGCTGCCACCCCTTGCAAGGTGCCACCGAAGGGCGCGCGATTGAGGTACAGGTTGAGGATTTGATCCTTGGACAGGTGCCACTCCAACTGCGCCGTGCGCCACAGCTGGCGAAACTTGCCCGGCAAGGTGCGCGAATGGGGATCGAGCAGGCGCGCCACTTGCATCGACAAGGTGCTGCCGCCGGACACCACCCGCGCCCCGGAGAGGTTCTGCCAGGTTGCCCGCACCAGGGCCAGCGGGTTGACGCCGGGGTGTTGGTAGAACCAACGGTCTTCGTAGGTCAGCAGCGCATCGAGGTAATACGGCGAGACTTCACCGGTGGCGACCGGGTAACGCCATACGCCGTTGGCATCCGCGAAACGCCAGAGCGGCGTGCCATCTTCGGCCAGCACCACGCGGGCCAGGTCGTCCTTGGGCAGCGGCAACGGCCAGAGGCGGTCGGCCAGCCAAAGCAGGGCTGTCACCACCAGCAGGCTACCCAGGGTAGCGCGTGCAACTATTCGCAAATTCAAACGGGCAAACCTCTATGCTTCAAGGGAACTCGCCCAAGGGATTGGCGACCAAAGGCTCAGGTCCGGCAGATACGCCCACCCTTTCATCAGGAAACTCATATGCAGGTAGAAAGCTTTTTCGAATGGCTGGGCCAAGCGCTCGGTTCGGTCATCCGCTTTATCGTCGACGGGCTCAGCGGACTGTTCGGCGCCCTGACCAATGCCGGTGGCAATTTTATCGATGGCCTGTCCCGCACCCTGGGCATGGATACCTCGATCATCAGCATCATCACCCTGATCATTGGCCTGATGCTGCTGTACTCGGCAGTCCGGGCATTTATGCGGGCCTCGATCATCATGGGGATTATCTGGTTGCTGCTGGGGCTGTGGCTGCTCAGTTGGGTTGTGCATTAACACCCCTTACCTGTGGGAGCGGGCTTGCCCGCGATAGCGCTATTTCAGCCGATACATTCGGCGGCTGATACACCGCTATCGCGGGCAAGCCCGCTCCCACATTAAAGATCAAGCCTGCTCCCACAAGTAGGGCGCTTAACGCCCCTTGATCACCATATCCGCCGGGGTTTCCCCCACTGCCTGCCAGTTCGGCCGGTACATCGACTCCACTTGCGGTGGCGGTACGCGATATGTCCCAGGTGTGACCGCGCGAGCCAGGTACAGCAGGTGCGTGGTGCCGTAGCCGTCCAGGTTCAGCGCTGCCACGTAACGATCATCGCGATACTCCTGATGCTTGATCGACGCATTCTGCATCGACTCACGCCACTCCTTGACCTGGCTGCTGGCGTTTTCCAGGCTGGCAGCGCTTTGTCCCAGGTTCTGGTTCTCCAGCTCCAGGCCAGCCGGCAGCAGATCCACAACCAATGCATCCGGTACCCGTTGCTTCTTGGCGCTGACCGCAATATGCACCAGCACCAGGTCGCCACTGCGCAGGCTTTGCAGGTTCAGCGGCTGGCCATTCATCCCCAGGTATTCGCGGCGGATGCTCAGGTTTTCACCGCCCGCCGCTGGCGCCTGCTGTGGATAACCGGAAATGCTCAGTTGCTGGTAAATCGGCTCGCTGCCTGGGTTGCGCAAGGTCAGCGGGGAGGCCAGCAACGGCCCTTCCAGCTTCAAGCCGGACTGGCCATTGTTCAGCTCGCGTGTTTCGCCGCCGCTGCTCAACTGGGCAGTCCAGTTGGTTTCCGGCTTGCCCAGCAAGCCACGGCCGGCGAGGAACAGCGAGTTGCGCTCCTGGGTCGACAACCATGGGCTGGCCGCCATCTGGTCCGACAGCTCGAACAGGCGCTCTTCACGCTTGCCCTTGGCCAGGTCGTTTTCTTCGAGCAAGGCCAGGATCATCGCCTGGTCACGCAGCGGGCTGCCGTAGTCGGCCAGCCATTCATTGGCCTTGCGCTGTACGGCAAGACCCGCCAGCAGCGCCTGGTCGGCACGCGGCTGATCGCCCATCTTCTGCATGGCAATCGCCAACTGCACCAGCGGCAGGCCCGAACGCGCATCGCTGCGGCGCTCGAACAGGCTGCGCAAGGCGCCCAACGGTGCCTGCTGAGTACGTGACAGCACCAGGCCGGCATAGGCCTGCACGGCGAAG
The DNA here is from genome assembly GCF_001855215.1 of Pseudomonas sp. 06C 126. Taxonomy (NCBI): domain Bacteria; kingdom Pseudomonadati; phylum Pseudomonadota; class Gammaproteobacteria; order Pseudomonadales; family Pseudomonadaceae; genus Pseudomonas; species Pseudomonas sp. 06C 126. The sequence continues at coordinate 65,946 of NZ_MIFU01000013.1, read as the reverse complement.
CGTGTGTGGTCGGCGTTGTCGCTGTAGTCGACTTCGATCAGGTTGCGTTCCTGCACGTAGCGCAGCAGGCGTTCGCTGGCCTTCTTCAGCGCTTCAGGCGGTACCGCAAAGCCTTGGTCGCGGGCGCGCAGCAGGAAGTCGGTGACGTAAGCCGTCAGCCAGTACTCTTCCTCGCCATCGGCGCCCCACAAACCAAAGCTGCCGTTGTAGCGCTGCATGCCCAATAGGCGTTCGATACCCAGTTCGATCTTGCGCTTGCGCTCGGCATCCGGCTCGCCGGTCAAACCCAGGCGCGCCAGCACGGTGGCATCGGCATACAGCGACGGATACAGGCCGCTGGCGGTTTGCTCCAGGCAACCGTATGGGTAGGCCTTGAGTGCACGAATCTGCTCGCCAAGGTTCAACGGTGGCCGGCTCGACAGACTCAACAGCGCCTCACGCCCGGCGGGTTCAAACAAGGCCAGCTCCGCATCCGGCAGGCTCCAGGCTTCATCCTTGAGCACCGCACGGTATTGCTTGAGCAGCGCCGGGTAGGCCGGGCGCACGCCCAATGTCCATTCGCGGGTAAACGCCGGCAGGTTCTCGCCCGGCAGGTCCAGGCCATTGACCGTGACCTTGACCTTGCCCTGGCCGAAGCCACCCAGCGCGCGCACCGGAATCTGCAAGGTGGTGCGCTGGCCCTCGGTCAGTTGCACGCTGTGCGATGGCTCGCCCAGCAGGGTCAGTTGACCTTCGGCGGTCAGTTGCACATCCAGCTTCTGTGCCTTGCCCGACAGGTTGGACAGGTCCAGTGCCAGGCGCGTCTGGTCGCCGCCGGCGAGGAAGCGCGGGGCCGACAGTTCGGCAATCAAAGGCGCGGCGATCACGGTCTTGGCTTCGGCCATGCCGTAGCGGTCGTCACTCCAGGCCTGGGCCATCAGGCGCAGTTCGCCGTTGAAGTCAGGGATATTGACGCTGACTTCGCCCTCGCCTTTGTCGTTCAAGGTCACCGGCGCGCTTTGCAAAGCGACGATGGTGACGCTGGTGTCCGGGCGCTTGCCGCCCTTGGCCAGCGCCGCGTCACCACCAAAGGCCAGGCTGGCCAGGCGGCCCTGGCCGGCTTCGATCAACTGCCCATAGATATCGAACTGGTCCACACCGTAGGCCTTGCGGCCAAACAGGCTGGAGTACGGATCCGGGGTTGGGTATTCGGTGATGTTAAGAATGCCCACGTCCACCGCTGCCACCAGCACATGCACCTGTTTGGGCACGCTGCCATCGGCATTTTTTGCCGCGACCTTGACCGTCAGTGGCTGTTTGGGGCGCATTTTTTCCGGCGCGGTCAGGGTCAGGCCCAGTTTGCGCTGGGTACGATCCAACGGCAGATGCAGCAAGCCCACGGCGCGTTTAGGCGTGATGTTGGCCTTGCGCTCACCCGGGCGAATCACCAGCGCACTCACATACAGGTCATGGCGCGACCATTTCGGGTCGAGTTTCACCGCAAAGCTCTTGCCTTCGGCCGGCACGTCGATCTCTTGCCACCACAGCGGGCCTTCGCTGGACTCCACCAACAGGTAGCCTTTACCAGCCGCCGGCGGGGTGACGGTGACGTTGGCCGTATCGCCATCGCCATACGCCGGTTTGTCCAGCGCCAGCTTGACCTGATCGGGGCGCACGGCGCCGCCTTCGGTGTTGTCCTGGGCCTGGTAACCGGCCCAGAAGCGCTTGCTGCTGATCAGGCCGGTCTGCGGGTCTTCGACTTCGACGCGGTACGGGCCCCACTCCACCTGGAAGCTGACCTTGGCCGTGTCGCCAGCCTTGATGTTGACGGTCTGCTCATCGAGGTTGAGGAATTTCTCGTTGTAGTGATAGCTCCAGCCATCGTTGTCCGAGTAGTTCCAGTAGTAGTCGCGGCGCTCGCGAACCAGGCGGACCTTGAGGTTGTCGACCGCGAGTTTCTGGCCCTGCTGGTTGGCCAGCAGCACTTCAAACTCCGCGGGGCCGTCGCCATTGGTTTCCTTGCCATCGAACAGGCCACGCAGGCCGGGCAGTTGCTCGGCCGGCCAGACCGGCTGCACCAGGCGCCGGGTGATCGGGCGCCCGCCGGACTCTTGCAGGCTGGCCTGGACGATCAGTTGCAGCGGCGACTTGGCCTCGCTCCACTTGCTTTCCAGGGTAAGTTTTTCCTCGCCCTTGGCGTCGAGCACGCTTTCATCCAGTTCAAAATCCTGACTCAGTTCTTCTTCAGTCACCGAGCCAAACTCATAACCGGGCAGCGACTTGACCGCCTCGCGCAACGGCCGCACATACACTTGCCCGCTCAGGCGATTGCCCGCCGCAGGGGCGCCGTAGAGGTAGCGGCCATTGACCTGGATAACCGCATTGTCTGCAGGATTAAGCGGTGTATCGCTGCCCTTGAGCTCCAGGGCCAGGCGCTCGGGCAGGAAATCTTCGACGAGGAACTCGTACAGTTGCGGCTTGCCGTCACCCAGGTCGAACACCAGTTGCCAGCGCCCGGTCGGCGCTTCGCCGGCCAGTTGCAGTTGGTATTGATAGAGGCCGGAAGCATCGGCATCCCACACGAATTTGCGGCTGACCTGCTCATCCGGGCGGCGTACTTCAACACTCACCGGTTGCGGCTTGACGGCATTCCCGTCCTTGTCGCGCAGCAAGGCGTTGAGCAGCACGGTTTCGCCAGGGCGGTACAGGTCGCGCGGGCCGAACACAAAGAATTGCAGGGGGTGCGCGGGCTGGCCGCCGATATCGAACTCGGCCAGGTCCAGCGCTGCGCTGTCGAGGCGCAACAGGCTGGTCTGCTCGCCCTGTTTGGCGAGCAATACCTGGGCCTTTTTCGGCAGCGGCAGTTCAGCGTGACCGCCCTTCTCGGTCTTGCCCTGGCCCAACACGCGGCCTTCGGCATCGAGGATTTCCAGCTCGACGCCATCCAGCGCCTTGCCGCCCTCCAGCGCCTGGGTGAACACATCCAGGCGGTTGGCGTAACGGTGTACCGACAGGCCGATATCACTGAGGGTGAACAGCGTGGCCGGTTGCGAATAGTTGTAGGTGCCCGAAGCACGCATCACCGCCAGGTACACGCCCGGCTGTTGCAACTGCTTGAGACCGGCGATGGGCAACAGCAGGGTTTCGCGGGTATTGCGCGCAGGATTGAGGTCGAAGCGGCCGCCGTAGACCAGGTCGGCCATGGGCAACAGTTCACGGGATTCGTAGCTTTGCAGGCTGGTATTGCGGCCCCACTGGGCGAGGAACGCCGGCAGCGATTCGGGTTTGATGCGGAAGAATTCGACGTCGATCTTGTCGACATTCAACGCGATCACCGGCAGGCCTTCGGCCAGACGAGTGGGCAACAGGGTGCCACGGCTGGCGAAGCCGACGGTGGCTTGCAGGTCGCGGGTTTCCAGGCGTGCCGTGTATTCAGCGGCGAGCTTGGCGTCGTTGACCCCACGCAGCCCGGCGTCCACGGTCAGCACCAGCTTGCGCTGGGGCTCCAGGTGACGCAGGCGCAATTCCATCAGGTTGTCGGAAAGCTCCCAGGCACCGTCGACCTTGCCGGACTTGCTGTCCACCAGGTGCAGTTTGTCGGCGAACTTCTGCTCGGGATCCAGCGGGATTGAAAAACTCACCGACAAGGTGCTGGCGCCATCCAGTTGCACCTCAGACACGTCCACCACGCTTAACTCACGGCCGGCATAACGCTGCTTGAGCGTCGCCACATCCACCGCGGCCTTGGCCGGCTTTGGCGCCGTCACCGCCGCCGCCGCAGGGGCAGTGGGTGCAGCCGGTTTGTCGGAAGAATCGCAGGCGCTCAGCAGGGCCAGCGCACAGGCCAGGAACAATCCTTTGTTAAGCATGGGGCACTCGTTGTCGGGGTGTCTGAGGGGTGAACTATATATCAGTGCCAGCCAAGTGGCTGTGGCGCTGCTCACATTGACCGACGGAGGGCGGTTTGGTTCTCAACTACCTCAAAAGCGTAGAAAATCCCCTGTGGGAGCGGGCTTGCTCGCGAATGCGGTGGATCAGCCAATATACAGGTTGACTGACCCACCGCATTCGCGAGCAAGCCCGCTCCCACATTTGGATCTGCGCCGCTGTTGAGGGCCAGTTACAATGCCGCTCCCCCAAGGAGCCCGAATGTCCACCTTACTCACCGACTGGCGTCACCGTCCCACCCATCGCCGTGTCTGGGCCCTGGCCGCGCCGATGATTCTGTCGAATATCTCGGTGCCGCTGGTGGCCTTGGTGGACAGCATGGTCATCGGCCACCTGCCCCACGCGCACCAGTTGGGCGCGGTGGCCGTGGGGGCCAGTCTGTATACCTTCCTGGCCTGGGCCATGGGGTTTCTGCGCATGGGCACCACCGGGTTCGCCGCCCAGGCGGCCGGGCGCAATGATGGTGCGGCGCTGCGGCAAATCCTGTTGCAAGGCCTGCTGTTGGCGCTGGGGTTGGCCATGGTGCTGGGCACGGTGGGCATTCCCCTGAGCCATCTGGCGCTGGAATGGATGCAGCCTTCGGCCGAGTTGAATCAACTGACCCGCGAGTTTTTCCACACCCGCCTGTTCGGGTTACCTGCGGCGTTGGCCACTTATGCGCTGGTGGGCTGGTTCCTCGGCACGCAAAACGCCCGGGCGCCGCTGGCGATTCTTTTGACCACCAACCTGGTGAATATCGCCCTGAACCTGTGGTTTGTGCTGGGCCTGGACTGGGGCGTGGCCGGTTCGGCGCGGGCCTCGGTGATTGCCGAATGGACCGGCGCCCTGCTCGGCCTGGCCCTTACGCAAAAAGCCCTGCGCGCCTACCCCGGGCATATTGCCTGGGCGGCGCTCAAGGTCTGGCAAAGTTGGCGCGCGCTGCTGGCGGTCAACCGCGACATTTTCATTCGCAGCCTGGCGCTGCAATCGGTGTTTTTCATGATCACGGTGCAAGGCGCTCGGCTGGGCGATGCCACGGTCGCGGCCAATGCCCTGCTGCTCAACGGGCTCTTGCTGACGGCCCATGCGCTGGATGGCCTCGCCCACGCAGTGGAAGCACTCTGCGGCCACGCCATCGGCGCCCATGATCGCCAGGCGTTGCGTCGCTCGCTGGTAGTCGCCTGCGGCTGGTCACTGATCGCCAGCCTCGGCTTTGTGCTGCTGTTCACCTTCGCCGGCCACTTGTTTATCGCCATGCAAACCGATATCCCCAGCGTGCGCGCAACCGCCGATATCTACCTGCCGTACCTGGCGGTACTGCCGTTGATTGCGGTGTGGAGTTATCTGCTGGATGGTTTGTTTATTGGCGCGACCCGCGCGCGGGAGATGCGCAATGGCATGTTGCTGACGGTGCTGATGATGCTGCCAGTTGCCTGGGCGTTGCAGGGGTTGGGTAACCACGGGCTGTGGATAACGTTCCTGCTGTTTATGGCGGTGCGCAGTTTGACGTTGTGGGCGATTGCCTGGCGGCTGAATCGGCAGGGGCTTTGGCTGGGCGCCAACTAGTGTGGGAGTGGGCTTGCCCGCGATGACGGCAGATCAGTCAGCATCTGTATTGACTGATCCACTGCTTTCGCGGGCAAGCCCGCTCCTACACAAGCGGGCTCCCACCGTTTGGATCGCTGCCTGCCGGTCTTAGGAGGACAGGTAGGACGAGCGGGTCAGGCCCAGGCGCAGCGCATCCAGGAACTGGGTGCGCTCGGCCGCCGTGATCTTCGCGCTGGCGCACTTGTCACGGTAGTGGGTCATCAACTCCTCCGGCGACAAGTGCACGTAGCGCAGCATGTCTTCGATGGTGTCGTGGGTCTCGATCCCGGCGCTGTACACCGTGCCATCGTCACGCTGGTAGATGTTCACCGAGTCGGTGTCACCGAACAGGTTGTGCATGTCCCCGAGGATTTCCTGGTAGGCGCCCACCAGGAAGATCCCCAGCAGATAATCTTCGCCTTCGTTCAAGCCATGTACCGGTAGGCTGGTCTCGATGCTTTGCTCGTCGACGTATTGCTTGATCTTGCCGTCGGAGTCGCAAGTCAGGTCCTGCAGCACCGCACGGCGCAGCGGCTCTTCGTCGAGGCGGTGCAGCGGCAGGATCGGCAGGACCTGGCCGATGGCCCAGGTGTCCGGCAGGCTCTGGAATACCGAGAAGTTGCAGATGTACTTGTCGGCCAGCTTGTCGTTGAGTTCGTCCAGCACCTGGCGGTGCGAGCGCTGGCGGGCCTTGAGGGAGTTGTGCAGGCGACGGCACACGGCGAAGTAGCACTGTTCGGCCAGGGCTTTTTCCGCGAGGGTCAGCTTGCCGTCGGCGTACTGGGCGGCCACGTCGCTCATGTAGTGGGTGGCGCGCCAGTAGGTTTCGGTGACCATTTCAATGTCGGTCGGGCCCAGCAGGTCGACCAGCCATTGCACGGTTTCGGGCAGGCTTTCCTTGTTCTCGATCACCGGCACGTCGTCGTTGTGTTTCTCGACGTCGGTCACCTGCACCACCAGCATGGCGTGGTGGGCAGTCAGGGAGCGGCCGCTCTCGGAGAAGATGTTGGGGTGCGGCAGGTTCTGCGCATCGCAGAATTCCTTGAGCATGCCCACCACCACGCCGGCGTAGTCGTCCATGTCGTAGTTGATCGAGCTGGCGTTGCGCGAGTGGGTACCGTCGTAGTCCACGCCCAGGCCGCCACCGACGTCGATGTGGTCCACCGGCAGGCCGAGGTTGCGCAGCTCGCCGTAGTAGCGGATGGCTTCCTTGAAACCGTGCTGGTAGTCCGCCAGGTTGGCGATCTGCGAGCCCATGTGAAAGTGCAGCAGGCGGATGCCCTGGTCCAGGCCAGCGGCGCGGAAGCGCTCGACCACCGACAGCAGTTGCGCCGCCGACAGGCCGAACTTGGACTTCTCGCCACCGGTGTCTGCCCACTTGCTCGACGCCAGGGACGACAGGCGCACCCGCAGGCCGACCTGTGGCTTGACCTTGAGGTTGGCGGCTTCTTCGATGACCAGGCCCACTTCGGACTCTTTCTCGATCACGATGAACACGTTGTGGCCCAGCTTCTGGCCCATCAGCGCCAGGCGGATGAACTCACGGTCTTTGTAACCGTTGCAGACGATGGTGCCGCCCTTCGGTGCCAGGGCCAGCACGGCCAGCAGCTCGGGCTTGGAGCCGGCTTCCAGGCCGATGGACACGTCCTGGGTGGCGATGATGTTCTCGATCACCGCTTCCTGCTGGTTGACCTTGATCGGGTACAGCGCGGTGTATTTGCTCTGGTATTCCAGGCGCTCGATGTTCGCGTCGAAGGCACCGGTCAGCTGGCGCACGCGGTCTTGCAGGATATCCGGGAAGCGCACCAGCAATGGCAGGGACAGGCCGCTTTTGCGCAGCTCGTCCACTTGCTCGTACAAATCGATGGGCGAGCTGTTCGGGCCGTTCGGACGGACTTCAACGCGACCGGCATCATTGATCGCGAAATATCCGGCCCCCCAATGGCGAATCCCGTAAACACTGCGGCTGTCCGCAACTGTCCATTGGCTGCCATCGTCTTTGCGTGTGCGTCGTACGGACATCGAAGTCCCCTATATAAAGTCGAAGAGCGCCACCCAAGTCAGAGGCTGGCGCAGTCTAAAGAGTGAAAATGACGATTTGCCTGTGAGAGGGGTAGACCCCACTTGCAGGACAGAGTTTAGACACCGGTCAGGAACAGGCTCTGTGAAACCATGGAGACGACGAGCGCGCTCGTCGGTGCGGGTTTCACAGAGGCTGCTAGCCGCCGGATTTCTTCGCCTTGTATCCGAGCTTGATCAACTCGGCCAACAGCAACTCGACGTGATCGCCCTGGATTTCGATGATCCCGTCTTTCAGGGCGCCACCGGTGCCACAGCGCTTCTTCAGCACGGTGGCCAACTCCTTGAGTGGCTCGGCGGCCAGGGGCACGCCGGTGATGGTGGTCACCGTCTTGCCGCCACGGCCCTTGCTCTCGCGGCGCACGCGGGCAATGCCATCACCTTCGGGAATCAGGGTCTGTTTGCAGGTACAGGCGTCCACGGGCTGGCGACAGTCCGGGCAATGCCGACCTGCGTCGGTGGAAAACACCAGGCCACCAAGGGCGGCGAAGGATGCGGCTTTTTTGGCCACCGGCAATCCTCTTGGGAGGATGAAGACTGGTCAGTGCCCGCAATGGGCGGCTGACCGCGAAGCCCCACTCAGGCAGGGGCAGCGCTACCGAACCGCTCAGCCCTCCCCGCCCCTGTAGGAGCGAGCTTGCTCGCGAAAATCGTCAACGATAACGCGGGCATTCAGACAGCACGCGGTGACATTGGGTTTTTCGCGAGCAAGCTCGCTCCTACAGGGGCCGGGGAGACGCGGTGGCGGTTCGGCTTGAAAAGTCGCGCAGTGTAACGGCAAAAAGCCTGATTGCTAAGAGCCAAATGGCGCCAATTTATGCAACTTTAGCGACGCGCGGCCAGATAGCGTTTTAATGCGGCCAGGGAGTCGGGGCAATAGGGCTTTCGCTCGATATCCTCAAGCACCGCCTCGATGCTCATAAAGCGCGCTTCCAGCACCTCTTCGGGCTGCAGCTGCAGCGGCCCATCCCAGACCGCCGAGAACGCCGAGCACCAGAGCCGGTTGCCCGTATCCTCGAAAAAAAAGTGGTCGTGGGCGGTCAATTCAACACCACTGACGCCCAACTCTTCTTCCAGCTCACGGGCTGCCGACTGCTCATAGGTTTCGCCAGCCGCCACCATCCCGCCTGCCGCCACGTCCCAGTAACCGGGATAGATGGCTTTGCTCAGGGTGCGCCGGTGCACGCACAACTCGCCCTTTGAGTTGAATAGCATGATGTAGGTACCGCGGCCGATCAGCCCGCGTTCACGCAGGTCGGCGCGCACCAGGGCGCCGAGCAGGTTGTCCTGCTCGTCGACCCAGGCGATATGTTCGGCATCCGAGGCCGCGCGGTGCGCGACCTCCTTGGCGCTATCGACCACGACTCAACCCTGGTTCAGCAGTTGACGCAAGTCGATCACCGCGGCGTTGGCGCGGGAGATGTAGTTGGCCATCACCAACGAGTGGTTGGCCAATACGCCATAGCCGCTGCCGTTGAGGATCATCGGGCTCCACAGGGTTTCCTGCGACGCCTCCAGCTCACGAATGATCTGGCGTACGCTGACGGTGGCGTTTTTCTTGGCCAATACGTCGGCAAAGTCGACTTCGATGGCGCGCAACAGGTGGGACAGGGCCCACGCCTGGCCACGGGCTTCATAGAACACGTTGTCGATCTGCATCCATGGGGTTTCCACCACTTCTTCATCGACCTGCGGCACTTCGCCCGGCGCCAGCGCTTCGGTTTTCAACGCGGTGTTGAGCTTGACCCGGCCCACGCTGGCCGACAGACGCTGCGACAACGAACCCAGGCGAGTGGCGACGTCGCCCAGCCAGTTGTTCAGGTTGTCGGCACGCGCATAGAACAGGGCGCCTTTTTGGTTGGGGTCGGACAGGCGCGCTTGGTAGCGGTTCAGGGAGTTGATGCCTTCCTGGTATTCCGACTCGCTGGAGGGCAGCACCCAGCTCTTGTTATCGAAGTTGAAGCGCGGCTCGGCCTTGGCCAGGTCGGCGTCTTCAGCCGATTGCGATTGCGAGCGGGCGAAATCCTTGCGCAGGGCGCGGGTCAGGTCACGCACCTGCACCAGCACGCCATATTCCCAGCTGGGCATATTGTCCATCCACAGCCCAGGCGGGAAGCGGTCGTTGGAGATATAGCCACCCGGCTTGTTCAGCAGGGTGCCCACCACGGTCTTGACGGTTTCGACGGTGGTAAAGCCGATCACCATTTGCTTGCCATCTTTTTCGGCGGCAATTTGCGCGTTTTGCTGGACCGGGAACAGCGCCGGCTCCTGGCTCCAATACCAACCCAGGCCACCGGTGACCAACAGGTAAATTACAACCAGGGTCAGCAGGGCACGACTCATCAGCAAATTGCGAAAATAGCTGCGGGAGGCCGACTTGGGCGCAGGGCTTGGGCCTGGGGCGCTGCCTGCACGGTTTTTCCAGTCCAGCATGGCGGATATCCTTTCAGTCACTTGAGTTCAATAGCTACGACCACAACCCTACCCCATCGTGCCCGTCTGTGCGGGGCTTTTAATCAAGGTGGCGTAAAGCTGGCACTCAACTATAAAGGATGGGCGCTGATGCGCCTACGCGACCCAACAGTCAGCAAATGAATCATCTGGACGTTGCAGTTAATTGACGTATGACACTCGTGCGAATGAAAAGAGGTGCTAGCATAGAGCCACCAGTCGACCTCAGCATGCACCCTTACCTAGTAGTCAGGATATGACCGAGCCAGAAGACCCCAGCCGTGAGCGTCTCAAGCACCACTTTGCCCAGCGGGTAATTCATCAGGCGCGTCAAATTCTTGAGATCTGGCAGCGTTTGCAGCGCAGCGAATGGTCGAACGCCGAATTGAACGAGCTCAGCGAGGCCAATCTGCGCCTGCTGCGTTTTGCCGAGCGCTTTGAGCAACCCGAGCATGGCCAACTGGCCCGGCACATCATCGAGTCGCTTAAAGCCGTGGATGAAAACCGCGGCCGCCTGAGCAGCAACCTGATCACCGACCTCAACCGCTTGATGCAGCGCCTGTCCCGTACCGGCCTGCGCCAGGGCGATCAGTTGGACCAGACCTTCCTGCCGCCGATGCGCAAGCCCATCTACGTGATGCTGGCCGATCACGACCGCGCCGAGCGCCTGGCCAAGCAACTGGAATTCTTTGGTTTGAGCGCGCAGTCCCTGGACAGCGTGGCGGCCTTCCGTTCGTCCATGGCCGAACGCCTGCCGGCTGCGATTGTGATGGACGTGGACTTCTGCGGCACCGGCCTGGGCCTGAAACTGGCCGCCGAAGCCCAGGAAGGCCTGGAGCAGAAACTGCCGCTGCTGTTCTTCAGCCTGCACGAAACCGACACCCCCACCCGCCTGGCCGCCGTGCGCGCCGGGGGCCAGGAGTTCCTCACCGGCACCCTGGAAGCCTCCAGCCTGCTGGAAAAAATCGAAGTCCTGACCTGCGTCGCCCAGTACGAACCTTATAAAGTGCTGATCATCGACGACTCCCGCGCCCAGGCGATGCACACCGAACGCTTGCTCAACAGCGCCGGGATCGTCACCCGCACCTTGATCGAACCGATCCAGGCCATGGCCGAACTGGCGGATTTCCAGCCCGACCTGATCATCCTCGACATGTACATGCCAGCCTGCACCGGCACCGAGCTGGCCAAGGTGATTCGCCACAACGACCGCTATGTCAGCGTGCCGATCATTTACCTGTCGGCCGAAGACGACCTGGATAAACAGCTGGACGCCATGAGCGAAGGCGGCGACGACTTCCTCACCAAGCCGATCAAGCCGCGCCACCTGATCACTACCGTGCGCAACCGCGCGGCACGCGCCCGTCATCTCAAGGCACGGATGGTGCGCGACAGCCTGACCGGCCTGTACAACCACACCCATATCCTGCAACTGCTGGAAGACTGCAGCTTCCGCTCGCGCCGCGAGAACAAGCCGCTGAGCTTTGCCATGCTCGACATTGACCACTTCAAGCGGGTCAACGACAGCCACGGCCACCCCATGGGCGACCGCGTGATCAAAAGCCTGGCGCTGTTTCTCAAGCAGCGCCTGCGCAAGACCGACTATATCGGCCGGTACGGCGGCGAAGAATTTGCCATTGTCATGCCCGACACCGACCTGGACGCCGCCTGCAAGGTGCTCGACGAAATCCGTGGGCGCTTTGCCGAAATCCATTACCCGGCCCAGCCCCAGGATTTGTGGTGCACCTTCAGCGCCGGCGTGGTGCAGCTATGCGACGGCTCCGACAGCCTGATGATGGCCGCCCAGGCCGATGAAGCGCTGTACCGCGCCAAGGACGCCGGGCGTAATCGGGTGCATGCTTCGGGTGAATCAAGGCAAAGTGCCACTTTTTCACCAGATTCCACTCAGTCCGTCATAACCCTGTAACGAAAACGCAATAACTTCAGGCACTTACTCCTTCTGCCGTTGGTTGAAACCACGCATGCGCCTGAAGCTGCTGACGAATCTGAACACCCTTCTGCTGGTCGCCGTTTGCCTGGCCCTGGGCGCTACGCTCTGGTGGTCGCAACGGGCCCTCGAACGCCCTTATCTATTGATGGAGCGTTATCTGGGCCTGTCCCAGGCGTTCCAGAACCAGACCGCGCGCAATATCGACGACTATCTGGCCAGCGGCGACGCCTTGCGCCTGAGCGCGGCCGGCCAGAGCCTGGAAAACCTGTTGCTGCACCTGGATGAATTGCCGCCTGAGCTGACCGAAAAACTGCGGCCCGGCCTGCTCGACCTCGATGGCTTCAGCAAGACCGACCTGCTGGCCGCCGGCAAACTGGCCGGCGACCCACAAGCCTTGCTGCTGCAAGCCGAGCGGGAACTGGGGGCCAACCTGGAGCAACTGAGCCAGTACGCCATGGGCGTCAACTCAGCCGATGCAGGGCGTTATCTGCCGCCGCTGCTGGCGGCCTCGCAGCACCTGGCCAAGCTGTCCCTGGCGCGGGACAAACTGGTGAGCAGCGGGCGCAGTGAATTGGCCGCCGACGTGGAACGTGAACTGACCAATATCCGCAGCCAGGCTGACCTGCTTGAGCAACTGCCACTACTGGGCGTGACTGCCAGCAGTGCCTCCAACAGCGATGACTTTTCTGCGTTGATGGGCCTGGAAAGCAGCGAAACCACCACCGCCGAAGACACCGGCGTCAATCTCAAACGCGAACTCAACAGCCTGCTCACACGCTACCCGGCAGAGCTTGCGCGGACCCGTGAACAAATCCACAAGCGCGCAGAACTGGCCGCTGCCACGCACCTGAAAATCGACACCGTGCAGCAAGCCATCGCCGCGCTGGAGCCCGAGGTGCGTGCCCAGCACGGCAAGATCCAGGGCGAGGTGCGGGTGATCCAAGGCGTGATGATTGGCCTGATCCTGTTGATCGCCCTGCTCATCGACACCCTGCAACGACGCCTGGCACGAGTACTCACCAGCCTGGCGCCGGCCCTGTCGACCTGGGCCGAGGGCGATTTCAGCCAACCGATCGCCCTGGGTGCGACCAACCGCGAACTGCATGACATTGAAGCCTCGCTCAATCGCCTGCGGGCTTACCTGGTGAACCTGGTGGGCACTATCCGCGCTAACGCAGAGGAAGTCGCCGGTAGCAGCCGCGCCCTGGCCGAACTGAGCGGCGGCCTGCATGACGGCGCCGAACGCCAGGCCGGGGACACTGCGCAAATCCGCGATTCGTTGGGCGAACTGGAAGCCACGATCCAGCAGGTCGCCGGCGACGCCAGCCAGGCCGCCGGGGCCAGCCGCAGCGCCGGCGACGCCGTGGAGCATGGCCAACGGGTGATCGGCTTGAGCCTGACCGGCCTGCACGCACTGGTGGGCGAGGTGCAGGACAATGCGCAGATGATCGAAAAACTCGCCGAAGAGTCCGCCACCATTGGCAGCGTGCTGACGGTGATCCGCTCGATTGCCGACCAGACCAACCTGCTGGCGCTCAATGCCGCCATCGAAGCCGCCCGCGCCGGTGAAGCCGGCCGCGGGTTTGCCGTGGTCGCCGACGAAGTGCGTTCCCTGGCCCAGCGCACCGCAGGCGCCACCGCCGAAATCCAGACCCTGATCGCCGGCCTGCAGACCGCAGCAAGGCAGTCGGTGGAGGGCATGCGCGCCCAGGTCGAACATGCCGAAGCCACCGCTCAACAAGCCCAGGCCGCCGACGGCGCGCTGGACGAAATCGTCAACGCGATCCAGACCATTTCCGACACAGCCATCCGCATTGCCGATGTCACGGCGCAGCAGAGCGGCGCCGTCAGTGAGATCCGTGATAACAGCGAACGCATCCACCAGTTGGGCGAGGACAACCTGCTGCGCATTGGCCAGGGCCGCAGCCAGGGCGAGCATTTATTGGTGCTCGGCGGGCAGCTTAATACGGCCGTGCAGGCCTTCCGCGTCTGACGCCATCTCCCGCCCCATGAAGATCAAATGTGGGAGCTGGCTTGCCTGCGATAGCGGTGTGCCAGGCGACTAATCGGCTACTGATCCACCGCTATCGCAGGCAAGCCAGCTCCCACAGTCGATCTTCATTGCTTTCTAGACCGTATTACCAATGACCGGATCGTGCGCCCCGGTCACATACTTTGCGCAATCCTCGCTAATCGTGCTGGCTATTGCAGAGAACTGGACAGTCACAAAGGCTTTGCGGCATAGTCGCCGGGTTCTGACGTACCCACATCCAATAACAAGGAACAGCCGATGGCGACCTTACTGGTTCTGCACGGACCCAACCTGAACCTGCTCGGCACCCGCGAGCCGGGTGTATACGGTGCAGTTACCCTCGAACAGATCAACCTCGATCTGGAACGACGGGCCCGTGAAGCCGGCCACCATCTGCTCTACCTGCAAAGCAATGCCGAGTATGAATTGATTGATCGCATTCACGCCGCGCGCAGCGAAGGCGTGGACTTCATCCTGATCAATCCCGCCGCTTTTACGCACACAAGCGTTGCATTACGTGACGCGCTGCTGGCGGTGAGCATCCCATTCATCGAAGTGCATTTATCGAACGTGCATAAACGCGAAGCTTTCCGCCATCACTCTTACTTCTCCGACGTAGCGGTAGGAGTGATCTGCGGCCTTGGCGCCAGCGGTTACCGACTGGCCCTGGAGGCCGCCCTGGAACAAGTTGAAGAACAGGCTAAACGCCCCTGACCGACCCTTGGGAGTTGATGATTCATGGATATCCGTAAAGTTAAGAAACTGATCGAACTGCTGGAAGAATCCGGTATCGACGAGCTGGAAATCAAGGAAGGCGAAGAGTCCGTACGGATCAGCCGTCACAGCAAGACCCCGGCCCAACAGTTCTACGCACCACAGATGCAAGCACCGGCTCCTGCCGCTGCTGCTCCGGCCGCCGCACCTGCTGCTGCCGCAGCTCCCGCCGCACCGGCCGCGCCAGTGCTCAACGGTTTCGTGGTCAAGTCGCCAATGGTCGGTACTTTCTACCGCACCCCGGCACCGACCTCGCCAGCCTTCGTTGAAGTGGGCAAGACTGTGAAAGTGGGCGACACCATCTGCATCGTGGAAGCGATGAAAATGATGAACCACATCACGGCCGAAAAAGCCGGCGTCATCGAATCCATCCTGGTAGAAAACGGTCAGCCGGTTGAGTACGACCAGCCGCTGTTCACCATCGTTTGAACCGCGGAGCGCCTTCGATGTTGAAACCTGCGAAGAAACTGCAAAAAGTCCTGATCGCCAACCGCGGCGAGATCGCGCTGCGTATCCTGCGCGCCTGTAAGGAAGAGGGCATCAAGACCGTCGCTGTTTACTCGACGGCCGATACCGAATTGATGCACGTGAAACTGGCGGACGAAAGCATCTGCATCGGCCCGCCACTGGCCACGAACTCGTACCTGAAGGTCTCGAACATCATCGCCGCGGCTGAAGTGACCGGCGCTGATGGCATCCACCCTGGCTACGGCTTCCTCGCGGAAAACGCCGACTTCGCCGAACAGGTGGAAAAATCCGGCTTTGCCTTCATCGGCCCGAAAGCCGAGACCATTCGCCTGATGGGCGACAAGGTTTCGGCCAAGGACGCCATGATCGCAGCCGGCGTGCCAACCGTTCCAGGCTCCGACGGCCCGCTGCCGGAAGACGAGGAAACCGCTCTGCGCATTGGTCGTGAAGTCGGTTACCCGGTGATCATCAAAGCCGCCGGCGGCGGTGGTGGTCGCGGCATGCGCGTGGTGCACAAGGAAGAAGACCTGATCGAAGCAGCCAAGCAGACTCGCTCGGAAGCGGGCGCCTGGTTCGGCAACCCGATGGTCTACCTGGAAAAATACCTGACCAACCCACGTCACGTGGAAGTCCAGGTACTGTCCGACGGCCAGGGCCACGCCATCCACCTGGGCGACCGCGATTGCTCGCTGCAACGTCGTCACCAGAAGGTCCTGGAAGAAGCTCCGGCGCCGGGCCTGGATGAAAAGGCGCGTCAGGAAGTCCTGGCACGTTGCGTCAAGGCTTGCATCGATATCAACTACCGTGGCGCCGGGACTTTCGAGTTCCTCTACGAGAACGGCCGCTTCTACTTCATCGAGATGAACACTCGCGTGCAGGTAGAGCATCCGGTTTCGGAGATGGTCACCGGTATCGACATCGTCAAGGAGATGCTGAGCATCGCCGCTGGCAACGTGCTGTCCTTCACCCAGGACGACGTGAAGATGCACGGCCACTCCCTGGAGTGCCGGATCAACGCCGAAGACCCGAAAACCTTTATCCCAAGCCCTGGCCTGGTCAAGCATTTCCATGCGCCAGGCGGCAACGGCGTGCGTGTGGATTCGCACCTGTACAGCGGCTACAAGGTTCCGTCCAACTACGACTCGTTGATCGGCAAGCTGATCACCTGGGGCGCCACCCGCGACGAGGCCATGGCCCGTATGCGCAACGCCCTGGACGAAATCGTGGTCGACGGCATCAAGACCAACATCCCACTGCATCGGGATCTGGTTCGTGATGAAGGCTTCTGCGAAGGTGGTGTGAACATTCACTACCTGGAACACAAGCTGGCCAACCAGTAAGTTTGTGCTCCACTCACAAAACCGCCTTCGGGCGGTTTTGTTGTTTATGGTCACGCAAGAACACCACAAAACCCTGTGGGAGCTGGCTTGCCTGCGATAGCGGTGGGCCAGGCACTGATGAGCACGCTGACACCCCGCCATCGCAGGCAAGCCAGCTCCTACATTTGGCCCCCAGTGCTTTCAGTGGTGTCGTCTTCTGGCCTGCTCTCGCGTAAACTTGCGCCCTTTCGCAGCCCCACCCCGCTGCACACTCATTTTTTCAAAGGTGCCCGCCATGCCTTGGCTGCAAGTCCGTCTCGCCATCAGCCCAGAACAAGCCGAAACCTATGAAGACGCGTTCCTTGAAGTGGGCGCCGTGTCGGTGACCTTCATGGACGCCGAAGACCAGCCGATTTTCGAGCCTGAGCTGAACACCACGCCGCTGTGGTCCCACACCCACCTGCTGGCCCTGTTCGAAGATGGCACCGACGCCACCAGCGTCTTTGCCCATATGGAACTGCTGACCGGCGGCCCGCTGCCCGAGCACCACAGTGAAGTGATCGAAGACCAGGACTGGGAACGCAGCTGGATGGACAACTTCCAACCCATGCGTTTCGGCCAGCGCCTGTGGATCGTACCCAGCTGGCATGCCGCCCCGGAGCCTGAGGCCGTCAACCTGCTGCTGGACCCGGGCCTGGCATTCGGCACCGGCACCCACCCAACCACCGCCCTGTGCCTGGAATGGCTCGACGGCCAGGACTTGCACGGTTGTAACGTGCTGGACTTCGGCTGCGGCTCGGGGATCCTGGCCATCGCCGCGCTGCTGCTGGGCGCCAAGGAAGCGGTCGGCACCGATATCGACGTGCAGGCCCTGGAAGCTTCCCGCGATAACGCCGGGCGCAACAACATCCCTGAAGACAAATTCCCACTGTACCTACCGGAGCAGTTGCCCCAGGTACAGGCCGACGTGTTGGTCGCCAATATCCTTGCCGGGCCGCTAGTCTCGCTGGCCCCGCAACTGTCGAGCCTGGTCAAGCCTGGCGGGCGCCTGGCGCTGTCGGGGATCCTCGCCGAGCAGGGTGAAGAAGTCGCCGCCGCCTATGCCCAGGACTTCGACCTGGACCCCATCGCCAACCGCGATGGCTGGGTACGCATCAGCGGTCGTCGGCGCTAGAATGAGCGCCTGCATGAATCGGATGGCCGCATGACCGACAGTTTCGTCACTCAGTGCCCGCATTGCCAAACCCGTTTCCGCGTCAGCCATGCTCAACTGAGCGTGGCCCGTGGCGTGGTTCGCTGTGGCTCTTGCCTGCAAGTGTTCAATGCTGCCCGCCAGTTGCTGGAGCAGCGTGCCCACGCACCTGAGGCGCCAAGCGCCGAAGCTGCGCCGCGCGCCATCAGCCAGAAGCAATGGAGCGCCGAAGAGCTGGACCTGGATAACCTGGACCTGGACGAGGAACTGGCCAAGCTGGAGCGCCGGGAGATCCAGCACACTCAGCCCCAGGGCAGCGAACGGCGCCAAGCCAGCGCCGACCGCCGGCAAAAAGACGAGTCGATGAGCGCCAGCCGCGACACCGCCAAGGCCGAAGAAGAACAATGGGCCGCCAGCCTGTTCAGCGATCCACCAGACGAACGGGCTGCGACAATCGCCCACGCCGAGGAAGCCGTCGAGCCGGCCCCAGTACCCACGGGCAAACCCCTGCGCACCGAGCCTTCGATGTCCTTCGACCTTCACGAGGTGGACGACGAGCCGACGGTGCTGCATACCGCCGACGCCCTCGACCCGCCCGAGCCAACGCTCGGCAGCGAACCGGACGAGCCTGAGCCTGAACCGCGCCGCAAGCGCTCCCGCACCGCCTCCAATGCCCATGACGAGATGCTGCAGGACCTGGAAGACGACCCGCTGCACCTCTACACCGGCAAACGCCCCGCTGGCTGGGGCCGCCGCCTGTTCTGGCTGACCCTGGTGCTGCTGGCCGCCGCTGCGCTCGCCGGACAGTACATCGCCTACCAGTTCGACGAACTGGCCCGCCAGGACAAATACCGGCCGTGGTTCCAGGAGCTGTGCCCGAAACTGGGCTGCACCGTGCCGTCGCGGGTCGATATCGCCCATATCAAGAGCAGTAACCTGGTGGTGCGCAGCCATCCCGAGTTCGCCGGCGCGCTGGTGGTGGATGCGATCATCTACAACCGCGCCACCTTCTCCCAGCCGTTCCCGCTGCTGGAGCTGCGCTTTGCCGACCTCAATGGCCGGATGATCGCCAGCCGGCGCTTCAAGCCCGCCGAGTACCTCAGCGGTGAGTTGGCCGGCCAGACCGAGATGCCATCCCAGACCCCGATCCATATCGCCCTGGACATTCTCGACCCGGGCAACAAAGCTGTGAACTACAGTCTCAGTTTCCACTCCCCCGAGTGATTGGCCGCGCGCGTCAAGGTTCGGACGGCAGGTTATTGACTTGCCCGTCCACGACCAAACCGCTGGCGATAAGAAAATAGCTGCTCAGATTTTATCCAATTCAGCCTTTAACCAGTCATCGAGAGCGGGTATCATGCCAACCCTTTTTCGAACTCTAATGATCCGGCCCCACAACAGGGAAGTCCTATGTCGGCGGTACGCATCGGCCCATATACATTGCCAAACGCTTTGATTCTCGCCCCGATGGCGGGCGTCACCGACCAGCCCTTTCGTCAGCTGTGCAAACGTTTGGGCGCGGGCCTTGTAGTCTCGGAAATGGTCACCAGCGACATGAGCTTGTGGAACACCCGCAAATCGCGGATGCGCATGATCCACGAAGGTGATCCCGAGCCCCGCTCGGTACAGATCGCCGGTGGTGATGCACAAATGCTGGCGGATGCGGCCCGGGCCAACGTAGAGCTGGGTGCACAGATTATTGATATCAACATGGGCTGCCCGGCCAAGAAGGTCTGCAACAAGGCCGCCGGTTCCGCCCTGTTGAAGGATGAGCAACTGGTGGCCGAGATCCTGCAGGCCGTTGTCGGCGCAGTGGATGTACCGGTCACCCTGAAGATCCGTACCGGCTGGGACCGGGACAACAAGAACGGCCTGACGGTGGCGAAGATCGCCGAACAGGCAGGCATTACAGCATTGGCGGTGCATGGCCGCACCCGCGCTGACCTTTATACCGGTGAAGCCGAATACGACACCATCGCTGCGATCAAGCAGGCGGTGTCGATTCCGGTCTTTGCCAACGGCGACATCGACTCGGCCGAGAAAGCCCGGCGCGTACTGCACGCAACCGGTGCCGATGGCCTGTTGATCGGCCGGGCCGCCCAGGGGCGGCCATGGATCTTTCGTGAGATCGAGCACTTCCTGCGTACCGGCGAAATCATGCCGGCACCGGGGCTGATCGAGGTGGAACGTATTCTGCTAGAGCATCTGGCCGCCCTGCACACCTTCTATGGGGACGTGATGGGCGCGCGCATTGCTCGCAAGCATGTGGGTTGGTATCTCGCAACCCTGCCCGGCGCCAAAGAGTTTCGCGCAGGGTTCAATCGTTTGGATGAAACGCAAGCACAGGTCACCGCCGTTCGTGAGTTCTTTGCCGAACGAGACAAGAGCCTGAGAGCAGGGGACGGAGAAGGGGTGGCCGCATGACGATGATGACCGAGACTTTAGTGAGTGGAACAACACCCGTGAGCGACAACGTCAATTTGAAACAGCACCTCAACACGCCGAGCGAAGAAGGCCAGACCCTTCGCGGGAGCGTCGAGAAAGCGCTGCACAATTATTTCGCCCACCTTGAGGGCGCGGCCGTCACGGATGTGTACAACCTGGTGCTCTCCGAAGTCGAGGCGCCCTTGCTCGAAAGCGTGATGAACTACGTCAAGGGCAACCAGACCAAAGCCAGTGAGCTGCTGGGCCTGAACCGTGGGACCCTGCGCAAGAAGCTCAAACAGTACGATTTGCTGTAAGCATTCAATCAAACCAGAAAGGCGCCCGCGTAAAACCGGTCGCCTTTTTTGCTGACTCCTTTGCTTTTGATGGAAATTGAGATGACCGACCAGACTACCCGCCTGCCGATCCGCCGCGCCTTGATCAGTGTTTCCGACAAGACCGGGATCCTCGAATTTGCCCGGGAGCTGGAAGCCCTGGGTGTGGAAATCCTCTCCACGGGCGGGACCTTCAAACTGCTGCAGGACAACGGCGTGGCCGCAGTAGAAGTCGCGGACTACACCGGTTTCGCAGAAATGATGGACGGTCGGGTCAAGACCCTGCACCCGAAAATCCATGGCGGCATCCTCGGCCGTCGCGGTATCGACGACGCCATCATGAACGAGCACGGCATCAAGCCGATCGACCTGGTGGCCGTTAACCTCTACCCGTTCGAAGCCACCATCAACAAGCCAGGCTGCGACCTGCCGACCGCTATCGAAAACATCGATATCGGCGGCCCGACCATGGTGCGCTCGGCGGCCAAGAACCATAAAGACGTGGCCATCGTGGTCAACGCCAGCGACTACGCCCACGTATTGGAAAGCCTGAAAGCCGGCGGCCTGACCTACGCCCAGCGTTTCGACCTGATGCTCAAGGCCTTCGAGCACACCGCCGCCTATGACGGCATGATTGCCAACTACATGGGCACCGTGAACCAGGCCGCCGAGACCCTCAGCACTGAAGGCCGCAGCCAGTTCCCACGCACCTTCAACAGCCAGTTCATCAAGGCCCAGGAAATGCGCTACGGCGAGAACCCGCACCAGAGCGCGGCGTTCTACGTGGAAGCCAAGCCTGCCGAAGTGGGCATCGCCACCGCGACCCAACTGCAAGGCAAAGAGCTGTCCTACAACAACGTGGCCGATACCGACGCCGCGCTGGAGTGCGTGAAGAGCTTCGTCAAGCCGGCCTGCGTGATCGTCAAGCACGCCAACCCATGCGGCGTGGCCGTGAGCCCGGACGCCGAAGGCGGGATCCGCCAGGCCTACGAACTGGCCTACGCCACCGATACCGAATCGGCATTCGGCGGCATCATCGCGTTCAACCGCGAACTGGACGCCGAGACCGCCAAGGCCATCGTCGAGCGTCAGTTCGTGGAAGTGATCATCGCGCCAAGCGTCAGCAGCGAGGCCCGTGCCATCGTGGCGGCCAAGGCTAATGTGCGTCTGTTGGCCTGCGGCGAGTGGTCGGCTGACCGTGCCGCTGCCTGGGACTACAAGCGCGTCAATGGCGGTTTGCTGGTACAGAGCCGCGACATCGGCATGATCGGCAGCCAAGACCTTACAGTTGTGACCAAGCGCGCACCGACCGAGCAAGAGATCAACGACCTGATCTTTGCCTGGAAAGTGGCCAAGTACGTTAAATCCAACGCCATCGTCTACGCCAAGAACCGCCAGACCATCGGTGTCGGCGCGGGCCAGATGAGCCGTGTGAACTCGGCGCGCATCGCCGCGATCAAGGCTGAACACGCCGGTTTGCAGGTGGTGGGTTCGGTGATGGCTTCCGACGCATTCTTCCCGTTCCGTGATGGCCTGGACAACGCCGCAAAAGCGGGCGTGACTGCCGTGATCCAACCGGGCGGTTCGATGCGTGATGCCGAGGTGATCGCCGCGGCTGATGAAGCCGGTATCGCGATGGTCTTCACTGGCATGCGCCACTTCCGTCACTGACAGATTTGATACCAAGCGGGCACTGGCTTGTGTAGGAGCTGGCTTGCCTGCGATGCAGACAACTCGGAGTTTCAGTGCGACCGAGTTGATGCTATCGCAGGCAAGCCAGCTCCTACAGAAAAGCGGCTCACAGTGCTCCCAAGAATTGAGCATCATCCGAGGTTTTTGAAATGAATGTTTTGATCATTGGCAGCGGTGGCCGTGAACACGCACTGGCCTGGAAAGTCGCCCAAGACCCACGCGTGCAGAAAGTATTCGTGGCCCCCGGCAACGCCGGTACCGCCATTGAAGCCAAGTGCGAAAACGTCGCCATCGACGTATTGGCCCTTGAGCAACTGGCCGACTTTGCGCAAAAGAACGTGTCGCTGACCATCGTCGGCCCGGAAGTACCGCTGGTGGCGGGCGTCGTGGACCTGTTCCGCAGCCGTGGCCTGGACTGCTTCGGCCCGACTGCGGGCGCGGCCCAGCTGGAAGGCTCGAAAGCCTTCACCAAGGATTTCCTGGCTCGCCACAAGATCCCGACCGCCGACTACCAGAACTTCACCGAGATCGAGCCGGCCCTGGCTTACCTGCGTGAAAAAGGCGCACCGATCGTGATCAAGGCCGATGGCCTGGCCGCCGGTAAAGGCGTGATCGTGGCGATGACCCTGCAGGAAGCCGAAGACGCCGTGCGCGACATGCTCGCCGGCAATGCCTTCGGTGACGCGGGTTCGCGCGTGGTGATCGAAGAATTCCTCGACGGCGAAGAAGCCAGCTTCATCGTGATGGTCGACGGCAAGAACGTCTTGCCGATGGCTACCAGCCAGGACCACAAGCGCGTCGGCGACGGCGATACCGGTCCGAACACCGGTGGCATGGGTGCCTACTCCCCTGCCCCGGTGGTCACCGCCCAGGTGCACCAGCGCGTGATGGACCTGGTGATCTGGCCGACCGTGCGTGGCATGGCCGATGAAGGCAATGTCTACACCGGCTTCCTGTACGCGGGCCTGATGATCGACAAGGCCGGCAACCCGAAAGTCATCGAGTTCAACTGCCGCTTCGGCGACCCGGAAACCCAACCGGTGATGCTGCGCCTGCAGTCGAGCCTGGTGCTGCTGGTGGAAGCCGCCCTGGCCCAGGCCCTGGACAAGGTTGAAGCACAGTGGGATCCACGTCCGAGCGTTGGCATTGTGCTGGCGGCTGGTGGTTACCCTGCCGACTACGCCAAGGGTGATGTGATCCAGGGCCTGGATGCGGCCGCGACACTCGAAGGCAAGGTGTTCCACGCCGGTACCGCGCTCAAGGACGGCCAGGTCGTCACCGCCGGTGGCCGTGTACTCTGCGCCACGGCCATGGGCGCCAGTGTCGATGCCGCCCAGCAGCAAGCGTACAAGCTGGCCGCCAAGATCGACTGGCAGGGCTGCTTCTACCGCAAGGACATCGGCTATCGTGCCATTGCCCGTGAGCGCGGCGAAGATCAGTAACCAGCTATCCGTTCGGCTAGGCAAGGGCCTTTGGCCCTTGCCGTCCTATTGCGGTCCCGCGCATAGTTAACCCCGTGCATCAACCTACGAAGGGATTTCGCCGTGCGCTGGCTCAGGATCGCCATAGTTTTTACTGTCAGCCTGCTGACCTTGCTCTGCCTGTTGCCGGCCCAGGCCGTCGCGCAAGGCAGTGGCTGGGCCGTATTACTCGATGAACAGGCCGACCTGCAACTGAGCGACATTCGCTCCCCCCGCTACAACAACCAATTTAGCCCCATCGAACTGGACCGGATCACCGCCGCCGAGCCCAATGGCGCGCTGTGGGTACGTTTCAGGCTGCAACCGGGCAAGCACGAGCAAGTGCTGCGGGTATTCGCGCCGGACCTGGCGCACCTCAACCTGTATGTGCTGGACGGCGACACGCTGATCGAGCAAGTGAATACCGGCACCCGCCAACCCCAGGCTGAACGTCCGCTGCCGAGCAGCGACTTCATGCTGCCCATGCCCCAGAGCCAGAAACCCCTGGATGTGTATGTGCGCCTGGTCTCGGAGCACGAACTGCGGCCGTACCTGACCCTGGAACCGGCCGTGATGGCTGCCGCCAACCAGACCCAGACCCTGGTCTATGGCCTGCTGTTCGGCTGCCTGCTGATGCTGATCCTGCACAACCTTACCCGCTACGCCTACCATCGTTCGCGCAGCAGCCTGTGGCTGGCGGCCTGCGAAGTGCTGCTGTTGCTCAGCCTGTTGCTGCTGCTCAACCTGCTGGGCCCCTGGCTGCCGAACTGGCACGCCCTGCAAACGCCGGGCGCCTATATGGCGTTGCTGCTGACCGCGCCGTGCGGCTTGATGTTCGCCTATCGCTTCTTCGCGCCACTGGGCCCGCACCCGCTGAACAAGCTGCTGATGGCCGATATCCTGCTAATCGTCCTGTGCGGCCTGTTACTGCTGTTCGTCAACACCCTGCCGCTGAACATCATCACCTATGCCCTGGTGGCACTGGCCGGCCTGAGCATGCTGTTTGTCTCGGCCTACCACTGGCAAAAAGGCTACCGGCCTGCACGCCTGTTCTTGCTCGCCATGGTGGTATTCAACACTGGCACGCTGATTATCCTCCCGGCCCTGCTGGGCCTGACCCTGGTGGCCCCGCAAGGCCTGATCATCACCCTGCTGGCGGTGATCTGCGTCAGCGGCCTGTTGATGAGCCAGGCCCTGGGCGAGCGCCAGCGCAGCATCGTCGAGGATCGCTTCAGCCTCAGCCGCGACCTGGCGGCCAGCAACGCCGAGATCGCGGCCAAGGCCGAGTTCCTGGCGAAGATCAGCCATGAAATCCGCACGCCCATGAACGGCGTACTGGGCATGACCGAATTGCTGTTGGGCACGCCTTTGTCGGTCAAACAGCGTGACTACGTGCAGACCATCCACAGCGCCGGCAATGAACTGCTGACCCTGATCAACGAGATTCTCGACATTTCCAAGCTCGAGTCCGGGCAGATTGAACTGGACGACGTGCAGTTCGACCTCAATGCCCTGATCGAAGACTGCCTGAGTATTTTCCGCGCCAAGGCCGAGCAGCAGAACGTCGAACTGATCAGCTTTATCCAGCCCCAGGTGCCACGGGTCATCAGCGGCGACCCGACACGCCTGCGCCAGGCCCTGCTGAGCCTGCTGGAAAATGCCCTGCAAAAGACCGACGAAGGCGAAGTGCTGATCGTGGTCGCCCTGGATGAACGCAGCAGCAAACCGCGCCTGCGCATCGCCGTGCAAGACAGCGGCCTGCCGATGGAAGCCACCGAGCGCGACGCCCTACTGCACAGCGAACTGCACAGCAAGAATTTCCTGTCGGCCACCCGCCTGAGCGGCCACCTCGGCCTGGTGATCGCCCGCCAACTGATCCTGCTGATGAATGGCGAGTTCGGCATCAAGGCCGGCAGCCAGCAAGGCAGCACCCTGTGGCTGACCTTGCCGCTGGACCCCGAGCGCCTGGAGCACCCGACCTCCGATCTCGACGGCCCGCTGCAAGGCGCGCGGGTGTTGGTGGTGGACGACAACGACACCTGCCGCAAGGTGCTGGTGCAGCAATGCACCGCCTGGGGCCTGAACGTCAGCGCCGTGCCATCGGGCAAGGAAGCCCTGGCCCTGCTGCGCACCAAGGCGCACCTGCGCGACTATTTCGACGTGGTGCTGCTGGACCAGAACATGCCCGGCATGACCGGCATGCAACTGGCGGCGAAGATCAAGGAAGACCCGAGCCTGAACCACGACATCCTGCTGATCATGCTCACCGGCATCAGCAATGCCCCGAGCAAGATCATCGCGCGCAACTGCGGGATCAAACGCATCCTGGCCAAGCCGGTTGCGGGCTACACCCTCAAGACCACCCTGGCCGACGAACTGACCCAGCGCAGCAAAGGCGTGGTCCAACCCCGCCACATCGCGCCGAACGTTCCTGTGGCCGTCACCGTGCCCAGTGATTTCCGCATCCTGGTGGCCGAAGACAACAGCATCTCCACCAAAGTGATTCGCGGCATGCTCGGCAAGCTCAACCTGCAACCCGATACCGCCAGCAATGGCGAGGAAGCCTTGCAGGCGATGAAGGCCCAGCGTTACGACCTGGTATTGATGGACTGCGAAATGCCGATCCTCGATGGCTTCTCTGCGACCCAACAGCTGCGGGTCTGGGAAGTCAGCAACCAGCGCACCCGCACGCCGGTGGTGGCACTGACCGCGCACATTCTCTCGGAACACAAGGAACGCGCACGCCAGGCCGGGATGGATGGGCATATGGCCAAGCCGGTGGAGTTGTCGCAACTGCGCGAACTGGTGGAGTACTGGGTGACACAGCGCGAGCAGCCGGCGGAGCAGGCGCACACCTCCTGAGGCAAGGAGGCTCCCTGTGGCGAGGGGGCTTGTCCCCCGCTGGGCTGCGAAGCGGCCCTAAAACCTGCTATCCGGATTTAACTGAAAGAACTCAATGAGGCGGGTGGGGCCGCTTCGCGGCCCAGCGGGACAAGCCCCCTCGCCACAAAAAGCCCACTCTCCACAGAGGCCCCCTGACCACAGAAGCCCACTCTCCTCAGAAAGCCCCCTAGCCACAGAAAGCCCACAAGCCTGATAGACTCCCCCTCGCCCTTCCTTCGCTGTGAGCTTCCACCATGCTCCATGTGTTGTTCAGCGTTTATTTGAAGATGCTGGTGCTGTATAGCCCCTTCTTTGTCCTCTCCTGCTTTATCAGCCTGACCCGCGGCTATTCCAGCAAGGAACGGCGGCGCCTGGCCTGGAAGGTCGCCCTGGCGACGCTGGTGTCGAGCGTGTTGCTCTACCTGTTTGGCCGGGTGATTTTCAGTGTGTTTGGCATCACCGTGGATGCCTTCCGCATCGGCGCCGGCAGTGTGTTGTTCATTTCGGCCCTAGGCATGGCCCAAGGCAAGTCAGCGGTACAGACCGACAATGTGCAGCAGGACGTGACCATCGTCCCCCTGACCATTCCCCTGACTGTCGGCCCGGGCACCATCGGCGCGCTGCTGGTGATGGGGGTCAGCCAGCCCCATTGGGACGACAAGTTCATGGCGATTCTCAGCATCGCCCTGGCCAGCCTGACCGTAGGCGTGGTGCTGTACCTGTCCAATCGGATCGAACGCATCCTCGGTGACCAGGGCCTGCAGATTGTCAGCCGCTTGATGGGCCTGTTCGTGTGCGCGCTGGCCGCGCAGATCATTTTTACCGGGATACGCGGTTATCTGGTGCCCTGAGGCAGCGGTCAAATCCGGTATTGGGCAATGGCCTGCAAGACCTTGTCGCCTGCACTCCTGCGCAACTGCTTGAGGGTAGCCTCGTTGACCACCGCCGGGTTGAGCATCAGGCAGGTCTGACCACTGAAGGCTTCGACCGTGGAGCTGTCCCATTCAAAAAACGGGACGCCCAGTTTCTTGCTCACGCCATGGGCGCTGTAGGTCACCAAAATCATCAGCACTTCGCCATCGACTTCAGAGCAGGACGCCAGGCCAAAGTCACCGCCTTCATGGGTGACAATGTTGCGCTTGAACAGATCAAACGGCGCCGCCTGCTGCTTCAGCGCGTCGAAGGCATCCGCTGCCAATTTGGGCAGCGCCATGGCCAACGGGCCCGCAAGGGACGTCGAAGCCACGGTGGACGAGATGATGTTGAGCGCCGCCATCTGCACCGTCAGGCCTTTCCTGGAGGTCGTCACCCGCTCAAAACTGCTGCGTATCGGCAACCACCCCAGGCTGGTCATGACCTTGATGAACTCGTCATACCAGGCCTGGCTGCCGCGCGTTACGTTCAGCACGTCACTCACATAGCTGCTGGCCAACAGGTAGCTCTTGCGGGTGTATTCCTTGTTGAGATGGCTCATGCCCGCGACAAACGAGAACACACTGTTGTTAATCACCGCGCCATTGAGGTCGACCTGCGCCTCGGCGGGTAAAGGGCCCCCCGACGACTGCGCGCTCACCGGTAAACGGTAAGTGGCAATCAACTTGCTCTTTTTCGCCATATTGATTCGTTTATGTTTTCGCTCCATGAATGTTTCTCCACAAAAACCCACACGGGTCTACTGCCAACACTAGCCGGCCCAGGCGTTTTTTTCAGGGGCCCGGGCAGCGCCGAATGCGGTGGGCAAAAAGCACCTACCAGCGCCAGCTCCCGCAAACACTGGGGAGGGCGCCAAGCCTGATAAAGCGCAGGTTTGCTTCTGTAGCAATAAGGTGAGAAACCGTGGCTGGCGTGTCGAAACAGCCCCATCGGATAGGGAAACGTCATCGCCGGGAGTTGGTCTTTTCCTACCCGTCAGCGGCCCCATTGCGGGGCCGCTGTTGCATCAGGAGAGCGGTTTTTCACCGTACCAGCGTGGCGTGTACACCCACTCGCCACCGCTCAGCCGAGGGAACGCACAGGTGGTGGACGAACCGATCAGCACCATGGTGCGCATGTCCACCTGGTCCGGTGTCAGTTGGCCCAAGGTGAGGGTGCGCAGCGTCTGCCCAGGACGACCAATATCCCGCCCCAACACCACCGGCGTTGCCGCATTGCGGTGCTGGGCGACGATTTCCAGGGCGCGCCCCAGTTGCCATGGGCGCGAACGGGAGATGGGGTTGTAGAACGCCAGGGCCAGGTCGGCCTGGCATGCCAGGTCCAGGCGTTTTTCGATGATGGACCAGGGCTTGAGGTTGTCCGACAGCGACATCACGCAGAAGTCATGCCCCAGCGGCGCACCCGCCTGGGCCGCGGTAGCGAGGGAGGCCGAGACCCCCGGCAAGATTTCCAGCTCGACCCGCTGCCAGGCCGGGTCGCTGGATTCATGCAACGCCTCCAGCACCGCCGCCGCCATGGCGAATACGCCAGGGTCGCCAGAAGACACCACCACCACCGAACGCCCCTGGGCCGCCAGCTCGAAGGCGTGCCGCGCCCGCTGCATTTCTTCACGGTTGTCGGTGCAGTGCTGCACTTGGTCGGCGCGAAACGGCCCGGCCATGCGCACATAGGTTTCGTAGCCCAGCACATCGGTGCAACGCGCCAGTTCAGCCTTGACCGCCGGCACCATCAGTTCGGCAGCGCCGGGGCCCAGGCCGATCACGGCGAGACGGCCACGGGGGCGGCCCAGTTGCGCCAGGTCTACCGGCGCAGCAGCGCCATGGATGACGATATCCGGCCCGGCAGCCAGCGTCGTAAACCGCAGTGGCACACCCAGTTCCAGCGCAGCTTCCTGCAATTGGCCGCTGGCCATGTCGGCATCGTCGGCCAACAGGCACGCCAGCGACTGCACAGCGATACCGTCCTGCTGCAACGCCTGGCGAACCCGCGCCGCCAGTTCGGCGCCCGGGCGGCAGGCGACCCAGGTGTTCTTCGGATAGATCAGCAGCTCATTGGCCGCCGGCACACGTTCGGCGCTGCCCACATGAATGCTCAGGCGCGCCTGCTGGTCCTGCGCCAGATTAGCCTGCTCCAGCCACGGCGCCGCGCCTTCGATACGCACTTGCTCACCGGCCAGCAGGTCCGAGACAAAGCGCTTGCCCAGCTCCAGGTCGGCCAGTTGATAGCCCTGAGGCGGGTTGAGCAGGCAGGTGCCAAAGCGCAGCTCGCCACTGGTGGTGATCGCGGCCGCCACACCCAGGGCCGCCGCGATTTCCCGCGCCATGCCATTGACCCCACCCAGGCCACCGAGCAACGGCACCACCGCGCTGCCGTCTTCGGCAACTGCCAGTACCGCCGGTTCTTCGCCTTTTTCCAGCAACAGCGCGGCCAACGTGCGGATCACAATGCCTGCCGCGCACAGGGCAATGATCGGCGTGCCCCGCTGATACAACTGGCGCAGGGTCGCGCCAAACTCACTGTAGGTCTCGTCGGCACCGTCCACCCGACCGGCCAAGCCGTGGATCTGCGCGCCTGGGTACACCTGCTGGATGCTGCGAGCCGTGGCCAGGCTGCCCTGGCCGAGGATTACGATCGCCGGCGTCATCACCCTTGCCACCTTTCGCCCGGCACGATGATCAACGAGAAATACGGCGACGACATCGGCTCGACCTGATCCAGCGCGACGATTTTCTGGTTGGCCATGGTGGCGCGCTCGACATACAGCGCACGCCCGGCCAGCCCCAGTTCCTCAAGCACCTGGCGCACCTTGGTGAAGTTGCGCCCCAGCTTCATGATCACCGCCGCATCGGCATCCGCCAGGCGCCGCTTGAGCTCGTCATGGGGCAGCACCCCGGACAGTACCGACAGGCTCTGGTTGCGATACACCAAAGGCGCGCCCAGCACCGAAGCGCCGCCGAGCATCGAGCACACGCCGGGGATGACCTGGGCGTCGTAGCGCTCGGCGAGGCGGTCATGCAGGTACATGTAGGAGCCGTAGAAGAACGGGTCGCCTTCGCAGATCACCGCCACATCACGCCCGGCATCCAGGTGCGCGGCCACGTCGACACTGGCGGCGTCATAGAAATCGCTGATCACCTGCTCATAGGACAGCGGCGCCGGCAAGGCTTCGGTGGTCACCGGGTACACCAGCGGCATCAGCGTCTGCTGGGGCACCAGGTGCTCTTCGATAATGCCAAACGCATTACCCTTCTTGCCCTTGGCGACGAAGTACGCCACCACCGGCGATTCGCGCAGCAGGCGCAGGGCCTTGAGGGTGATCAGTTCCGGGTCACCGGGGCCGACGCCCAGGCCGATCAAACGTCCACGCGCCTGCATCATTCGACCTCCGTGGCCAGGGCGTTGACCGCCGCAGCGGCCATCGCACTGCCGCCCAGACGGCCCTGCATGATCACAAACGGCACGCCACGGCTGTCGGCGGCAAGCATCGCCTTGGACTCGGCGGCGCCGACAAAACCTACCGGGAAACCGAGGATCAGCGCCGGCTTTGGCGCGCCGGCGTCGAGCATTTCCAGCAGGTAGAACAGGGCGGTAGGCGCATTGCCGATCACCACCACACTGCCGGCAAGATGCGGGCGCCACAGTTCCAGGGCGGCAGCGGAACGGGTGTTGCCCAACTCGCGCGCCAACTGCGGCACGCTGTCGTCGCGCAACGTGCAGATCACTGGGTTGTTGGCCGGCAGGCGGGCCCGGGTCACCCCTTCAGAAACCATCCGCGCATCACACAGGATCGGCGCGCCAGCGGCCAGGGCCTCACGGCCGGCCTTGCCTGCGCCTTCGGAGAACTGCAGACCGTCGATCGCCTCGACCATGCCGCAGGCGTGAATCACCCGCACGGCGAGTTTTTCCAGGTCGGCCGGGATGCGATCAAGCTTGGCCTCTGCGCGAATGATCGCAAAGGAGTTGCGATAGATCTCCTGACCGTCGCGGATGTAATCAATCATCGGTGTTGCTCCGTGGACGGGCACGCAACACGGCGCCCGCCGCTTCAATAGAAAGGTTGTGCGCGTGCAGGCGGCCGAAACCCGGCTGGCCTGCATCGCGAAAATAGAGGTCGTAGTGCCCAACGCCCACCGCCAGCAAAGTGACCGGGGCAATGTGCGCCGCAGCGCAGGTGCGCGGGCAGCCGGACAGGTGCACGTCCAGGCCCTGGCCGTGGTCCTGGAGCAGCGTGGCCAGGTGCAGGGCATCGGCCTTGGTGTCGGCCTGGGCCTTGGCGCAGCCGCTGGAACCGGTGCAGGCAATCATCCGCGCCAGGGCCTGGTCGGCCGAACACAGGAAGCCCAACTGCGCCAGGCCTTCAGTCACGCGCGGGGCTGTGTGCGGCGCCAGGTTGGGCAGCAACAGGCCCTGCCACGGGGTGAAGCGTAATGTGCCGTCGCCACATTCGAGGGCCAGTTGCGCGGCGCCGCGCAGCATGGCTGGGGCCAGCCGGCCCAATGGCGTGACTGCGGCCACATAGACCCGCTCGGGTTGGCGCTGTGGATAAGTCCCCAGGCGCAAGCGGCTCGCAGTGGCGCGACGACGATAGCCATCGGCGGGGAGCAAGGGCAGGTTCAAACGCCCGACAAAGTTATCCACAGACGTTTGCGCCAGCAGGTCGCGCATGCGGTTCTGGTCGGGCCGGGCCAGGTCGAGAAACAGCTCCAGCACCGCGACGACCAGGTCATGCCCCTGATCCACGCGGACCGCGGCCAGCGGCAGGTCGCGCGCGGGGCAACCGGCCAGGCCGAACGCCAACAAGGTCTGGCCCTGCGCGGCATAGGCCGATAACCACAGGTCGTGATGATGATCGAGCATCGCCAGGGCTTCACCGCCATCCAGTTGCACGGCGAACTTGGCCGACAACTCATGAAACCGTGGATGGGCTTGCAGGGTGGCGAGGATCTGGTCCGCCAGGGGCCGGGTGTCCAGCAGCAGCGCGCGGTCGATGCCAGCGCCGGGGCTGAGCATCACATTGCGTACGTCATCGCCGCCGGCGGTGGTCGGGCCCAAGCCCGCAGCCAGCAGGTGCGTGATCAAGCCATCATGCTGCGGGCCAATGCCGCGAATCTGCAAGTTGGCGCGGTTGGTCGCCTCGATCACCCCGCCGGCGTAAGCCTGCGCGGCGTGCGCCACGGCCAAGGCCTGCGCAGCGGTGATAGCCCCACCGGCCAATTTGATCCGGCAAATCCCACCATCCAACGCCTGGACAATACGCAGCAACCCCGGGCAACCCGAGGGGCGTTTGCTATTGGACAGAGGAAGTGGCTTCACGGGGGCTACCGGTTCACGGGTAAAGGCGCGGTATTATGCCTGCTTTGTCCGGCAGCATGAAAAGCCTGCCCGTCGGATGTCGTTCAAGGAATCAATATGTCGCCCTGGCTGACGGTAGTAGGCATCGGTGAAGACGGCTTCAAGGGCCTGGGCAGGAATGCCCGGCATGCTCTGTTGCGCGCCTCTCGTATCATTGGCGGCCAGCGCCAGCTGGATTTGCTGCCGGTGTGCATTCGTGCCGAGCGCGAGTTGTGGCCCAGCCCGTTTTCCCTGGCGCCGCTGCTGGCGCGGCGCTTTGAGCCGATATGCGTGCTGGCCAGTGGCGACCCGATGTTCTACGGCGTCGGCGCCAGCCTGGCGCGGCAGGTGGCGGTAGATGAACTGTTGATCCTGCCGGCGCCCTCTTCCGTGTCGCTGGCGGCCTCACGTTTGGGCTGGCCGCTGCAGGATGTGGTGACGCTGTCGGTAGTCGCCCGCCCGGTGGCTGCGCTCAATGCCCATCTGGCCAGCGGTGTGCGCTTGCTGGTGTTGAGCAACGACGGCCAGAGCCCGGCCGCTATCGCCGCCATGTTGCGCAGCAGCGGTTTTGGCCCGAGCCGCCTGAGTGTGTTTGAACACCTCGGTGGCAGCGCTGAACGGCGCATCGATGGCAACGCCGAAAGCTGGCAGGACCCGCCGGTTGCGGCGCTGAACCTGATCGCCATCGACTGCCTCGCCGACGCCAATACCCGGCGCCTGTCGCGCCTGGCCGGCCTGCCGGATGCGGCCTTCAAGCATGACGGCCAACTGACCAAGCGCGATGTGCGAGCCATGACCCTCGCGCGCCTTGCCCCCGCCCCCGGCGAGTTGCTTTGGGACGTCGGCGCGGGCAGCGGCTCCATCGGTATCGAATGGATGCGCGCCCACCCCAGCTGCCGCGCCCTGGCGATTGAAGCCGACGCCGGCCGCCAGCAGTTGATCGAACACAACCGCGATGCCCTCGGCGTGCCCGGCCTGCATTTGATTCGCGGCAGCGCACCCCAGGCCCTTGCGGGGCTGGAAGCGCCCGATGCGATCTTCATCGGCGGCGGTGTGACCCGCGACGGCGTGCTCGACACCTGCTGGCAACACCTGCGCCCGGGTGGGCGACTGGTGGCCAATGCCGTGACCCTGCAAAGCGAAATGACCTTGATGAACTGGCGTGCACAACACGGCGGCGAACTGACCCGCATCCATGTGGCCCAGGCCCAGCCCCTGGGCGAGTTCGACACCTGGCGCCAGGCGCTGCCCATCACCCTGCTGGAAGTGATCAAGCCGCTATGAAGCGCATCCTGCTGCTGGGCGGCGTGACTGAAGCCCTGGCCATCGCCCGCACCCTGGGCCCGCAACATATCTACAGCCTGGCCGGGATCGGCCGGGTGCCCACCGACCTGGCATGCCAGGTACGCGTCGGCGGTTACGGCGGTGCCGAGGGGCTGGCGCAGTTTGTCCGCGCCGAGCACATCAGCCTGATCCTCGACGCCACCCACCCCTACGCCGCACAGATCAGCGCCAACGCCGCCCAGGCCGCACAAAGGTGCAATATCCCCTGCTGGGCCCTGCGCCGCCCCGCCTGGCAGCCACAACCCGCCGATGACTGGCGCGAAGTGCGCGACTGGGCCGGGCTGATCGAGGCCTTGCAACCCTTCCAGCGCCCGTTGTTCACCCTGGGCCGCGAACCGCTGCAACACCTCGACGAAATCCCCGCCGGGCAGTTCTGGACCTTGCGCGCACTGGACAAATACCCCGGCAACGAACGCTGCGAAGTGATCGGCGCCCGCGGGCCGTTTTTGCTCGCGGATGAACGGGCGTTGTTCGAACGCCGGCAGATCGATGTCTTGATCAGCAAGAACAGCGGCAGCAGCGCCACCGAACCCAAGCTGGAAGTGGCCCGCGAGCGCGGCGTACCGGTGCTGATATTGCAACGGCCGGTGCTGGCGGGGGTGGATCGGGAGTTTTTGACGCCCCAAGAAACACTCACAGCATTGGCAAGTTTCACTCAATAAGTCAGGATCGCCCGCTTGCTTGATTAGTAACCTATTTGTTACCTTCGAGGCGGGCGATGATTGAGATTGAGGAATATAAACGCGACGGCCAAACCAGCCCATTCAAGCAATGGTTTTTATCCCTGAGCGTCCAGGCACGCCTTAAGGTATCAACCTCATTGCTTCGGCTGGAAATGGGCAACACCAGCAATATTAAGTGGTTCGATGGTATGGGCGAGTACCGGATCGATTGGGGCCCAGGGTATCGAATTTATTTGGTACGGGAGGGCCTGCGCCTGATCATCCTGTTCGGCGGCGGTGACAAATCCAGCCAGAAAAAAGATATCAAAACTGCAAAGTCGCTGATCCGCGACTATCAACGCGACAAAAAACTGGAACAAAAGAGGTAGCCAGCATGGCACTTACCCGCAGTTATAAACTCACGATTGCCGAAGCCGCCCAGCGCGACCCAGAGTTTGCCCAGGCACTCCTCGATGAGGCTGCTACGCTATTTCTCAACGGCGAACCCGAATTGTCCCGCATCATTCTGCGCGACCTGGTCAACGCCACTGTTGGTTTTGAGAGTTTGGCAAAAGAGACGGCCAAACCGAGCAAAAGCTTGCACCGTATGCTTTCGGCCCATGGCAACCCCAGCATGGATAACCTGGCGGCGATATTTGCGGTACTCCGAAAGGGGCTTGGCGTCGATATGCAGGTGCATGGCGTTCCCGTCGCATAACTTGACATCACTGCGACACCAAACCACACCGCCACTTTTTACTTATGCCCCCCGATCAGGCTAAATACCTACCTGATCGCTTAACCCTACGGATTGTCCGCCATGGCCCGTCAACGCTTTGCATTTGCCTGGATCGCCTGCCTTGCAGTGCTGTTCAACGCGTTTGCCATGCCGATGGCCGGGGCGATGCAGCAGGGTCAGAGCCCTGCCGAGCAATTGCTGTGGGGCAGTTTCTGCTCCTCCAATGGCAGCAAGCTGGTGGCGATCTCCCTGGGCAAGCTGGATATACCGGCGCCGCAGCAGGACGAGCATTCCTCCATGCAGCATTGCTGGTGCTGCTCGGGCTCGCCGCCGCTGCTGGCACTGGGGCATGTGCCGCAGTTGTATCTCACACGGATCGACCCGGCCCCTGGCCTGCCATCACCCACCCTGCAAGCCCCGACTCCGCGCCAGCAATGGCCGAGCCTCAACCCCCGCGCCTCTCCTGCCGTTTGATCACTTCGCAATTGAACTGCGTTTGAATCGTTCTGGAGAACTGCCATGCTCAAATCTTCCCTGCTTCTGGCGGCCTTGCTGCTGCCTGTGTTCAGTGCTGCCAATGCCGAGGACTACAAGGCCGGCGACCTGCTGGTCAGCGATCCCTGGTCCCAGGAATTGCCGCCCAATGCGCCGACGGTGGCCGCGTACTTTGTGATCCATAACCAGGGTGAAGCCCCGGACCGCCTGCTCAGCGTCGATACGCCAGTGGCGGCCAAGGCCGAGCTGCATGAACACGTCATGCAGGGCGACTTGATGAAAATGCAACAGGTGCCCAGCGTGGCCGTGCCGCCCAAGGGCGAGCTGACCTTCGCACCGATGGCCTATCACGTGATGCTCCTGGACCTGAAGGATCGCAGCCAATTGCGCGACGGCCAGCACTTCCCCCTGACCCTGAACTTCGAAAAGGCCGGGCCGGTAAAAGTGGAAGTCTCGGTACAAAAAGTACCGCCGATGGCCGGCCACGAGCAAAAGCACGCCCATTAACCACCCCAGGCCGCTCCCCATGGGTGCTCCCGCCAACAGGTCAACCCCGCGCCGCCGCCAGCCCCTGAAGCTGGCCCGCGGCAGCTGGATCAGCCTGTTCGCCATGCTGATGATCTTTATCGGACCGCTGATTTCCCAAGCGATGCCGATGGATCATCACGCCGGCATGTCCATGCAGATGTCCATGGACGACACCTGCCACGCCGCGCCAAAGCATCCCGCCGAGCACACCAAGCCCCCCGCCGCCGACCACGTCATGTGGGAGAAATGCGGCTATTGCAGCCTGTTGTTCAGTTGCCCGGCCCTGCCGGGCAGTGTTTCATTCGTGGCCCTTGGCACCCCACCACCGGCCAACGCCCTCACCCCTGCAACGCGCCTGGGCCATGCCCGGCAGAGCATTTTCCCCGGCGCGCGCAGCCGCGCCCCGCCCAGCCAGTCGTAAACCGCAATCACACACAACTTCGCACGGCCGCCTTCA
Source organism: Pseudomonas sp. 06C 126 (assembly GCF_001855215.1). NCBI lineage: Bacteria > Pseudomonadati > Pseudomonadota > Gammaproteobacteria > Pseudomonadales > Pseudomonadaceae > Pseudomonas > Pseudomonas sp. 06C 126. The sequence continues at coordinate 28,904 of NZ_MIFU01000013.1, read as the reverse complement.
CACAGACAGCCGCAGGCTGCTGGCCGTGTTGTTTACGACTGACTGATGGAATTTTTCATGTCCAGGTTTCCTGCTGACACCCGTATGGGATGTACCCCCGTGCTCGCCGTTTTGTGCGGCGCACTCTTGGCCCCACAGGCGTATGCCGACGACCACGCCGAACACCACAACGAGCTCAGCCCGACGGTGATTACCGGCGTTGCCCCAAGCTCCCCACTGACCATCGTCACCAACCCCAAGGACCCACGCCAGCCGGTGCCGGCCAGTGACGGCGGCGACTACCTCAAGACCATTCCGGGCTTTGCCCTGGTGCGCAACGGCGGCACCAATGGCGACCCGGTACTGCGCGGCATGTTCGGCTCGCGCCTGAATATCCTCACCAACGGCAGCATGATGCTCGGCGCCTGCCCGGGCCGCATGGACGCGCCCACCTCCTACATCTCGCCGGAAACCTACGACAAGCTCACCGTGATCAAAGGCCCGCAAACCGTGCTCTGGGGCCCCGGCGCCTCGGCTGGCACGGTGCTGTTCGACCGTGAGCCGGAGCAGTTCGGCGAACTGGGCACGCGGGTCAACGCCAGCATCCTCGCCGGTTCCAACGGGCGTTTCGACAAAGTGCTGGATGCCGCCGCCGGTGGCTCGCTGGGGTATATCCGCGTGATCGGCAACCAGGCCCACGCCGATGACTACAAGGACGGCAACCACGACACCGTCGCCTCGCGCTACGACAAATGGAATGGTGACGTCGCCCTCGGCTGGACCCCGGACGCCGACACGCTGCTGGAACTCACCGCCGGTCGTGGCGATGGTGAAGCGCGTTACGCCGGACGTGGCATGGATGGCTCGCAGTTCCTGCGCGAAAGCCTCGGTCTGCGCTTCGAGAAATCCAATATCGGCGAGGTACTCGACAAGGTCGAAGCCCAGGTCTACTACAACTACGCCGACCATGTGATGGACAACTACAGCCTGCGCACGCCCTCGGGCACCGGGATGATGGCCGGGCCCATGGCGTCCAACGTCGACCGCCGCACCCTCGGCGCGCGGATCAAGGCCACCTGGCGCTGGGCCGACGTGCAACTGATCAGCGGCATCGATGCGCAGACCAACGAGCATCGCCAGCGCAGCAGCGCCGGGGTCGACACCTACAAGAACCTGCCGCGCAACAAGGACGCCGACTTCCACAACTACGGAGTGTTTGGCGAATTGACCTGGTACGCCGCCGACAATGACCGGCTGATTACCGGCGCCCGCCTGGATCGCGCCTCGGCCAAGGATTACCGCCAGCGCACCGGCAGCGGCATGATGAGTCGCGCCAACCCCACCGCCGGCGATACCCGCGCCGACACGCTGCCGTCCGGTTTCGTACGTTATGAACATGACTTGGCCGACAGCCCGACAACCCTCTACGCCGGCCTCGGCCACGCCGAACGCTTCCCGGACTACTGGGAGTTGTTCTCCCCCAACCGTGGCCCTGCGGGCTCGTTGAATGCCTTCGACGCGGTCAAACCGGAGAAAACCACCCAGCTGGATTTCGGCCTGCAATACAAGACCGCAGACCTGGAAGCCTGGGCCTCCGGTTATGTCGGCCAAGTGCGCGACTACATCCTGTTCAACTACACCCCAGGGATGATGGGCATGACTTCCCAGGCGCAGAACATCGATGCGCGGATCATGGGCGGTGAATTGGGCGCAGCGTACAAACTGACGTCCAACTGGAAAGCCGACGCCACCCTGGCCTACGCCTGGGGCAAGAACAGCAGCGACGGCAAGGCGCTGCCGCAAATGCCGCCCCTGGACGCACGCTTTGGCCTGACCTACAGCGAAGACGACTGGAGCGCCGGCGCCTTGTGGCGTGTGGTCGCAGCGCAAAACCGCATCGACCAGAACAAAGGCAACGTGGTCGGCAAGGACTTCGCCAAGAGCGGTGGTTTTGGCGTGTTCTCCCTCAATGCTGCATACCGCATCAACAAGAGCTTCAAGGTCAGCACTGGCGTCGACAACCTGTTTGGCAAGGCCTACGCCGAGCACTTGAACCTGGCCGGCAACGCCGGGTTCGGCTACCCGGCCAACGACCCACAAGCCATCAATGAACCGGGGCGCACGCTCTGGACCAAGGTCGACATGAGCTTCTAGCCACCACCGTTGTAGGAGCGAGCTTGCTCGCGAAGAACGTGAACGATGACGCAGCAAATCAGACTCAACGCGGCAACCTCAGGTTTTTCGCGAGCAAGCTCGCTCCTACAAGTCATGCACAAAAATAACGTCCTTGCGGAGCACCCTGATGACCCCTCCAAAGATCTCCTTCTACAACCTGGCCTGGCGCTGGCATTTCTACGCCGGGCTGTTTGTCGCCCCCTTCATGGTGTTGCTGGCAGTGACCGGCATCATCTACCTGTTCAAGCCCCAGCTTGACCCGTTGATGTACGGCCAGTTGCTTAACGTGCAGCCCGCCGAACACGTCCTCAGCGCCGACGAGCAACTGCAGCGGGCCAAGGCCGCCTATCCACATGCCACCCTCAGCAAATACCTGCCGCCCGTGGACGCCAGCAGCAGCGCGCAGTTTGTCCTGCACAACGCAGGCAACGAGCTGACCGTTTTTGTCGACCCTTACCGCAGCAGCGTGCTTGGCGAGCAGGACGCAACCTACAACCTGCAAGCCATCGTTCGTGCGCTGCATGGTGAATTGATGATCGGCACCACCGGCGACCGCCTGATTGAACTCGCGGCCGGCTGGGGGGTGATGTTGGTGGTGTCCGGCCTGTACCTGTGGTGGCCACGCGGTCGCTCTGCTGCCGGGATTCTGTGGCCGCGCCTGGGCAGTCGCGGGCGCCTGTTCTGGCGCGACCTGCATGCCGTCACCGGGTTCTGGGGCGCGGCGTTTCTGCTGCTGATGATCCTCAGCGGCATGACCTGGACCGGCTTCTGGGGCAAGCAGTACGCCGACCTGTGGAACCGCTTCCCGGCGGCGATGTGGAACGACGTGCCGCAGTCCGATCAACAGGCCCGCAGCCTCAATACCGCGACGCAGCAGACCGTGCCCTGGGCCATGGAAAACACCCCCATGCCGGTGTCCGGCGAGCATGCCGAACACATGCAGCACGGTGGCATGCACCACGGCCCGGCCGCGCCCTCGATCAGCCTGCAACAGGTGGTGGACCTGGCCACCGCACGCCAGGTCGAGCCGGGCTACAGCATCACCTTCCCGACCACGGCCACAGGCGTATTCACCATCGCCGTGTTCGCCAACGACCCGCGCAATGACGCAACCCTGCATGTGGACCAATACACCGGCAAGGTCCTCGCCGATGTGCGTTGGCAGCACTACAACACCGTGGCGCGGGTTACCGAGTCCGGGGTGATGCTGCACGAGGGCAAGATGTTCGGCGTGATCAACCAGATCATCGTGCTGCTGGTGTGCCTGATGATTCTGCTGAGTGCGGTCAGCGGCGTGGTGATCTGGTGGAAACGCCGGCCACAAGGTGGCCTGGGGGTTCCACCGTTGCGCCATGATTTGCCGAAGTGGAAAACCGCCATGGTGATCATGCTCGCGCTGGCGATCATTTTCCCATTGGTCGGTGCGTCGCTGATTCTGGTGTGGGTCCTGGATCGGCTGGTGCTGGCGCGCTTTTTCAAGCAACGTGAATCGGCCTCATCTTCCCCATGAGGCAAGCGAGATGCCCTACATAGAGACGTTATGTAGTCTTACGCGGGCTTTCATCCCAAACGTAAGAAGTGTTAACTTATAACACTTACTGCACCGTCCCCACTCGCCGCGTCCAGCGGCGAGTACCGTCTCGAAGAAGCGATCTGTCGTCCGATGAACAAGTACCTTGCCAGCGGCCTGTGCCTGCTTGCCTTGCAAAACAGCGCCCAGGCCCTGACCCTGCCCGCCAGCCCCGTGACCGCCCCGGCGGTGGACAGCGAATATATCGACCTGAGCACTCCAACCACAGCCGGTTCGCGCCTGGGCCTCACAGCCCTGCAAACCCCCGGCAGTGTCGAAAGCCAGACCGGCACGCAGATCCGCGAACGGGGCGACGCCAGTGTGCAGGACGCAATCTCCCGTGCCACCGGCATCAGCCGCACCGGCACCCCGGGCGACGGCGGCACCTCGCTGCAAACCCGTGGTTTTACCGGCCAGGGCTCGGTGATGCAGTTGTATGACGGCAACCGCCTGTACACCGGCATGGGCACCTCGACCTTCCCGGTCGACACCTGGGCGGTCGAGCGCGTGGACGTGCTGCGCGGCCCGGCCTCGGTGCTGTATGGCGAAGGCGCCACCGGCGCAGTGGTCAACACGATCTCGAAAAAACCCTTCACTGGCGAGATCGAAAACCACATCCGCCTGGGCTACGGCTCCTATGATCGCCAGCAACAAGCCCTGGACAGCGGCGGTTCGCTGACCGACACCTTGAGCTATCGCCTGAACCTCAACCGCCTGCGCAGCAATGGCTTTATCGACCGTGGCGACTCGGCCAGCGATTTTGCCAGCGGCGCCCTGCGCTGGCAGGCCGCCGATGACCTGAGCTTCACCCTGGCCCACGACTACGGCGACCAGCGCCCACAGAACTACTTTGGTACACCGCTGCTCAACGGCCACTTGCACAAGGGCCTGCGCGACAAGAACTACAACGTCAGCAACGACACCCAGCATTACAACGACCAGTGGACGCGCCTGAGCAGCGAATGGCAGATCAACGATGCCGTCAGCGCGCGCAACGAGCTGTACTACCTCAAGGCCCAGCGCCGCTGGCAGAACGCCGAGAACTACAACTTCAGCGCCGGGCAACTGACCCGCAGCGGGTTCTACGGCATCAAGCACAACCAGGAGCAGGTCGGCGATCGCCAGACCTTCACCTTCAAACACACCCTGTTCGGCCTCGACAGCCAGACCGTGACCGGCGTGGAATACAACCGCATCCGTTTCCGCCTGGCCAGCAACTCACCGTTTGAAGACGTCGTGACCGGTGGCCAGCCGATTGATGTGAAACACCCGGCCCAGGCCCCTTTTGAAAGTGCCGACCCGTTCCTGCCGCTGTTCGCCACCACCACCAAACAGTTCGCAGGCTTTGCCGAAAACCGCCTGCAACTGACCGACCAGCTCTCGCTGATCACCGGCATCCGTCGCGACTACGTGCACCTGGACCGCGATGAACTGCGCAGCGGTGAGCGCAGCGACAGGACCCTGACCGGCAACAACTGGAAGGCCGGCCTGGTGTTTGCCATCACTCCAGACACCTCGGTCTACGGCCAGTACGCCACCAGCACCGATGGCGTCGGCGGGTTGATCTCCCTGAGTTCAAGCCAGCAAGCGTTCGACCTGTCCACTGCCAAGCAGACCGAGATCGGTATCAAGCAGGCCTTCTGGGACCAGCGCGGCGAGTGGACCCTGGCGGCCTACCATATCGTCAAAAAGAAACTGCTGACCGATGTGCCGGGCAACCCGCAGTTCAAACAGCAGGTGGGCCAGCAATCCTCCAATGGCCTGGAAGCCAGCCTCGACCTGCAACTGCCCCACGCCTGGCAGCTGCAAGCCAACGCGGCCATCGTGCGGGCGCAGTACGACGACTTCCAGCAGAATGTCGGCGGCGTACAAGTCTCGCGCGATGGCAATCGCCCGGTGGACGTGCCGCGCCGCACCGCCAACCTGTGGCTGAGCAAGGCCGTGACCGAAGACATCCGCGCCAGTGCCGGCGTACGTTATGTGGATGCGCGTTACGCCGACATGGCCAACCAGAACGAGCTGCCCAGCTACACCGTGGTCGATGCCAGCGTTTCGTGGAAAGCCCTGCGCAACACGACATTGGGCCTGCAATTGAATAACCTGTTCGACCGCACCTATGCCGTGAGCCAATACAATGAAGGCCAGCAATGGATACTGGGGGAGCCGCGCTCGTTCTTTGTGACGGCCGACTACACCTTCTAACCCCCCCACACTGGATCGCTGTTTGACTTGAGAGATTTGATGCCCACCCTCGACCTTCACCACCTCGCCTGGTCCCCCCTGGGCCACAGCCACTGCCATCACCAGTTCCAGCTGCGTGATGCCAGCCTGCAGGTGGGCGCCGGGGAGTTTGTCGGGCTGATCGGGCCCAATGGCAGCGGCAAGACCAGCCTGTTGCGCTGCGCCTATCGGTTCAGCAAACCCGAGCAGGGCGAAGTGCGGTTCGATCACCAGAACGTCTGGAAGCAGCCTTCACGCTGGTGCGCCCAGCGCATCGCCGTGGTGTTGCAGGAATTCCCCGATGCCTTCGGCTTGCGCGTCGATGAAGTCGTCGCCATGGGCCGCACGCCCCACAAAGGGCTGTTCGACGGCGATACCCAACACGATCGCCAACTGGTGCAACAAGCCCTCGACTCCGTCGGCCTGCTGGGCTTTGAGGACCACGCCTTCGCCACCCTTTCCGGCGGTGAAAAACAGCGCGTGATCCTCGCCCGCGCCCTGGCCCAGCAACCGCAATTGCTGATCCTCGATGAACCGACCAACCACCTCGACCCACGCTACCAGCTTGAGTTGCTCAAGCTGGTCAAGCGCCTGCAGATCGGCACCCTGGCCAGTATCCACGACCTGAACCTGGCGGCAGCCTTCTGTGATCGCCTGTACGTGATAAACCACGGGTGCATCATCACCAGTGGTACGCCGCACGAGGTGTTGACCACCGAGTTGCTGCGCGAGGTCTTCGGTGTCGAGGCCTTGATCGATGCCCATCCTTTGTCCGGCTACCCTCGAATCACCTGGATAACCCAACCATGATCCTGCGCTCCCTGCTCTCCCTCGCTTTGCTGCTGGGCACCGCCCAGGCGTTTGCCGAAGCGACCCATTACCCGCTGAAAATCCAGAGCTGCAACCGCGAAGTGACCTTCAACCAGGCGCCGGAACACGCCGTCAGCCACGACATCAACATGACCCAGATGATGTTGGCCCTGGGGCTCAAGTCGCGCATGGTCGGCTACAGCGGCGTGACGGGCTGGAAATCCGTGACCCCGCAAATGGCCCAGCTACTCGATGGCCTGCCAGAGCTGGCGAGCAAGTACCCGTCGGTGGAAACCCTGCTCAATGCCAACGTCGATTTCTTCTTCGCCGGCTGGGACTACGGCATGCGCGTGGGCGGCGACCTCACGCCGCAAACCCTGCAACCTTTGGGCATCAATGTGCTGGAGCTGACCGAGTCCTGTGCGTTTGTGATGAAGCGCCCGGCCGCGACCCTGGATGACACCTACAACGACCTGCGCAACCTGGGCAAGATCTTCGACGTGCAGGAGCGCGCCAATGCCTTGATCACCCGGATGCAGGCACAGGTCGCCGATATACAAAAAAACCTGCCGGCGGAAAAACCCCGGGTATTTCTATACGACAGTGGCGAAGACCGCGCCATGACCTCGGGCCGCCTGGGCATGCCGCAAGCGCTGATCGAGGCGGCGGGCGGGCGCAATATCCTCGATGACGTGGACGCCAGTTGGACCCGCATCAATTGGGAAACCGTGGTCGAGCGCAACCCACAGGTCATCGTGATCGTCGACTACAGCGAAATCAGCGCCGCACAGAAGCAGCAATTCCTGCTGGACAACCCGGCGCTGCAAGCGGTGGACGCCATCAAGCACCAGCGCTTTATCGTGATCCCCTACGTGCAGGCCACGCCCGGTATCGACAATGTGCTGGCAGTCCAGACCCTGGCCAAGGGGTTTCACCACCCATGATTGACCGTCGCTACGCCCTGCTGCTGGTGGCCCTTGGCGCGTTGTTGCTGGTGTCTTGCGTGATGTCTTTGGGCTTCGGCCCCGCGCGGGTGCCCCAGGACGTGGTGTGGCGGATTCTGCTGCACAAGGTAGCGGGCGTTGGCGAGGTGAGCTGGAGCGCCGGCCAGGAACATATCGTCTGGTTGATCCGCGTGCCGCGCATGCTGCTCGGCGCCCTGGTGGGCGCGGGCCTTGCGTTGATCGGCGCGGTGCTGCAGGCCGTGACGCGCAACCCGCTGGCCGACCCCCATCTGCTGGGCGTGACCTCCGGCGCCACCTTGGGCGCGGTGATTGTGGTGCTGCATGTCGGCCAGGTCATCGGCTTACTGACGCTGCCGCTGGCCGCATTTATCGGCGCGCTGTTGAGCATGCTCGTGGTGCTGGCCGTGGCCAGTCGCAACGGTCGCCTGGAAAGTGATCGCCTGTTGCTGTGCGGCGTAGCGGTATCGTTTGTGATGATGGCGGTGGCCAACCTGCTGCTGTTCATGGGCGACCATCGCGCCGCGTCGGCGGTGATGTTCTGGATGCTCGGCGGCCTGGGCCTGGCACGCTGGGAGTTGCTGGCAATTCCCTCTGCGACGGTGCTGCTCGGGCTGCTGTTGCTGTTGGGCATGGCGCGCCCGCTCAACGCACTGATGGCCGGCGAACAGACCGCCGTCACCCTGGGCCTGAACGCACGCAATGTGCGCCTGAAGGTGTTCCTGATTACGTCGCTGATGACCGGCGTACTGGTGTCCATCAGCGGCTCCATCGGCTTTGTCGGGTTGATGGTGCCGCACATTGCCCGGCGCCTGGTGGGCGCCGAGCATCGGCGACTGCTACCGGCCTGCGGCTTGCTCGGCAGCCTGTTCCTGGTGTGGGTCGACGTCGCTGCACGCACCCTGATCGCCCCCGAAGACCTGCCTATCGGCGTAGCCACGGCGGCGATTGGCGGGCTGTTTTTCATTGGCCTGATGCGCAAGCGTTAGGCCGCCGGCCCCCTGAAAAAACCGGGCCTGCGCTTACAGCTCATCCCGGTCCCGTATGTTCAGCGGCTCATCCCCTCCGATCGCTTCCAGGCTCAGACCATTGGCATATCCCAACTGCTGCTCGGACAGCTGCCCTTCGTTGATCCAGAATCCGTCTTTATCCAGGACCAACAGCTTGCCGGCGTTGACCATGCCTTTGAGAAAAACGCTGGGATAAACCGTGGGCCCGGTCACCAGCGTCTTGCCTTCGAAGGGCATAAAACTTGGCACGTATTTCAATAGCGCACCGCCCTGGCACGAGAGATAAAGAGCGGCGGACTCACGGGGCAAGCTACGCAATACCCAGATGAAATAGCTCATGAGTTCCGGCCCCACAAAATTGCGCAACAGGGCCTGGTCCGCTGGATCCAGGCTGTCCGTGGCAGGCATGCTGCTGTAGAGCAGATGCACCCCGACAACCCCAAGGTTTGGCGGGAAGTCCGGCATTGGCGCCGGGGGTTCCAACGGCTGAACGGGCCCTTGAGGGCCGCTGTAGAACAGCCGCAAAATCAGCGCGCGCCCAACCCCAGGAGCCACGGGGAGCGTGACCAGGAACGAGGAGCGCGTGGCGTCGGCCAGAACGGCAGCGAGGTACTGCTGATCCTGATAAGGCGAGAGTCGCCGCTGCAGATAGCGCACCGCATCATCCCCATGGGAGAACACCGGGCCACATGCCGCCGCCCATGGGTCGACCAAGACCTCGACCACGCCAGGCCGCCAGAACTGATCCACACGATTGCGCGTGGTCCACTCTCGCCCCTGGATCAGCGTGCTCAGATCGCCAATCGCCACCAGGTCCTGCACGTAACTGAGTACGGTCCGCTTGCCTTCCAGTAACTGCTGGCGCAACTCGACCAATAGCCCAAAATCCTCCAATTGAGCCTCGGTTCCCTGGTACTCATAGCGGAGCAAGGCGCCGTCCTGGCACGACAGGTACATCCCCAGGCGCTTGCCTTTCAAGCCATGCAGGGAGAAGCGAATGCCGGTGTCGATATCCGTGGGCGTAAAGAACGCCTGGCGCAGTGGATCGTCGGCGGGCGCCTGGGCTACGTTGCTGGCGCACAGGTAGAAACCTTCGAGCCCATAGTCCTGGGGAAACTGGCCATTGGGAAAGACTTGCCAGAAGTCGCGATAGCTCTGGCGCAGCATCGGCAGGCTGGCCATATAACGCGCGGTTTTCTTCGACTTGAAGAGATAGCCAAACTGTAGATTTTCGCCATGTCGGCAGCGCTCATGGACATAACGTATCGCATCCTTTTCGTTGGCAAAGAGCGGACTGAACGCCGGGTCTGCCAGGGCGTTGCGGATCATCAACGGCGCGACCTGGAACGCAATGAACTCCCCGCTGATCCGGCGTGGAATACCCCAGGCAGGGCTGCCCTGCACCACTCGCAACACCCCGGTTTTGCCCAGGCGGGTGACAAACTCAGTGGGGGTCAGTTCGCCCTTGCGGATCTGCCGCTCAATGCGGTTATCCAACAGATCTGCACGCACCGGGTTCAACGCTTGCAGGTCTTTTTTCAGTTGCTCTTCCAATGGCGTCCCGCTGCGGGTGTAACTCACCACACAGCGATCGGCGCCCAACAGGTACTCGTCAGTCAAGCTGGCGTCCTGCCCCCAAAGCGCTGCGCCAATCACCCTGGTGGACGGCATATTGCGATACAGCTGCTCCTGGTGGGTCTCCAGGGCGAAGGGCAACTCGCGGACCGGGCTTGAGCGGTAGCGCCCCACAAGGGTGTGGGCGGCGGGGAAGCCGCCCGTGCTGACCACTTCATCCGGGAAGATCCATTTGGGGTCGAAATCTTCACGCGGCACTTTCAGCGGTTCGGTGGCCACAAACAGGCCGTCGGGGCGCTTGAGGATCACCCCGCCCATCAAGCCATTGCCCTGGAGCAACAACGACTGCGCATGGCGTACCGCATCGTCCTGATGATGGAAGGCCGGCCCCAGGCGACGGCGCAGGAAGTTGGCATAAGGTCGCCATGGCTCGGAGCCTCGGCTCACCGCCCCTCGCCGATCCCAGCACTGGCTGCTGTACAGCACCCGCAAGCCCCCGGCCTTGGCGACCAATGAAACAAACTTGGCGGTGTCGAACGTGCCGTTGCGCAGGCTCATGCCCTCGATTGTCACGTCCTCACCTTGAGGGGGCTCTGTGAGCAGGGGCGCGACTTGTGGCTGATAACGCAACAAGGCGCCGTCCAGCGTCGACAGGTAGACCGGCAATATGCCTGTCGCTGAATCACGCGGTATCGAGCGGGCGTCGTCTTCGGCACGCATCAGCACATTCGGGGTGACAAAAAACCGCATCAGCCAGGCCTCGACCGGCGGCAACCCCGACGGTAGCCATTGCTGCGAATAGAGCAGCCCCACCACCGTAAAATTCCTGGCGAAAGCACCACCAGCCAGATAGCCGGCCCCTTTGGATACGTCACGTAACCAACGCCCGCTGAGGGCTACCGGTAACAGTTCGCTGACCACAAACTCATCCGCCGCTGGGTGCTTGAGCACATAGGCGATGTAGCCCTGGGCATCCAGGTTCCTGCCAGCCCAGCGCAAATGGGCATTGAGCGCCGCGCCATCCTGGCTGCTGAAAATCGCGCCGAATGCCGGGTTCAGCGGTTCGACATCGGCGTAGTCGAAGTTTGGCGTCCAGTCGCTGTAGACCCGGCCACGGGGGCCCCACAACGAACTGCGGACCAGCACTTGCAGGTCGCCCGCGTCAGCCAGCCGGGTAACGATGTCTGCCGGTTTGAGCACACCCGATTCCAATCGCTCGAAATACCCATGCTTGCCAGCCTCACGGGTGGTGTTGCTCTGCACCACCAGCTCCCTGGCCGAGCCGCCGGGGACATAGCCGATCAGGTTGTTCGGCGAGCCGCTCAAGTAGGCCGGTCGGCGCGACGCAATCACCGCCTGGAGTTCCTGATCCGAGAACATCGTGGTCATGACTTCCAGGTCCTCCAGCGTCCAGTTCAACCGCTGCTGGCGCTCGCGGTCACTGGCCGACAGTGCGGCGTGGGAGGCGTAGCGCGCATATAGCTCATAACCTCGCGGCGGTACCAGCACCCCATTACCGGCAACCGGCGTGAGCAGGTCGGCAGTGAATCCATTGCCGTGGATAATCAACGGTTCAGTGAAGACAAATCGCCCATCCAGCCCCTTGAGGATATAACCGCCATACGCCTGCGCTCGGCGAAAGCCGATCCGCTCATGGGCATGCCGAGCGGCATCCTCGGCCGTCAGGAACGCCGCACTCAACGCCACGGAACCCGTGCCCAATGGCAGGCTCTCGCTGTCATACACCGGCCCCTGGGTTTGCCATAACGCGCCCTGCTGAAGCACCGACAACGCACCGGCCCGGATTACCCGGCGCACGAAGTCCCGTGGAGACAACGAGCCGTCGAGCAAGGCGGCCTGGTTACCTTTATCGGTCACCGTACTGCCCGTCACGGTCACCAGTTCGTTGTCAGGCGCGGCACCTGGCACCTGCCACTGCAGCAATGCGTCGTCGGCGGTGCGCAGATACAACTTCAGCCCCAGCCCGGCGACCTGCAACGCAAAGGTTTCCAGCCCCTGTTGCACGCTCTCCACCAGCAATTTCGGGCTGGTAAAGCGCCTGTACAGCCACTCCTCCCGAACGAGCAGTTGTGCGGCATCAAGGGGCGGCGCATTGCGGTAGATGCCGACCAGTCGGTAATTGGACGGCAGTTTGGGCTGACCGTCGGCCCGCAGCGGAAACAGGCTTGCCACGCTCGTGCCGGCCGCAACGGGCAGCGTCGCGGCGTAGGTTTGCGTGGTCTTGTGCTTGAGTACAACGCCTTGGTACGCCCCCGTTGGCAAGGCGGCCAGGTGGTTCAGTGCAATCAGCGCAGCCACTTGCCCCATGTTCGTGGCAGGCGTAAGGAACGGCTGCTCCTGCACGACGCCTGCGGGGCTGACCGGCGTGCCGACTCGCCATCCTCGGGAGACCCGGCCGCGAGCGCCACCCCAGACACGACTGGGCACTACCACCCGCAGGTCTCCCACATCGGCAAAATTCCAGATCGCCCCTTCAAACTCAGTGAACGTTTCGATCCGCAGCTCACCGGTCAGTTGCTTGAGCAGCTTTTGCTCCGCTGCCGACCCGCTGCTCACGTATTTGAGCAACGACCCCTCTGGCCCCGACAGATAGTGAGCGGGCGTAAACTCGCGGTTGCCGATGACAAACGCCTGGTCTGCCGACGAGAAAAAACTGATAAATACCGCAACCTGATCAGCGGAAAACTGCGCGTGCAGTTGTTGCTCGCCAACGGAACCGGCCGGATGTGAGTGGTAGAGGGCATGGCAATCATAGGGGGACGGTGCGATGAAGTAGTCATGCTCATCAGTGGCAAGGATGGAGCGGAAATCAAATTGAATGGCCGCACCGGCCACCGGCTCGGTGGCGAAATAGCGCGCGCCCTGTTTCAACACGGCGCCGCCGTACTCCTTGTCGCGCTGGTTGCCGATCCGGTCGTGGGCCCAGCGGGCAGCATCGTCAGCGCTGATGAAGGGCGGGCTCAAGACCGGTTTGGGAATCAATGAAAACGCGCGCCACTGAGCATCCACGGGGCCGCTCCTGTCCCAGACTTTTCCCGTGCGGGTGACGGTCAGATGCCCTGCTTCGGCCACACGCAACACAAAGGCCCGAGGGCGCAATGTACCGTCGAGTAACGCCGAATCGATCTGGTTATCCACCACCCGACCGTCAGCCTCGACGCGAAAAAGATCGGCCTCGGCCGCCGAGAACGAACAGGTGTATTGCAGCAAGGCCCCATCATTGACGCTGCGATAGAACACCAGCCGCCGCTGTGGCCCCAGCAAGTCCCTGGACTGGTGCCCTTGATAAAGCTGGGTTGCCAGTTCGGCGGGCGCAAAAAAGTTGCGGTACAACCACGGCTCCAGGGCGGAGAGCCTGGCAGGCACCGGAGTGGGGCCCTGGTAGACGCCGTACCAATGGAACTGATCGTGCTGCACCCGATTGCCATCGGGGGTCAGTGCAAAAAGCTGTTGGATGGTCGCCGGGGCCGCGCCGCCGGCCAGCGGTTCGGTCAGCACGTAATCTTCTCTATCGATGTGCTTGAGGATAAACGCCGTTTGGCGCTGTTCAAGCAATGCCAACGTGGCTTGCAGCCCGAACTGCACAGCCCCGCACGCCGGCAGATCGTAGGTACGCGAGACGAAGGGGGAAAAAGGCTGCCATTGCTTGGGCACTGTACCTACCGATCCGCCCCATAAAGCACTGGGTACCACGAAGGACAATTGACTGACACTGAGCACCTTCTTGATAAGGCTCTGGGGCGTATCGTCGGCGGGGCCGTCCTCATGGCCGAAGTGCAAGCGTTGATTCAACCATACGCCAAAGCGCCGCTCCTCCTCCGACCCGGTGGTGACATGCTTGAGCAGCGCGCCGTCCGGGCCGGACAGGTAAGACGCCGAAAAAAAGCCGCGCTCCAAAATATTGATGCTCAGGTCGATATCCGAAAAAAAGCTGTTCAAGGCCTTGGCCTGGCGTTCGGAAAGCGCAGGATTACTGGCTGCAAACTCCTCGAACATATCGGGATGCGAGTGATATTCGGCCACGCACCGATAGCCTTGCGGGTGCAAGTACTGACTGTTGCTGTCGACCTTGAGCACGGTCCATAAATCGAAGGTATTGCGTTGCCCCGCAATAGGTTCGGTGCAATAGAAATAGCCATCTGACACGCGCTCCAGAATCACCCCTCCATACTCGACATCACGCCGGCTGCCGATCTGCCGGTGGGCGTAGCGGGCCGCATCGTCCATGGTGATAAAGGCAGGCCCCACAGGTGGTAGCGCCACATCGGACTTCAGGCCACTGCCGAACCATCCGCGTTTAGGTCGTTCCATGACATCCCCTCAAATTTGCCGTGGCCAGACGCTGGCCAAGGTCACGGCGATCTTTGCCCCTGGCGCCATCCCCAGGGCGCTAGATAGTTATCCACACCCTGCCCCGTTCAGGCGCGCGCTCTGCACCAACACCTGAAACAAGCCCTGACTTGGTGCATCGCTCGCGATCCAGACGCCTGACTCCCCGCATAACCAGGGACCACTCGCAGTAGGCACAGCCTTTGCAAACGCTCCCTCAGCGCCCTACCTGCCCCCTAAAAATATTGAGTTCTGGAGACCACACCATGAAGCGTCGCAGCTTGATAAAGGCTTTCACTCTGTCGGCATCCATTGCCGCCATGGGCATGACCTGGACTGTCCAGGCCGCCGAGACCATCAAGGTCGGCATCCTGCATTCGCTGTCCGGAACCATGGCCATCTCCGAAACGTCCCTCAAGGACATGGCGCTGATGACCATCGACGAGATCAACGCCAAGGGTGGCGTGAACGGCAAGATGCTCGAGCCGGTGGTGGTGGACCCTGCGTCCAACTGGCCGCTGTTTGCCGAGAAAGGCCGGCAGTTGCTGACCCAGGACAAGGTCGCGGTGGTGTTTGGTTGCTGGACCTCGGTGTCGCGCAAATCGGTGCTGCCGGTGTTCGAAGAACTCAATGGCTTGCTGTTCTACCCGGTGCAGTACGAAGGTGAAGAAATGTCGCCCAACGTGTTCTACACCGGTGCGGCGCCCAACCAGCAGGCAATCCCGGCGGTGGAGTACCTGATGAGCGAAGAAGGCGGCAGCGCCAAGCGCTTCTTCCTGCTGGGCACCGACTACGTTTACCCACGCACCACCAATAAGATCCTGCGCGCGTTCCTGCATTCCAAAGGCGTGGCCGACAAAGACATCGAAGAGGTCTACACCCCGTTCGGCCATAGCGATTACCAGACCATCGTCGCCAACATCAAGAAGTTCTCGGCGGGCGGCAAGACGGCCGTGGTGTCCACGGTTAACGGCGACTCCAACGTGCCGTTCTACAAGGAACTGGCCAACCAGGGCCTGAAAGCCACCGAGGTTCCGGTGGTGGCGTTCTCGGTCGGCGAAGAAGAACTGCGCGGCATCGACACCAAGCCGCTGGTGGGCAACCTGGCGGCGTGGAACTACTTCCAGTCGGTAGAGAACCCGGTCAACGCCAAGTTCGTCGCCGACTGGAAAGCCTATGCCAAGGCGAAAAACCTGCCGGGCGCCGACAAGGCCGTGACCAACGACCCGATGGAAGCCACCTACGTCGGCATCCACATGTGGGCGCAGGCCGTGGAAAAAGCCAAGTCCACCGACGTCGACAAAGTGCGTGAAGCCCTGGGCGGCCAGACCTTCGCCGCGCCGTCGGGCTACACCCTGACCATGGACAAGACCAACCACCACCTGCACAAGCCGGTGATGATTGGTGAGATCCAGTCGGACGGGCAGTTCTCGGTGGTGTGGCAGACCGAAGGGCCGATCCGCGCCCAGCCATGGAGCCCGTACATCCCTGGCAATGACAAGAAGCCGGATCACGCGGTGAAGAGCAACTAAGCCCCAACACAGATCAAATGTGGGAGCGGCGGTGCGACGATTCGACTTGCTCGCTCCCACATAAACCTAGTCCGTGCATGACCAGGACATTTGTTTATGCCCACTGCCCTCCACCGTTTCATCCTGGCCTGCCTGCTGTTGCTGCCCCTGGCCGCACACGCAGGCGATGCCGAAGACTTCCTCGCGGCCAACCCCATGCAACAGGCCAAACTGTTGCAAGACTGGGCCGCCCAGCCCGACCCGGCGCGCATCGAGTTGGTCAACGCCCTGCAACAAGGCCAAGTCAGCGTCAACGGCGAAACCAAGACCGTACGCTTGAACAACCGCCTGCGTGGCTTGATCAACAACGTGCAGGCCAGCCAGCAACTGCTCGCCGCCGACCCCAAGGTCCGCCTGGCCGCCGCCCAGACCCTGCAAAAAAGCGCGCAACCTGCGCAACTGAAATTCCTCGACCAGCAACTCGCCAGCGAAACCAATGACGAGGTACACAGCGCCCTGAGCCTGGCCATGGCCAACCTGCAACTGGTCGACCCCGACCCGGCCGTGCGCCTGGCTGCCGTGCGTCTGCTGGGCAGCACCGGCGACCCACTGGCCCGCACGCGCCTGGAAGCGCTGCTGGCGCCTGGCGTAGAAACCGATGCCGGGGTGCACACCGCCGCCGAAACCAGCCTGGCCCAGGTCAAGCGCAAGCTGCTGGTGGGCGAAGTGCTCGGCCAGGCCTTCAGCGGCATGTCCCTGGGCTCGATCCTGTTGCTGGCGGCCCTGGGCCTGGCGATCACCTTCGGCCTGCTCGGCGTGATCAATATGGCCCACGGCGAGATGCTGATGCTCGGTGCCTACTCCACCTATGTGGTGCAGTTGCTGATGCAGCGCTACGTGCCCCAGGCCATCGAGTTCTACCCGTTGCTCGCGCTGCCGGTGGCGTTTTTTGTCACCGCCGGCATCGGCATGGCGCTAGAGCGCACGGTGATCCGTCATCTCTACGGGCGGCCGCTGGAAACCCTGCTGGCCACCTGGGGCATCAGCCTGATGCTGATCCAACTGGTGCGCTTGCTGTTCGGCGCACAGAACGTCGAAGTGGCCAACCCGGCCTGGCTGTCGGGCGGGATCCAGGTGCTACCCAACCTGGTGCTGCCATACAACCGCATCGTCATCATCGGCTTTGCGTTGTGCGTGGTGGTGCTGACCTGGCTGCTGCTGAACAAGACCCGCCTGGGCCTCAACGTGCGCGCCGTGACCCAGAACCGCAACATGGCCGCCTGCTGCGGCGTGCCCACCGGGCGCGTGGACATGCTCGCCTTTGGCCTCGGCTCGGGCATCGCAGGCCTGGGTGGCGTGGCCCTGAGCCAGATCGGCAACGTCGGCCCGGACCTGGGCCAGAGCTACATCATCGACTCGTTCCTGGTGGTGGTACTCGGCGGCGTCGGCCAACTGGCCGGCAGTGTCATGGCCGCCTTCGGCCTGGGGATTGCCAACAAGATTCTTGAACCGCAGATCGGTGCCGTGCTCGGCAAAATCCTGATCCTCGCGCTGATCATTCTGTTTATCCAGAAACGCCCGCAAGGACTCTTCGCACTGAAAGGACGGGTGATCGACTGATGAACCAGCCATTGATGCTCACGGCCGCGCAAAAGGCCGGCCCCAAGGTGACGATTGCGGTGGGCGCGGTGATCCTCGCCGTGCTGCTGGCGTTGCCGCTGCTGTCGCTGTTGCCCGCAGAGAGTGCATTCCACGTCTCGGCGTACACCCTGACCCTGGTGGGCAAGATTCTCTGCTACGCCATCGTCGCCCTGGCCCTGGACCTGGTGTGGGGCTACGCCGGCATGTTGTCCCTGGGCCACGGCCTGTTCTTTGCCCTCGGCGGTTACGCGATGGGCATGTACCTGATGCGCCAGGCCGCCGGCAGCGAGTTGCCGGCGTTCATGACCTTCCTGTCGTGGACCGAACTGCCGTGGTATTGGCTCGGCACCGAGCACTTCCTCTGGGCCCTGTGCCTGGTGGTATTGGCACCGGGCTTGCTGGCGCTGGTGTTCGGTTTCTTCGCCTTCCGCTCACGGATCAAGGGCGTGTATTTCTCGATCATGACCCAGGCCCTGACCTTTGCCGGGATGCTGTTGTTTTTCCGCAACGAGACCGGCTTTGGCGGCAATAACGGCTTTACCAACTTCCGCAGCATCCTGGGCTTTGGCATCACCGAACCCGGCACCCGTGCGGTGCTGTTCCTGGCCACGGTGCTGCTGTTGGTGGGCAGCCTGTTTATCGGCTGGCGCCTGGCCCGGAGCAAGTTCGGCCGCGTGCTGACGGCCCTGCGCGATGCAGAAAACCGCCTGATGTTCTGCGGCTACGACCCCCGTGGTTTCAAGCTGTTTGTCTGGGTGTTGAGCGCCGTGCTGTGCGGCCTGGCCGGGGCGCTGTACGTGCCGCAGGTGGGCATCATCAACCCCAGCGAAATGTCACCGACCAACTCTATCGAAGCCGCCGTGTGGGTCGCCCTGGGCGGGCGCGGCACGCTGATCGGCCCGCTGCTGGGTGCCGGCGTGGTCAACGGCATGAAGAGCTGGTTCACCGTGGCCTTCCCGGAGTACTGGCTGTTCTTCCTTGGGGCGCTGTTCATCATCGTCACCCTGTACCTGCCCAAGGGCATCATCGGCCTGTTGAAGAAAAGGGGCGAACAATGAGAGTCACGGCAACCGACCAGTTCATGCTCGAACCGATCATCGAACCGAACCGCGACCAGGGCACCAGCCGCGATGCCATCGGCCTCGGCCAGGCCGCCGGCAAAGGCCTGAACACGCGCCACGGCACGATCCTGACCCTGGAAGACATCAGCGTCAGCTTCGACGGCTTCAAGGCCCTCAATGACTTGAACCTGTACATCGGCGTTGGCGAACTGCGCTGCATCATCGGCCCCAATGGCGCAGGCAAGACCACCCTGATGGACGTGATCACCGGCAAGACCCGCCCCAGTCACGGCAAGGCCTGGTTCGGCGAAACCCTGGACCTGACCCGCATGAGCGAAGTGCAGATCGCCCAGGCCGGCATCGGCCGCAAGTTCCAGAAGCCCACGGTGTTCGAAGCCCTGAGCGTGTTCGAGAACCTGGAACTGGCGCAGAAGACCGACAAATCGGTATGGGCCAGC
The DNA here is from genome assembly GCF_001855215.1 of Pseudomonas sp. 06C 126. Lineage (NCBI taxonomy): Bacteria > Pseudomonadati > Pseudomonadota > Gammaproteobacteria > Pseudomonadales > Pseudomonadaceae > Pseudomonas > Pseudomonas sp. 06C 126. The sequence continues at coordinate 9,582 of NZ_MIFU01000013.1, read as the reverse complement.
CTGCGCGCACGCCTTGGCGGGGAACAGAAGGACCGCATCGAAGAGGTGCTGGACACCATCCGCCTTAGCGCATCGGCACAACGCCCGGCCGGTTTGCTGTCCCACGGCCAGAAGCAGTTCCTGGAAATCGGCATGCTGCTGATGCAAGACCCACAGCTGTTGCTGCTCGACGAGCCGGTGGCCGGCATGACCGACGCCGAGACCGAGTTCACCGCCGAGCTGTTCAAGCGCCTGGCGGGCAAGCATTCGCTGATGGTGGTGGAGCACGACATGGGCTTTGTCGGCTCGATCGCCGACCACGTCACGGTGTTGCACCAGGGCAGTGTGCTGGCCGAAGGGTCGCTGGAACAGGTGCAGGAAAACGAGCGCGTCATCGAGGTGTACCTCGGTCGCTGAACCCGATGCGGATTGCTCTCTGTAGGAGCGAGCTTGCTCGCGAAGATCGTCAACGATAACGCGCCGAGCCTGAATGCCCGCGGTGCCTTGGCGTTTTTCGCGAGCACGCTCGCTCCTACAGGGAATTGAGGAGAGTTTGAACATGCTGCAAGTCGACAAATTGCACCAGTACTACGGCGGCAGCCACATCCTGCGCGGCCTGTCCTTTGACGTGAAAGTCGGTGAAGTCACCTGCCTGCTCGGCCGTAACGGCGTGGGCAAGACCACCCTGCTCAAATGCCTGATGGGCCTGTTGCCCGCCAAGGAAGGCGCGGTGAACTGGGAAGGCAAGGCCATCACCGGTTTCAAGCCGCACCAGCGGGTACACGCCGGCATTGCCTACGTGCCCCAGGGCCGGGAGATTTTCGGCCGGCTGACGGTGGAAGAAAACCTGCTGATGGGCCTGTCGCGTTTTCCCGGCAGCGAAGCCAAGCAAGTCCCGGCGTTTATCTACGAGCTATTCCCGGTGCTGCTGCAAATGAAGCATCGGCGCGGTGGCGACCTGTCTGGCGGCCAGCAGCAGCAACTGGCCATCGGCCGCGCCCTGGCCAGCCGCCCACGCCTGCTGATCCTCGACGAGCCCACCGAAGGCATCCAGCCCTCGGTGATCAAGGAGATCGGTGCGGTGATCAAGAAACTCGCCGAGCGCGGCGACATGGCGATTTTGCTGGTGGAGCAGTTCTACGACTTCGCCGCCGAGCTGGCCGATCAATACCTGGTGATGTCCCGCGGGGAAATCGTCCAGCAAGGCCGTGGTGAAAATATGGAGGCCGAGGGTGTACGCGGCCTGGTTACCATCTAATCTGTAGCGTCTCGTTGATAAGCCCAAACCATGACTGTTCCTGCCCCCACCGCCCTGTTCACCCCCAGCTGGCACGCCGCGCTGGAGTTGGGCTATGCACGATTCGGCGCGACCACTCGTCCGGTACTGCGCCGCCACCTGGGCCCGCTGCGGGTGCAAAAGCACCTGTACGCCGAAGGCCCCGAGGTGTGCCAGCACATCATCGTGCACCCGCCGGGCGGGATTGCCGGGGGGGATCGCCTGGATATCACCGCCCATCTGGCTGAGGGCGCGTGGGCGCAATTGACCAGCCCCGGCGCCGCCAAGTGGTATCGCGCCAGCGGGCCGGCCTACCAGCAGGTGGTATTGACGGTCGAGGCCGGCGCCACCCTGGAGTGGCTGCCCCAGGAAACCATCGTGTTCAGCGCCGCCCAGGCCGAACTCAGCACGCGCATCAACCTCGAAGGCGACGCCCGGCTGTTCTACTGGGACGTGGTGGCGCTAGGGCGCCCGGCCAGTGGCGAGCGTTTCGACCGGGGGCACTTTCAGTCGCACCTGGATATCCGCCGCGACGGCCAGTTGCTGTGGCATGAGCGCCAACGCATTGTGGGCGACGACGGCCTGCTCGACTCACCGATTGGCCTGGATGGGCAGCCGGTGTTTGCCACGTTGCTGGTGAGCGGGGAAATCGATACCGAACTGCTTGAACAATGCCGTGCGCTGCCGCATGCAGTGCGTGGCGACCTGACCCAACTGCCCGGTTTGCTGGTGGCGCGCTGCCTGGCCAGCGAGACGTTACTGGCGCGGGCCTGGTTGATTGATCTGTGGCGGCTGTTGCGCCCGGCATTGCTGGGGCGTGAAGCTGTGCCCCCAAGAATTTGGAACACCTGAACATTCAAGGTGGAACTGAACTTGTGTGGGAGCTGGCTTGTGTGGGAGCTGGCTTGCCTGCGATACAGGCGACTCGGCCCCCCAGACAAACCTAGGTGCTGCCATCGCAGGCAAGCCAGCTCCCACATTGGATTTTCGGTGTTTTTTAGAATGCTTTTTATGACGGATTGCTGACCATGGACCTGACCCCACGGGAAAAAGACAAACTGCTGATCTTCACCGCAGGCCTTGTGGCCGAACGCCGCCTGGCGCGCGGGGTGAAGCTCAACTACCCGGAAACCATCGCCTACATCTCCGCCGCCCTGCTCGAGGGCGCGCGCGACGGGCGCACGGTGGCCGACCTAATGCACTTTGGCACCACCCTGCTCACTCGCGAGCAAGTGATGGAAGGCATTCCGGAGATGATCCCGGATATCCAGGTCGAAGCCACCTTCCCCGACGGCACCAAGCTGGTGACCGTCCACCAACCCATCGCCTGAGGCCCGGCCATGTCCTTGCTGATTCGTGACGCGGTGCACGGCGACCTGCCGGCGATCCGCGATATCTACAACGATGCCGTGCTCAACACCACGGCGATCTGGAACGACCAACCGGTGGACCTGGGCAACCGCCAGGCCTGGTTCAGTGCGCGCCAGGCACAGTTCTATCCGATCCTGGTGGCGGTGGAGGCCGAGCACGTGGTCGGCTATGCCTCGTTCGGTGACTGGCGGCCCTTCGACGGCTTTCGCCATACCGTCGAGCATTCGGTGTATGTGCGCAATGACCAACGCGGCAAAGGCCTCGGCCCCCTGCTGATGCAGGCCCTGATCGAACGCGCCAGGGCCTGCGACAAACACGTGATGGTCGCCGCCATCGAAAGCGGCAACCAGGCCTCGATCCGCCTGCATGAGCGCCTGGGCTTTGGCATCACCGGGCAAATGGCCCAGGTGGGCACCAAGTTCGGCCGCTGGCTGGACCTGACCTTTATGCAACTGATGCTCAACCCTGGCGCCCAGCCGCCGGCGGTTCACAAGGAGTAACAGCAATGAGCGCCGCCCAACTGCGTCGAGTGAACACCGAAAGCTTTGCCCATTACCGCCAGGGTTTGATTGAGCTGTTGCTGGACGCCGTGCAGCACGGCGCATCGGTGGGCTTCATGGCCGACCTCGACGCGGCTCAGGCACGGGACTATTTCGACGGCGTACAGGCCGGTATCGAGGACTCCAGCCTGCTGCTGTGGGTGGTGGTGCGCGATGAACAGGTGCTGGCCAGCGTACAACTGGCGCTGTGCCAGAAAGCCAACGGCCTCAACCGCGCCGAGGTGCAAAAGCTGCTGGTGCGCAATGACGCCCGGCGCCACGGCCTCGGCCAGCAATTGATGAGCGCCCTGGAGCTGTGCGCGCGCCAGCACAAGCGCGGCCTGCTGTACCTGGACACCGAAGCCGGCTCCCCCGCCGAAGCTTTCTACCAGGCGCTGCGCTACACCAAGATCGGCGAACTGCCGGACTACTGCCAAAGCCCGGACGGGCGCTACAGCCCGACCGCCATCTACTACAAGACCCTGGGGCAACCTGCATGATTCCTGGTGAATATCAGATCCAGCCTGGTGAAATCGAACTCAACGTGGGCCGCCGCACTGTCACCCTGAGCGTGGCCAACAGCGGCGACCGGCCGATCCAGGTCGGCTCCCATTACCATTTTTTCGAGACCAACGACGCGCTGGCCTTCGATCGTGCCCTGAGCCGCGGCATGCGCCTGAACATCCCGGCGGGCACGGCGGTGCGCTTTGAGCCAGGGCAGAGCCGCGAGGTGGAGTTGGTGGAGCTGGCGGGGTTGCGCCGGGTGTTCGGGTTTGCCGGACGCATCATGGGCGACCTGTAGGGCCGCATCGCAGGCAAGCCAGCTCCCACATGGGAACGCATTTCAAATGTGGGAGCTGGCTTGCCTGCGATAGCGGATTCACATTCAACACAAATTCTTCAGGACACCCCTATGAAAATCAGCCGCCAAGCCTACGCCGACATGTTCGGCCCCACCGTCGGCGACAAGGTCCGCCTGGCCGATACCGAGCTGTGGATTGAAGTGGAACAGGACTTCACCACCTACGGCGAAGAAGTGAAGTTCGGCGGCGGCAAAGTTATCCGCGACGGCCAGGGCCAGAGCCAACTGCTGGCCGCCGACGTGGTCGACACGGTGATCACCAACGCGCTGATCATCGATCACTGGGGTATCGTCAAGGCCGATGTCGGCCTGAAGAACGGGCGTATCGCCGGGATCGGCAAGGCCGGCAACCCGGATATCCAGCCGGGCGTGACCCTGGCCATCGGCGCCAGCACCGAAGTGATTGCCGGCGAAGGCATGATCCTCACCGCCGGCGGCATCGACACCCATGTGCACTTCATCTGCCCGCAGCAGATCGAAGAGGCGCTGACCAGTGGCGTCACCACCATGATCGGCGGCGGCACCGGGCCGGCCACCGGCACCAACGCCACCACCTGCACCTCGGGCCCGTGGCACCTGGCGCGCATGCTGCAGGCCAGCGATGCGTTCCCGATGAACATCGGCTTTACCGGCAAGGGCAACGCCAGCCTGCCTGAGCCGTTGATCGAACAGGTCAAGGCCGGGGCTATTGGCTTGAAGCTGCATGAAGACTGGGGCACCACCCCGGCGAGCATCGACAACTGCCTGAGCGTGGCCGACGAATACGATGTGCAGGTGGCGATCCACAGCGACACCCTCAACGAGTCCGGTTTTGTCGAAACCACCCTCGCCGCCCTCAAGGGGCGCACCATCCACACCTACCACACCGAAGGCGCTGGCGGCGGGCATGCGCCGGATATCATCAAGGCCTGCGGTTTCCCCAACGTGCTGCCCAGCTCCACCAACCCGACCCGGCCATTCACCCGCAATACCATCGACGAGCACCTGGACATGTTGATGGTCTGCCATCACCTGGACCCGAGCATTGCCGAAGACGTGGCCTTCGCCGAAAGCCGCATCCGCCGCGAAACCATCGCCGCCGAAGATATCCTGCATGACCTTGGCGCATTCTCGATGATCAGCTCCGACAGCCAGGCCATGGGCCGCGTGGGCGAGGTGATCATGCGCACCTGGCAAACCGCCGACAAAATGAAAAAACAGCGCGGGCCGCTGCCGGGGGACGGAGCAGGCAACGATAACTTCCGTGCCAAGCGCTACATCGCCAAGTACACCATCAACCCGGCGATCACCCATGGCATCAGCCATGAAGTGGGCTCGATCGAGGTGGGCAAGTGGGCCGACCTGGTGCTGTGGCGCCCGGCGTTCTTCGGGATCAAGCCCACGTTGATTCTCAAGGGTGGGGCGATTGCCTCAAGCCTGATGGGCGATATCAACGGCTCGATCCCTACGCCGCAGCCGGTCCACTACCGGCCGATGTTCGCCAGCTTCGGCAGCGCGCTGCACGCCACCAGCCTGACGTTTATCAGCCAGGCGGCGCTGGCCGAGGGCCTGCCGCAAGCCCTGGGCCTGAAGAAGCAGATCGGGGTGGTCAAGGGCTGCCGCCAGGTGCAGAAGACCGACCTGATCCACAACGACTACCTGCCGCAGATCGAGGTAGATCCGCAGACCTATCAGGTCAAGGCCGACGGTGTATTGCTGTGGTGCGAACCGGCGGATGTGTTGCCGATGGCCCAGCGTTACTTTCTATTCTGACCGTTCATCGGCATTAACCCTGTGTGCCAGTGAAGCGAAGAGGCGTAAGGCGCTACGATGCGCCTCTTTACTGTCTTGCACTTGGGAACCTGGCTATGGGCCTATCCGAATTCATCGTGTTGCATGCCGAGCGGATCGTCGATGAATGGGAGCAGTTTGCCGAAACATTGACCCCGGCCGCCGACACCCTGAACCGCACGCAACTGCGCGACCACGCGCACTCGATCCTGCTGGCCGCCGCACGGGACATGAACACCCGCCAGAGCGCCGACGAACAAGCGGCCAAGGCCAAGGGCGAAGGCCCGGAGAAAACCCCAAGCCTGGACGAAGCCGCCGCCAGCCATGGCGAGCTACGTCATACCGTGGGTTTTGACCTGGTGCAGATGACCTCCGAGTTCCGCCACCTGCGGGCCTGTGTGATCCGGCTGTGGGTCGATAGCCTCGAAGTGCCGGACATGACGTACTTCCAGGACATGATCCGCTTCAATGAGGCCATCGACGAAGCCCTGGCCGAATCCACCGCGGCCTACGCCGAGCAGGTCAATCGCTCGCGGGATATTTTCCTCGCCATCCTCGGCCACGACCTGCGCGCACCGCTGCAGGCGGTGAACATGTCCACCGAGATGTTGTTGCGCAAAGTCGCGCTGGACAGCCAAGGCTTGAGCCTGGTGGGCAATATCAAAAATGGCGCCCGGCATATGGGGGCAATGGTCCGCGATCTATTGGAGTTTGTGCGCAGCCGGCTGGGCAGCAGCCTGCCGATCGAACCCAAGCCGATGAACCTGGCTGACGCCGCGCAGGCCGCCATCGACGAAGCATGCGCCGGTCGCCCGGATTGCCAGGCCCATTTGCATGTCGAGGACGACACCCAGGGGCAGTGGGATCGTGGGCGAATCGATCAACTGCTGCAGAACCTGATTGGCAACGCGTTGCAGCACGGCCTCAACAGCCAGGCAGTGACCCTGAACCTCAAGGGCACGCCCGACACCGTGGAACTGAGCGTGCACAACTACGGCATCCCGATTCCCCAGGCGGCGCTGGGCACCGTCTTCGACCCGCTGGTACGCAGCGCCACTGAAGAACTGGGCAACACCTCGACCAGCCTCGGGCTGGGGCTGTTTATCGTCAAGGAAGTGGTGCTGGCCCATCAGGGCACGATTGAAGTGACCTCCAGCGAGGCCGAAGGCACCACATTCACCGTGGTGCTGCCGCGACGGTGCTAGTGCGATTGTTTATTGTGGCGAGCGGGCTTGCCCCGCGCTGGGGGGCGAAGCAGCCCCAATAAAGTCACTGCATTCTTCCAGATACACCTCAGTGGCAGGGTGTAGGGCTGCTTCGCACCCCAGCGCGGGGCAAGCCCGCTCGCCACAACAAGCCCGCTGGTCACAGTAAGCCCGCTCCCCCCCTTAGCGACCCCAGTTTTCCCGCGGATCAAAATCAGCCTTTTTCGCCAGCTCCTGCCACAACGCCTTGACCTCTTCGTCGCTGCTTTTGGGCATCACGGCCTTGAGCTGCACAAACAGATAGCCGCGTTGCCCGGCCTTGTTCAGCAAGCCATGGCCCTTGGCGCGCATGCGCTGGCCATTCTGGCTGCCGGCCGGGACCTTGAGGTTGATCTTGCCGGTCAACGTCGGCACCGCGACTTCCGCGCCCAACGCCAGCTCCCAGGGTGCCAGAGGCAGGTTGATGATCAGGTTTTCGCCGTCGACTTCGAACTTGGGATGCGGCGCAAACTTGATGATCAGGTACAGGTCGCCATTGGCCCCACCGCCAATCCCCGGCGCGCCCTGGCCCTTGAGGCGGATGCGCTCGCCATCGGCCACACCGGCCGGGATTTTTACATTCAGGCTCTTGGTGGTGTTGCTGACATGCCGGCCCGACGCATCGTATTGCGGAATCTGGAAGCTGATCGCCTTGGACTCGGTAGACAGGGTCTCTTCCAGGAACACCGGCAGTTCCATCTCCACATCCTGGCCGCGACGGCCGGGGCTGCGCCCTTGGGCACCGCCAAAACCATTGCCGCGCGAGCCGAAGATCGAGCTGAAGAAGTCCGAAAACTCGCCCGTATCCTGGCCACCGCCAAACCCGCCACGGCTCTGCCAGCCTGGCGGCCCCTGGAAGGGCTGACCGTGCTGGCCATAGCGGCGCAACTCGTCGTATTCGGCGCGCTTGTCTGCGCTTTTCAACGCTTCGTAGGCTTCCGAGGCGTCCTTGAACTTCGCTTCCGCGTCCTTTTCCTTGCTGACGTCGGGATGATACTTACGCGCCAGCTTGCGATAAGCGGCCTTGATTGTCTTGTCGTCGGCCGTCGGCTCGACACCAAGAATCTTGTAATAGTCTTTGAAATCCATGGGGGCATCACCATCCGTTATCGAGATCGCACAGTCGCGCCCTGCCTGCCGGGGCATTGCGGGGCGATTCGAGGTGCGTCAGAAAATTATCGGCGGCTTGCAGGACAAACTTGATCCTTTCGACAGCCACCAACCGTATGCACAGGAGTTGGGGGCAAAGAGCCGACCTTTCAAGGTAACAAGTCTGCTGTATTTAGCGGATAGTCGGCCTACGCATCTGCACGCGAGTGACATACACTGCGCGGCCGTTTTTTAACCGGAACCTGTTAGACATGAACAACACCTCCCCAGCCCGTGCCTGCGGCATCGACTTCGGCACGTCCAACTCCACTGTCGGCTGGATCCGTCCCGGCATGGAAACGCTTATCGCGCTGGAGGACGACAAGATCACCCTGCCGTCAGTGGTGTTCTTCAACTTCGAAGAACGCCGCCCGGTCTATGGCCGCCTGGCGCTGCACGAGTACCTGGAAGGCTACGAAGGCCGCCTGATGCGCTCGCTCAAGAGCCTTTTGGGCTCCAAGCTGATCAAGCACGACACCAGCGTGCTGGGCACGGCCATGCCGTTCAAGGACCTGCTGGGCCTGTTTATCGGCCAGCTCAAGAGCCGCGCCGAAGCCACCGCCGGTCGTGAGTTCGAGGAAGTGGTGCTGGGCCGCCCGGTATTTTTCGTCGACGACGACCCGATGGCCGACAAAGAGGCCGAAGACACCCTGGTGGACGTGGCCCGCAAGCTCGGCTTCAAGGAAGTCTCGTTCCAGTACGAGCCGATTGCCGCAGCCTTCGACTACGAGTCCACCATTGAAAAAGAAGAGTTGGTACTGATTGTCGACATCGGCGGCGGTACGTCCGACTTCTCCCTGGTGCGCCTGTCGCCCGAGCGACGCAAGCACGACAACCGCCACGACGACATCCTCGCCACCGGCGGCGTGCATATCGGCGGTACCGACTTCGACAAACAGCTGAGTCTGCAAGGCATGATGCCGCTGTTCGGCTACGGCAGCCGTATGAAAAGCGGCGCCTACATGCCCACCAGCCACCATATGAACCTGGCCACCTGGCACACCATCAACTCGGTGTACTCGCAAAAATCCCAGATTGCGTTGGGCAGCATGCGCTACGACATCGAGGACACCGGTGGCATCGACCGCCTGTTCAAGCTGATCGAACAGCGCGCCGGGCACTGGCTGGCCATGGAGGTGGAAGAAACCAAAATCCACCTCACCCACGACGACAGCCGCCATGTACCGCTGGACCGGGTAGAACCAGGCCTGAGCGTGGAACTGAGCCGCGCCCTGTTCGAGTCCTCCATCGACAACCTGCTGGAGCGGGTGCGCAACAGCGTGACCCAACTGCTCGACGACGCCTCGGTAGACGTGGCCCAGGTCGACACGGTGTTCTTCACCGGCGGCTCCAGCGGCATCCCGGCCCTGCGCCAGAGCATTTCGGCGATGC